>NZ_AUNC01000039.1:0-15740 GCF_000714555.1 Thalassospira permensis NBRC 106175 | reverse complement strand
CGTGAAGGCGGTCGTACCGTCGGTGCGGGTGTTGTTGCGAAAATCATCGAATAATTTTTGAAGATTTGCACCATTGGGTGCTTGATCTTTGATGTGCGGGCGGATATAAGCCGCCCGCACACCCTGCCGCCCGGGCAGGACTGTGTCGGAAAGACCTGAAGAAATTCAACTTTCTGATTACCTTGTAGGAGTGTAGCTCAGTTGGTAGAGCATCGGTCTCCAAAACCGAGGGCCGTGGGTTCGAGTCCCTCCGCTCCTGCCATTTACCCGGGTCCTGGAATTGAATTTTTGAAAGCGGTGTAACCCCGACAATGGCTAAAACGTCGCCGGCACAATTCGTACAGCAGGTTCGCACCGAGGCCAAAAAGGTCTCGTGGCCGTCCCGCAAGGAAACAACCGTTTCGACCATCATGGTTTTCGTCATGGTGGCCTTGGCGTCTGTTTTCTTTTTTGTTGTCGATCAGCTTCTCGCCTGGGGCGTTCAGTTGATCTTTGGTGTCGGGGGTTAAGTCATGGCGCATCGCTGGTACGTTTTGCACGTCCATTCGGGTTTCGAGAAAAAAGTCGCCCAGTCGATCCGCGAGCAGTCCATCAAGAAAGGTCTTGAGGGCGAAATCAAAGAGGTCCTGGTTCCGACGGAAGAAACTGTCGAGGTTCGTCGCGGTGCGAAGGTCAATGCCGAGCGGAAGTTTTTCCCCGGTTACGTGCTGCTGAATATGGACCTGACGGATGAGAGCTGGCATCTGGTGAAGAACACCGCCAAGGTCACCGATTTCCTTGGCAGCCGTGGTAAGCCGATGCCGATTTCCGAAAAGGAAGCCCAGCACATCCTGCATCAGGTGCAGGAAGGTGTCGAGCGTCCGAAGTCGACCATTTCGTTCGAGGTTGGCGAGGAAGTCCGTGTTTCCGACGGTCCGTTTGCATCGTTTAACGGTGTCGTCGAAGGGGTTGATGAAGAACGTGCGCGCCTTAAGGTGTCGGTTTCGATCTTCGGTCGTTCAACCCCGGTCGAGCTGGAATATACCCAGGTCGAAAAGCTTTAACGAGCTTATCAAGTGAAGTTTCTGTCTGCGTGATGCAGGCAGTTTTTAAAGCGCGGGAGGTCAGCCATGACCGTACCGCGCGCTTCTGTAATGAGGTACTCTAATGGCGAAGAAAATCGACGGCTATATCAAGCTGCAGATTCCCGCCGGCAAAGCCAACCCGTCGCCGCCTGTCGGCCCGGCTCTTGGTCAGCGCGGCGTGAATATCATGGAATTCTGCAAGGCGTTCAACGCAGCGACCCAGCAGATGGAACCTGGGATGCCGATTCCGGTCGTCATCACCGTTTATTCCGACCGTTCCTTCAGCTTTGTCACCAAAACCCCGCCGGCATCCTACTTCCTGAAAAAGGCAGCAGGCATTCCGAAAGGTTCCGGTACGACCGGTAAAGGTTACATCGGTAAAGTGACCAAAGCACAGGTCAAGGAAATCGCGGAAGCCAAAATGGCTGACCTCAACGCATTTGACGTTGAAGGCGCGATGTCGATGATCGAAGGTTCTGCCCGTGCTATGGGCCTCGAGGTTGTGGAGTAAGACGATGGCCAAGACTGGTAAGCGCCTTGCCCAGGCTTATGAGGGCATCGACCGTAACACCCAGTACGAACTGACCGCAGCGGTCAAGCTCGTCAAGGATGGTGCAAAAGCGAAATTCGACGAAACCGTTGAAATCGCAATGAACCTTGGTGTTGATCCGCGTCACGCAGACCAGATGGTCCGTGGTGTTGTTTCGCTTCCGCATGGTACCGGTAAAACCATGCGTGTCGCCGTCTTCGCAAAAGACGCCAAAGCAGAAGAAGCCCAGAAAGCTGGTGCGGACGCTGTGGGTGCCGAAGACCTGATGGAAGCAATGCAGAAAGGCGATCTGAACTATGATCGCGTTATTGCAACCCCGGACATGATGGCTGTTGTCGGTCGTCTCGGTAAGGTTCTGGGCCCGCGCGGCCTGATGCCGAACCCGAAACTCGGCACCGTGACCATGGATGTTGCCCAGGCTGTTTCCGATGCCAAAGCTGGCCAGGTTCAGTTCCGCGCTGAAAAGAATGGTATTGTCCATGCCGGTATCGGCAAGGCATCCTTCAGCGAAGAACAGCTTGTTGAAAACGCCAAGGCATTCGTTTCTGCGATCGTCAAAGCAAAACCGACAGGCGCAAAAGGTGTATACCTTCAGCGCGCCGCCATCAGCTCGACCATGGGCGCTGGCGTGAAACTGTCGATTGCGGACATCGCATCGAAGTAATTCAAGAATTCTGACCGGTCGCATGCGGCCGGTCAGGACCGGAGAGGGTTGCAATATCCTCTCTACCTGTCTGTCCCAGACTGCAGGTGAACGGTATCTGCCGTTCTTAATCTCCTGCATAGGCAGAGGTTCCGGTTTTTAGTTTTCCCCGGTTAACGGGGCATCACAAAAGGCTTGGACATCTGGCAAACGGACGGGCGTCACAGACCGGTTCGAAAGGACTGGTCACGTCTGTGAACCCCCCATGGGGTTCAGGGCAATAAGCAATGTCGGAGACTTAAAGTGAACCGCGATGATAAAACACAGTTCGTAGCAGAAATGCGCGAAGTGTTCGAAGGTGCGGAAGGCGTTATCGTTACCCAGTACAAAGGGTTGACGGTTGCGGAAATCACCGCTCTTCGTGCGCAGATGCGTGATGCTGGTGCGGGCTTCAAGGTCACCAAAAACCGGCTTACGCGACTTGCTCTGGAAGGCACCAAATTTGCTGGTCTTGCAGACCACTTCACCGGCCCGACCGCGATCGCCTATTCGGCTGATCCTGCGTCGGTCGCGAAAGTGGCCTCAACGTTCGCAAAAGCCAATGACAAGCTCGTTCTTGTTGCTGGCGCCATCGGTGAACAGATTCTGGACGAACAGGGCGTTAAAGCTCTGGCAGAACTGCCGTCGCTGGACGAACTGCGCGCGAAACTGGTGGGTATGATCCAGACCCCGGCACAGCGTATCGCTACGCTGACCTCCAAGCCGGCGGCCCAGATTGCCCAGGTGCTGAAGGCATACGCCGAAAAAGGCGAAGCCGCGTAACCCAATTTACCAACTTATCCAAGTTCAAGCCTAGGAGTTTATACAAATGGCCGATCTTAAGGCACTCGTTGAAGAGCTTTCGAAGCTCACCGTTCTTGAAGCTGCAGAACTTTCCAAAATGCTCGAAGAAGAGTGGGGCGTTTCCGCCGCTGCTCCGGTTGCTGTTGCTGCTGCTGGTGGCGCTGCTGCCGGTGCTGCTGCTGCAGAAGAAAAAACCGAATTCGACGTTATCCTGGCTTCTGCTGGTGACAAGAAAATCAACGTCATCAAAGAAGTTCGCGCAATCACCGGTCTTGGCCTGAAAGAAGCCAAAGACCTGGTCGAAGGCGCACCGAAAGCTGTTAAAGAAGGCGCGTCGAAAGACGAAGCCGAGTCGATCAAGAAGCAGCTTGAAGAAGCTGGCGCAACCGTCGAACTCAAGTAATCGACGGCTTCTTGCCAAGGTTTGGGTCGGCGGCCTTCGGGTCGCCGACCTATCCGTCTCTGCGGTGCGGGCAATGGGTGTCCGGACTGTCGGGACGCGAAAAGGAAATTTACGGTTGACGCTGCCAAAGGTAATCGTACATAACGTAAGGCCGTTTAGGTCAGAGGTTATCTTTGACGGCGTCGACAGCCGAGGGATCAGTGATCTCATTCATGTTGGATGTCACATAACATCCACGGTCATAATCAAGTGAACGCCCGCCCCGTACGGGGCTCGGGCGTCGTTGTGCTGTATGCTTTCTGCATAATGGCACGGGGACGAACGAGTTACGACGGTGTGGGGAGGCGCGATTAAAGGAACGATGATGGATAAGTCCTTTACCGGTCGAAAGCGCATCCGCAAGAGCTTTGGACGGATCAGCGAAGTCGCTCCGCTCCCGAACCTGATTGAGGTTCAAAAGAATTCTTACGACAAGTTTTTGCAGACTGGTACCCCGCGGGAGCAGCGGGACGATGCCGGCCTCCAGGAAGTGTTCAAGAGCGTCTTTCCGATTAAAGATTTCTCAGAGCGCGCAACCCTCGAATTTGTGTCGTATGAGCTGGAGCAGCCCAAATACGATACCGAGGAGTGCCGTCAGCGTGGCATGACCTTTGCCGCGCCGCTGCGCGTGACACTGCGTCTGGTTGTCTGGGATATTGACGAAGATACCGGTGCCCGTTCGATCCGCGATATCAAGGAACAGGACGTGTATATGGGCGACATGCCGCTCATGACCGAACACGGTACCTTTATCGTGAACGGCACCGAGCGTGTTATCGTCTCGCAGATGCACCGCTCGCCGGGCGTCTTCTTCGACCACGACAAGGGCAAAAGCCACAGCTCGGGCAAGTACCTGTTTGCTGCGCGCGTGATCCCGTATCGCGGGTCGTGGCTCGATTTCGAATTCGACGCGAAAGACATTCTGTATGTCCGTATCGACCGTCGCCGCAAACTGCCGGCGACCACGCTGCTTATGGCTCTTGAAAACGAAGAGTCCCAGGCCCTGCGTGCCCAGCGTGCCGAAGAAGGCCGCTCGGTTGATCCGTCGGAAATCGAAGGCCTGACGCCTGAAGAAATCCTCAACTATTACTATGAGTCGGCAGAATACCGCCGCACCAAGGATGGTTGGGTAACCGATTTCAATGCAGATCGCTATATCGGTCAGAAGCTGGTCTTTGACCTGCTTGACGCCGACAGCGGTGAAGTTGTTGCCGCGGCTGGCAGCAAGATCACCAAGCGTTCGGCAGCCAAACTGGTCGAGCAGGGTGTCAAACACATCCTGGTGCCGGAAGAACAGCTTAACGGCTGGTTCATGGCAGAAGACCAGATTGACGGTGAAACCGGTGAAATTCTTGCCGAAGCCGGCCACGAACTGACCGAAGGTGTGTTCGAGCAGCTGAAAGAATGGGGTGTCGACACCGTTCGTCTGCTGATGATCGATCACAACAATGTCGGTGCGTATCTGCGCAACACCGTTGCCCTTGACAAGAACAGCAACCGCGAAGAAGCCCTTGTGGACATCTATCGCGTCATGCGCCCAGGCGAGCCGCCCACCATCGAGGGTGCGGAAGCCATGTTCAAGGGTCTGTTCTTTGACTCGGAACGTTACGACCTCTCGGCTGTTGGCCGTGTGAAAATGAATGCGCGCCTTAATCTGGAATGCCCGGATACGGTTCGTGTTCTGCGTCGTGAAGACATTCTGGAAGTCGTCCGCGTTCTGATCGACCTGAAAGATGGTCGTGGCGAAATCGACGATATTGACCATCTTGGCAACCGTCGTCTGCGTTCGGTCGGCGAGCTGATGGAAAACCAGTTCCGTGTTGGCCTGCTGCGTATGGAACGTGCGATCCGCGAGCGTATGAGCTCGGTCGAGATCGACAACGTCATGCCGCATGACCTGATCAATGCGAAGCCGGTTGCGGCTGCTGTTCGTGAATTCTTCGGCTCTTCGCAGCTGTCGCAGTTCATGGACCAGACCAACCCGCTTTCGGAAATCACCCACAAGCGTCGTCTTTCGGCACTTGGACCGGGCGGTTTGACCCGTGAGCGTGCAGGCTTTGAAGTTCGTGACGTTCATCCGACCCACTATGGTCGTATCTGCCCGGTCGAAACGCCGGAAGGTCCGAACATTGGTCTGATCAACTCGCTGGCGACCTTTGCCCGCGTCAACCAGTACGGCTTCATCGAAAGCCCGTACCGCAAGGTTGTCGATGGTGTGGTTACCCCGGAAGTCATCTATCTCTCGGCCATCGAAGAAGGTCGCTATGTCATTGCACAGGCGAACGAACCGCTGACCAAGGAATTCGGCTTCGAAAACGAACTGATCAACACCCGTAAAGCCGGTGACCACTATATGGCCCGCTCCGAAGAGATCGACCTTATGGACGTCTCGCCGAAGCAGCTGGTATCGGTCGCATCCGCGCTCATTCCGTTCCTTGAGAACGATGACGCGAACCGCGCACTGATGGGTTCGAACATGCAGCGTCAGGCGGTTCCGTTGATCCGCTCCGAAGCGCCGTATGTCGGGACCGGTATGGAAGTTCCGGTGGCACGTGATTCGGGTGCAACCCTGATCGCACGCCGTGATGGTGTTGTTGAATCTGTTGACGCGACCCGTATGGTTATCCGCGCAACCGGTGACATCGCCGCATCGGAATCGGGTGTCGATATTTACACCCTGCTGAAATATCAGCGTTCCAACCAGGGCAGCTGCATCAACCAGCGTCCGCTGGTGAAGGTGGGCGATGTTGTCGAAAAAGGCGACATCATCTCGGATGGTCCGTGTACCGATATGGGTGAACTGGCCCTCGGCCGTAACGTGCTGGTCGCGTTCATGCCGTGGAACGGTTACAACTTCGAGGATTCCATCCTTCTGTCCGAGCGTATCGCACGTGATGACGTTTATACCTCGATCCATATCGAGGAATTCGAAGTCATGGCCCGCGATACCAAACTGGGTCAGGAAGAGATCACCCGTGACATTCCGAACGTCGGTGAAGAAGCGCTCAAAAACCTCGACGAGGCGGGCATTGTTTACATCGGCGCGGAAATCAAACCGGGCGATATCCTTGTCGGTAAAGTGACGCCGAAGGGCGAAAGCCCGATGACGCCGGAAGAAAAACTTCTGCGCGCCATCTTCGGTGAAAAAGCATCCGACGTCCGTGATACGTCGCTGCGTGTCCCGCCGGGACAGTTCGGTACCGTTGTTGAAGTCCGCGTGTTCTCGCGTCGTGGCGTTGACAAGGACGAACGTGCCCTGGCAATCGAACGTTCCGAAATCGAACGTCTTGCAAAAGACCGTGATGACGAACGTGCGATCCTGGAACGCAACTTCTATGGTCGTCTGAAAAACCTGCTGCTTGGCCAGACCCTGGTCGATGGACCGAAAGGTCTGAATGGCGAGATCACCGAAGACGCCCTTGCGGGTGTTGCACGTGGTCTGTGGCGTCAGATTGCCGTTGCTGATGACAGTGTCATGTCCGACATCGAAGCCCTGAAGAAACAGTTCGAGGAATCGATTGCTGTTCTGCAGGCTCGTTTCGACGACAAGGTCGACAAGCTTCAGGCTGGTGACGAACTGCCGCCGGGCGTGATGAAGATGGTCAAAGTCTTTGTTGCGGTTAAGCGTAAAATGCAGCCGGGCGATAAAATGGCCGGCCGTCACGGGAACAAGGGTGTCGTATCGCGCATCATGCCGATGGAAGACATGCCGCATCTCGAAGACGGTACGCCTGTCGATATCGTTCTGAACCCGCTTGGTGTTCCGTCGCGTATGAACGTCGGCCAGATCCTTGAAACCCACCTTGGCTGGGCGTCACGTGGTCTGGGTGAACAGATCGGCGAGCTCGTCGATGCTGTTACCGATGGTCGTGCCGAGATGGACAGCCTGCGTGGCAAGCTCAATGAAGTGTACGAGGACGAGCAATACGTCACCGGCATCAAAGAGCTGAGCGATGGCGATGTTATCGAGCTTGGGAACAACCTGCGTCGTGGTGTGCCGATGGCAACCCCGGTCTTTGACGGTGCACGTGAACCCGATGTGGTTCGCATGCTCGAAAAAGCAGGCCTTGATGGTTCTGGCCAGGTCGACCTTTATGATGGTCGTACCGGTGAGAAATTCCATCGCAAGGTGACCGTGGGCTACATCTACATGCTCAAGCTGCATCACCTGGTTGACGACAAGATCCATGCCCGTTCGATTGGTCCGTACTCGCTTGTTACCCAGCAGCCGCTGGGTGGTAAGGCACAGTTCGGTGGCCAGCGTTTCGGGGAGATGGAAGTGTGGGCACTCGAAGCTTACGGTGCTGCCTACACCCTCCAGGAAATGCTTACTGTCAAGTCGGACGACGTTTCAGGCCGTACCAAGGTCTATGAGGCGATCGTTCGTGGCGAAGACACCTTCGAGGCGGGCATTCCGGAATCCTTTAACGTTCTCGTTAAAGAACTTCGGTCGCTTGGTCTCAATGTCGAGCTTGAGCAAGACGACGTTTAAGAGCTTGGCGGGCGGGTACCATTCGGGTAACCCGTCCGCCATCAAGCATCTTTCGGCCTGAAATTGGCGAAACCCGGCGAGACCGGGCATAGCGGGAGAGCCTTTATGAACGAGTTGATGAAGATCTTCGGGCAGCCGCAGGGCACCCAGAGCTTCGATCAGATCCGGATTCAGATCGCCAGCCCGGAGCGTATCCGCTCCTGGTCGTTTGGCGAGATCAAGAAACCGGAGACCATCAACTACCGGACCTTCAAACCGGAACGCGACGGCCTGTTCTGTGCGCGCATTTTTGGTCCGGTGAAGGATTACGAATGCTTGTGCGGCAAGTACAAGCGTATGAAATATCGCGGCATTATCTGTGAGAAATGCGGCGTCGAAGTGACTCTGGCCAAAGTTCGTCGTGAACGTATGGGCCATATCGAACTGGCGGCACCGGTTGCCCATATCTGGTTCATGAAGTCGCTGCCGAGCCGCCTTGGTCTGCTGCTGGACATGACGCTCAAGGATCTTGAGCGCATTCTGTATTTCGAAAACTATGTGGTCATCGAGCCGGGTCTGACCCCGCTCAAGATGGGTGAGCTTCTTTCAGAAGATCAGTACATGACCGCACAGGAAGAGTATGGCGAAGACAGTTTCCGTGCCGGTATCGGTGCCGAAGCGATCCGCGACATGCTTGCAGCGATCGATCTTGATGACGAACGCGAAACCGCGAAAATCGACCTCAAGGAAACCAATTCCGAAGCCAAGCGCAAGAAGCTGGTCAAACGCCTGAAGCTGATCGAAGCTTTCCAGGAGTCCGGTGCGCGTCCGGAATGGATGATCCTTGAAGTGATTCCGGTCATTCCGCCAGAACTGCGTCCGCTGGTTCCGCTGGATGGTGGCCGTTTCGCAACGTCCGACCTTAACGACCTTTACCGTCGTGTGATCAACCGTAACAACCGTCTGAAGCGCCTGATCGAGCTTCGTGCGCCCGATATCATCGTGCGTAACGAAAAACGTATGCTTCAGGAATCGGTTGATGCGCTGTTTGACAACGGCCGTCGCGGTCGTCCGATCACCGGTGCCAACAAGCGTCCGCTCAAATCGATGTCGGACATGCTGAAAGGCAAGCAGGGCCGTTTCCGTCAGAACCTTCTGGGTAAACGCGTCGACTATTCCGGTCGTTCGGTTATCACGGTTGGTCCGAACCTGAAACTGCATCAGTGCGGCCTGCCGAAGAAAATGGCGCTCGAACTGTTCAAGCCGTTCGTCTATGCGAAGCTTGAGCTGTACGGGATGGCAACCACCATCAAGGCTGCAAAGCGTATGGTGGAAAAAGAGCGTGCCGAAGTCTGGGATATCCTTGAACAGGTTATCCGTGAACATCCGGTCATGCTCAACCGTGCACCGACCCTTCACCGTCTTGGTATCCAGGCTTTCGAGCCTACCCTGATCGAAGGTAAGGCAATCCAGCTGCATCCGCTCGTCTGTACGGCTTTCAACGCCGACTTCGACGGTGACCAGATGGCCGTTCACGTGCCGCTGTCGCTTGAAGCGCAGCTTGAAGCACGTACCCTGATGATGTCGACCAACAACATCCTTTCGCCGGCTTCGGGTAAACCGATTATCGTGCCGTCGCAGGATATTGTCCTTGGTCTGTACTACATCTCGATGGAACGCGACGGTCAGCCGGGCGAGGGCATGTCCTTTGTCAATATCGCTGAAATCGAACAGGCACTTGATGCCGGTGTTGTGACCCTGCATTCGAAAATCAATGCACGTTACAAAACCGTCGATGAGAACAACGAGCCGATCACCATCCGTGTTCAGACCACGGCGGGTCGCATGTTGCTGTCCGAACTGCTGCCGCGTCATCCGCGCATCCCGTTCGCGACCATCAACAAGCTGCTGACCAAGAAAGACGTGTCGAACGTTATCGACGTCGTCTATCGTCACTGTGGCCAGAAAGAGACCGTTATCTTTGCTGACCGCATGATGGGCCTTGGCTTCAACTGGGCGTGCAAAGCCGGTATTTCGTTTGGCAAGGATGACATGATCATTCCGGAAGCCAAGGAAACCCTGGTTGGTGCGACCCATGACAAGGTCAAGGAATACGAGCAGCAGTATCAGGACGGTCTGATCACCCGCGGTGAGAAATACAACAAGGTCGTCGACGCCTGGTCGCAGTGCACCGATGACGTTTCCGAAGCGATGATGAAAGTCATCTCGGCAACGGCAGAAGGTGACAATGTGAACTCGGTTTACATGATGGCGCACTCCGGTGCCCGTGGTTCTGCTGCCCAGATGCGTCAGCTGGCTGCCATGCGCGGCCTGATGGCAAAGCCGGACGGCTCGATCATCGAGACCCCGATTATCTCGAACTTCAAAGAAGGCCTGACCGTGCAGGAGTACTTCAACTCCACCCACGGTGCCCGTAAAGGTCTGGCCGATACCGCATTGAAAACGGCGAACTCGGGTTATCTGACCCGTCGTCTCGTCGACGTCGCGCAGGACAGCATCATCACCCAGCATGATTGCGGTACCGAACGTGGCCTCGACATTGCTGCGGTTGTCGACTCCGGCGAAGTTATCGAGACGCTGTCTGATCGTATCCTCGGTCGTTTCACCGCTGACGAGATTGTCAATCCGTCAACCGGCGAAGTCATCGTTCCGAAGAACGAAATGGTTGTCGAAGATCACCTTGATCTGATCGAAAAAGCAGGCGTCGAAATGGCGCGTATCCGCTCGGTCCTGACCTGTGATGCCGAAACCGGCGTTTGCGGCCATTGCTATGGTCGTGACCTGGCACGTGGTACCACGGTGAACATTGGTGAAGCTGTCGGTGTTATCGCCGCGCAGTCGATCGGTGAGCCGGGCACGCAGCTTACGATGCGTACGTTCCACATTGGTGGTGCGGCACAGCGTGGTGCGGAAGTTTCGGGTGTCGAAGCCAACTTCGATGCGACCGTCAAACTGAAGAACCGTGCTGTCGTTACGAATTCGAGCGGTGTCATGATTGTCATGGCACGTAACCTCGAAATCCTGCTGATCGACAAGACCGGCCGTGAACGTGCGAAATACCGCGTCCCGTACGGTGCGAAACTGCTTGCTGATGACGGTGACCAGATCACGCGCGGCCAGAAACTGGCCGAATGGGATCCGTACACCCTGCCGATCATCACCGAGAAAGAAGGTTATGTGAACTATGTCGACCTTCTCGAGAACGTAACCATTCGCGAAGTCTATGACGAAGCGACGGGTATCGCCTCGAAAACGGTTATCGACTGGAAGAGCATGCCGAAGGCATCCGACCTCAAGCCGCGCGTTACGCTTCGTAACGAAAACGGCGAGGTCATCAACCTGGATAACGGCCTTGAAGCCCGTTACTTCCTGTCGGTTGATGCCATTCTCTCGGTTGAGAACGGTCAGAAAGTCAACGCCGGTGACGTGCTTGCACGTATTCCGCGCGAAGGGTCGAAAACCCGTGACATCACCGGTGGTCTGCCGCGTGTGGCTGAATTGTTCGAGGCACGCAAGCCGAAGGACCACGCCATCATCGCCGACATCGCCGGTCGTGTCGAGTTCGGTAAGGATTACAAGAACAAGCGCCGTGTCATCGTGCACCCGCTTGAAGACAGTGGTCTGACCGAACCGGTTGAATACATGATCCCGAAAGGCAAGCATCTTGCCGTTCAGGAAGGGGACTTCGTAGAGAAGGGCGACCAGCTGCTTGATGGCTCGCCGGTTCCGCACGATATCCTTCGCGTCATGGGCGTTCCGGCACTGGCCGATTACCTGGTCAACGAGATCCAGGAAGTCTACCGTTTGCAGGGCGTTAAGATTAACGACAAGCACATCGAAGTCATCGTTCGTCAGATGCTTCAGAAAGTGGAAGTGACCAAAACCGGTGACACCACGCTTCTGGTTGGCGAAATCATCGACCGTGTCGATTTCGATGCCGAAAACGAACGTGCTGTTAAAGAAGGCGGCGAACTGGCCGAAGCTGCACCGGTCCTTCAGGGGATCACCAAAGCATCGCTCCAGACGCATTCCTTCATCTCGGCCGCGTCGTTCCAGGAAACCACACGCGTTCTTACCGAAGCAGCCGTATCGGGCAAAACCGATACCCTGATCGGTCTGAAAGAAAACGTGATTGTGGGTCGTCTGATCCCGGCAGGTACCGGTGCGGTGATGAATCGCTTCCGCGCCCTTGCTGCCGAACGCGACAAGAACGTACAGATCGAGGCAGAAGAGGAAATCGGCGACAATTTCGGCCCGCAGGCCGGTGCCGAGTCCCCGTCCTTGCCAGCCGGCGAGTAATATCGCCGCGCAAGCTTGTTAAAGAATCAGAGGCGAACCGGGAATTTTCTATCGATGCACCGGTTCGCCTCGGCGTTTGAAGCGCCAACTCGAAGGCCCACAGGGTTTTGCTTGACGCGAAATGGGGCCGTCACTAGTATGCGCCCACCGAATCTCGGGGGGTGTAGCTGTGTCGGTGCCATTTTGTTTGGCAGCGGGCGGTTTTGCCCCCCGTCGCTTGAGTGCGACTCTAACGGCCGTCGAGGGCAGGGTGATCCTGCGTAATGGGCGGTCCGTATTTGCGTTTGCAGGTTTTGCAAAGGCATGCGGTCGTTCGTCGTGCGTCGATAGAGCAGCGCCCTTGTGGCGTCCGTTAAAGTACAAAGGGAAAGTTAATGCCCACTATCAACCAGTTGATCCGCAAATCGCGGACTCCGCGCACCCAGCGCGACATGGTTCCGGCACTGGAAGCCTGCCCGCAGAAACGCGGCGTATGCACCCGTGTCTACACCACGACCCCGAAGAAGCCGAACTCGGCACTTCGTAAGGTTGCTCGTGTCCGTTTGACCAACGGCTACGAAGTCACCAGCTATATTCCGGGTGAAGGTCACAACCTGCAGGAACACTCTGTCGTCATGATCCGTGGCGGCCGCGTAAAGGATTTGCCGGGTGTGCGTTACCACATCATTCGCGGTACCCTCGATACGCAGGGTGTCAAAGACCGTAAACAGCGTCGTTCGAAATACGGCGCGAAACGCCCGAAATAAGGAGCAGCTCAGATGTCACGTCGTCACGCTGCTGAAAAGCGCGAAGTTTTGCCTGACGCCAAATATGGCGATAAGGTTCTGACCAAATTCATGAACGGCCTTATGCTCGACGGTAAGAAATCCGCCGCAGAAAAGATCGTTTATGGTGCACTGGAAGTTATGGAAGGCAAGGGTGCCGATCCGGTTGCCCAGTTCCATGAAGCCATGGACAACGTCAAGCCGAACGTCGAAGTGCGTTCGCGCCGTGTTGGTGGTGCTACTTACCAGGTTCCGGTTGAAGTTCGTTCCGAGCGCCGTCAGGCACTGGCCATTCGCTGGCTGGTTGACGCTGCTCGCAAGCGTTCCGAAACGACCATGGTCGGTCGTCTCGCCGGTGAACTGATGGACGCAGCCAACAACCGTGGCTCGGCCGTCAAGAAGCGCGAAGACACCCATCGTATGGCCGAAGCCAACAAGGCTTTCGCTCATTACCGCTGGTAATTCAGACCTCAAGATCAAGAGTCGATTATGGTACAACGTACTCCGATCTCTCGGTATCGCAACATCGGCATCATGGCTCACATCGATGCTGGTAAAACGACGACCACCGAGCGAATTCTATTCTACACCGGCAAGTCCTACAAAATCGGCGAAGTCCACGACGGCGCCGCAACCATGGACTGGATGGAACAGGAACAGGAACGCGGCATCACGATTACGTCTGCTGCGACGACCTGCTTCTGGAAAGATAACCGCATCAACATCATCGATACCCCGGGCCACGTTGACTTCACGATTGAAGTTGAACGTTCGCTTCGTGTTCTCGATGGTGCATGCGCTGTTTTCGATGCCGTTTCCGGTGTTGAACCGCAGACCGAAACCGTATGGCGCCAGGCTGACAAGTACAACGTTCCGCGTATGTGCTTTGTCAACAAGATGGACCGTACCGGTGCGGACTTCTTCCGCTGCGTCAAGATGATCAAAGACCGTCTCGGTGCCAACGCGGCTGTCATGCAGCTGCCGATTGGTTCCGAAATGGAATTCGAAGGCGTTGTCGACCTTGTTGCCAACAAGGAAATCGTCTGGAAAGACGAAAGCCTTGGCGCCGAGTTCGAATATCGCGACATTCGCGATTCGCTCAAAGACCAGGCTGAAGAGTACCGTGAAGCTCTGATCGAACAGGCTGTTGAGTGTGACGAAGCTGCCATGGAAGCTTACCTCGAAGGCGAAATGCCGTCCGAGGAAGTTCTCAAGAAGTGCATCCGTAAAGGTACGCTGAAAGGCGAACTGGTTCCGGTCCTTTGCGGTACTGCGTTCAAGAACAAAGGCGTTCAGCCGCTTCTTGATGCCGTCATCGATTACATGCCGGCTCCGGACGATATCGAAGACGTGCGCGGCATCAAGCCGGGCACCGAAGACGAGCCGGACTCACGTCCGCTGAACGACGAAGCACCGTTCTCCGGTCTTGCATTCAAGATCATGAGCGACCCGTTCGTCGGCTCCCTGACCTTCGTTCGTATTTATTCCGGTATGCTTGAAGCCGGTTCTTACGTTCTGAACTCTGTCAAAGAGAAAAAAGAACGTATCGGCCGTATGCTGCTTATGCATTCAAACAACCGCGAAGAAATCAAATACGCTTGCTCGGGCGACATCGTTGCTCTGGTCGGTCTGAAGGATACCACCACCGGTGATACCCTTTGTGACACGGCCAAGCCGATCATCCTTGAGCGTATGGAATTCCCGGATCCGGTTATCGAGATCGCTGTAGAGCCGAAATCGAAAGCCGACCAGGAGAAAATGGGTCTCGCCCTTGCACGTCTTGCACAGGAAGATCCGTCGTTCCGCGTCAAAACCGACCACGAATCCGGCCAGACCATCATTTCCGGTATGGGCGAGCTTCACCTCGACATCATCGTCGACCGTATGAAGCGTGAATTCAAAGTCGAAGCAAACGTCGGCGCGCCGCAGGTTGCTTATCGTGAGACGATTTCCCAGGAAGTCGACATCGATTACACCCACAAGAAACAGTCGGGTGGTTCGGGTCAGTTCGCACGTATCAAGTTGACCTTCACCCCGGGTGAACCGGGCAGCGGGTTCTCCTTCAAGGACACCGTCGTTGGCGGTAACGTTCCGAAGGAATACATTCCGGGCGTTCAGAAAGGTCTTGAAACCTCGCTTAACAGCGGTGTGATTGCCGGGTTCCCGGTCACCGACTTCTCGGTCACCCTGACCGACGGTGCATACCACGACGTTGACTCGAGCGTGATGGCCTTCGAAATCGCAGCTCGTGCCGCATTCCGTGAAGGTCTTGCGAAAGCTCGTCCGAAGCTTCTCGAGCCGATCATGAGTGTCGAAGTTGTGACGCCGGAAGAATACATGGGCGACATCATTGGTGACCTTAACAGTCGCCGTGGTCAGGTCCGTGACATGGATTCCCGTGGTATTGCACGCGTTGTTAGCGCGTTTGTCCCGCTGGCGAACATGTTCGGTTACGTCAATACGCTGCGTTCCATGTCCCAGGGCCGTGCCCAGTTCGTGATGCAGTTCGATCATTACGCCGACGTCCCGCAGGCAGTTGCGGACGAAGTCAAGGCCAAGTCGGCCGGCTAAGGCGAAGCCAGAATAAACGGAGTTAGAAATGGCTAAAGAAAAATTTGCCCGTACAAAACCGCACGTGAACGT
>NZ_AUNC01000038.1:0-16159 GCF_000714555.1 Thalassospira permensis NBRC 106175 | reverse complement strand
ATTGACATAGTCGTTATCGACCGACGTGTATGATCCGTGGCCCCAAATCGTGAAGGGGGATGCGGTTTCAAAGGCAGAACGGCCGTCAACACCACTGGCACCGCCTTTATTGCCCTGATCTGTCGGGCCAAGGCCCAGCATGTGCATGCCTTCACCGGTCGAGCTATCAAAGCTTCCCATCATGGCGATGCGGCGCAGGGCGTTATCATCGTCGGTCAGGTTGGTGGCGCTGCGGTGGTAAGCCGGGTCATAGACAAGATTGGCATTTGTATCATTGTCATTACTGTTTCCGGCGCTACCGCTTCCGGTGCCAATCCCGCCGCCGGAGGTCGATCCGCCCGTTGCGGCGCCAGCCGGGGTGCCAACAGCGGAGAGCCGGGCACCAATATTCTGTGAGATCACGGTCGTCTGGGAACGTGACACAGATGATACGACGGTCGAAGATGTTGTGGACTGGCTTTTTTCGGATGATCCGGGAGTTGGGACTACCGCTTCGTCGCATGACAATACTATTCCAAGGGACGGAGGGTTGCCACCATTGACCACCACGCTCAGCCGGCCGCTGGTTGTGTCGCGTGGTATGGTAATTGTTTCGGTCACTGTACCGTTGGCAGCGACGGTGCCGCTTCGCGTGATCACCTGGTTACCGTTGGTGATGTCTGTATATGTAAAGACATAAGGTAAGCTGATAACATTGTTGTTGTTCAGTCTGACCTTTGCCGTTTCGTTTACCTCGAACACCGAGCTCAAACCGCTTACGCCGCTTGTGTTTCCGTCTAATGTCCAATTCGTACAGCCTGTACTTTTTGCAAACGCATCATCGGAAATAATTGATGCCGCGCCTATCAGTGCCATCCCCAGCACAACGGGTCTCTGTAGAAGAGATACTTTCGATCTGCCCATATATGTCCCCTTGGAACCGTCTTTCGTCTTTTACTGTTTTTTTGCTGGCTTTAGAAAACAGAGAATGGCCCGCATAGGTTGATTTATAAGTAGAAAATTCACTTGATTGCAAGATGTTAAGTACACGTTGCTAAAGCAGGCGTAAGGGATGTTTTGACCCATCAGTTGCCAGCGAGGTAATGGGCGGGCAATGTCGGGTTTGACCGCGTTGCCCGCCAGAGATCAGAAAGGCAATGACATGCTGATTTCGAGCCTGCTGGTGTCGGTATCATCATCTTCATTGGCAACCGACATCATGTGGCTGAGTGCAAGTTCGCTGGTAAGCGGACCGGTATCAAAGCCAAAACCGGTGCGGATGCGCTGATTGCCATATTCGTTGAGGTTGCTGGCAAAGAACGGTGTGACGATCCCAAGGGATCGGCCATCATCGCCCATCAGGTCAAAGCCATAGGTGATTGTGCCGCCGATGGTGTATTCGGTGTAATCCGCACGCCCGGCAAGATAGTTGCCTTCAAGGGCGGCATTCAATCCCGTGAGGCTGTCAGACATTCGAACCCCGCCGCCGATATTGAACGCGGTTTTGTCATTGTTGATTTCATCGGTGAAATCATGGATCAGGCCGGTTTCAAGGAAGGGCGAGATGGTCAGGCTTTGGGTCGGGGTGAAGTCATAGGCGGCCTCGATCGCCGGTCTGATCTGCCGGGTGTTGGATCGGGTGGTGGCATTGGTTGTGCCGTCGCTTTCACGATAGGCATCAACCGTCTTGCGCGCAGCGATAAAGGCCAGCGACGGGGTGAGCGATACCGGCAGGGTATCAATCGGGCGGGCCCGATAAGAGGTGGTCAGGGCGGCATACCATATGTCAGATTCCGTATTGCCCGATACCGCACCATTATCGCGGGTGACGTCAATATCGCCCATGCCATATCCGGCTTCGCCCGATATGGTCAGGTTTTCCATCGGCCGGTAAATGACATAGGGCGATGCGACCCAGCCGGTTTCCTGATAGCTGCCATTGTTAAAGGCGGTGGTCAGGTCGGTGTCATTATAGCCAAGTGACAGGCCGGCAATCAGGGCATCGGCAAAGCGGTAATCCAGACCGACATTATAGCCCCAGACATCACCGTCATAGCGGCTGTCGGTGGTGCCATTGACATGGTCGTTATCGACCGCAGTAAAGGAACCATGCCCCCAGACGGTAAAGGGCGTGGTGGTGGCAAAGGCCGCACGGCCATCAATGCCGCTGGCACCACCCACATCGCCCTGATCTGTCGGGCCAAGGCCAAGCATCTGCATGCCCTGGCCGGTGGAGCTATCGAAGCTGCCCATCATTGCCATGCGACGCAGCGCATCATCGTGGTCGGTGATGCTGGTGCGATCATCATCGGGCGTTGTGTCGGTCGGGCTGGTGCGATGGGTGCCGGTTTCGACCATTGAGGCGGTTCGGGCGGGTACGCTATCGGTATTGATATTGTTGGCAGTACTGATCACGGATGAGACCCGCGCGCCGATATTCTGTTGAATGACCGTGGTTTGGGAGCGCGAGACGGCATTGACAACGGCGGAGGTGGTGCTGGCGGAGGATTTTAACTCTTCTGCTTCCGCGACCGGTTCTGTTCCGGCAACGCAGGTTGCGGTCATGTTGTACGTCGCGCCAATGGCCTTTATGGAAAGCTTGCCGTCTGTCGTATCGGCCGGGATTTGCAGGGTGAGGGTGACGGTGTCGCCAATGATGGTGCTGCCGGGCGTGACAGACCGCGAATTGGCGGCGTTATCGTTGTCGGTATAGGTGAAGGTGTAGTTGTTTGGCGAATTGCCGCTTTGATGTGTGAAGGTGACCTTGGCGACCTCCCACGCGCTAAAAACTTCGTTGGAAGTCACTATGGCGCTGGTGCTAATTGTAAGGTTCCAAAAACCGCAACCGACGCTAATGGCGAAGGCGCTGTTGGCAAAGGGCAGCGACAAGCCTGTCAGGGCCAGCGCACAAAGCCCTTTTTTCACAACAGATTTGCACCCGGCGAGGAGCGAACGATCAGATCGTTCCTGTTTGAAGGTGCTTCTGTTCTTATGCATTGTTCGCCATGCCCATACCCTTTTTGCCCGATGCCGATGGATCGGTCCGTTACAAGAGCTTTTAGGGGCGGCGCATTGTGGGGGCTATGCTTAAAGGGGGGATTGTGTCGTTTCTTGACACTAAGTGGATAGGTTTTGCGCAAAGTGGATAGAAGGCCCGGTTTTCGGGCCGCACTGTCGTTATGCGGGCAGGGCGGCGATCACATCATCCGTCGTCGAAAGCGTGCAATATTCCGACCCCAGAACCGCGGCAAACAGGTCAAACACGGTTTTCGCATCGTGACGGATACCCTTGGCGTCGGTGACATCAATCGCGGTGGTGGCATCAAGCGGCAGGATGACATCAAAGCCCAGACAATGGGCGACGCGGATCGAGGCATCCATCGAATTGTGGATGACGACGCCGGTAAAAATCAGGCGGGTAATGCCATGATCGTGCAGGTATTTTTCAAGATCGGTGGCGATGAAGGCGCAATTGACGTTTTTGGCAATCACCGGCTCGCCGGGCAGCGGGGCGACTTCGGGTTTGATCGCGTTGCCGGGACCATCTGTGTGATAGGTCGAGGCGGGATTGGGTTCGTCATGGCGGATATGGATCACCGGAAGGCTGGCTGCGCGAAAGGCGGCCAGCAGATCGACGATTTTATCGACATAGCCGGGATTGTTCTTTGACGCCCATTTCGGATCGTCGATGGCCTTTTGCACATCCAGGACTATAAGGGCGATATTGGCAGTGATCGGTGGCGTGATGGCGGCGGACACGGGATACTCCGTTAATCGGGGCGATGACTGATTTATCGGCACAGATTAGGGGGAAGCCCAAGGAACTCAAAGATTGGATTGTGTTCGTGCGAGTATTTCCCGGCGCAGCAGGCGGGCGGCGGGGCCCATTGCCTGATCGGTGCGATGGAGGAGATAGCAGTGCAGAAGCGTTTCGCCGTCCTTTCCGAAGGAGACGGCGGGCACGCGGATTAGGCGGCCGTCTTCGAGGTCCTGCGATATGCGCCAGAACGGCATGCGGCCCCAGCCAAGCCCGGACAGAATAAGGTTGTGTTTGACATCCAGACTGCCGACACGCCAGGTGCCGGGCGATAAAACGCCGATATCGGTTCCGTCTGAAAGCGGGGTCGGGTCTTCGATGACGATTTGCAGATGTTCGGCCAGGGCGGTTTTGGGCAGAAGGGTGTCGCCCCGGATGGCCTGCGCCAGGGGATGTGTTGCGGCAACCACGGCAATCATCGCGGTTGTGCCGACGGCCTCTGCCTCGATATGCGGGTTGCGGAATTCCTCGCCGACGGTAATGGCGAGATCGCATTTCTTCTGATCAAGGGCAGAAACCGGACCGCCAAGCGGCAGGACCGAGAGATTGACCGAAACGGTGGGAAAGGCGTTTCGCATCGCCAGAAGGGCTGCACCGATTTCGGGCAGGGGAAACAGCGTATCGACCACGATGCGCAGCTCGAGTTCCACGCCCTGTTCCATGCCGCGCGCGCGGGCGCGCAGCGCATCTGTTTTCAGAAGAACCGCACGGGCATCGGCAAGCAGGGTCTGGCCTTCGACGGTCAGGGTGGGGCGGTGCCCGGACCGGTCAAAAAGACAGATCCCCAGTTCGGTTTCAAGATTGCCGATGGCGTGGCTGATTGCTGATTGCACGCGGCCAAGCCGCTTTGCCGCGGCCCGGAAGCTTCCGGTTTCGGCAACAGCGATCAAAACGCGCATCTGATCAAGGGTCAATCCATCCAGCATGATCGATATTTTAGAACATTTTGATCGTTCTTTTGCCACTTATTTCGAACGGATGGCTGTGCGATGCAAGGAACCCTGTCGCAACAATTTGAAAGAGACCGATCATGACAAGGGTTCTGGTGCTTTATTATTCGTCCTATGGCCATATGGAAATCATGGCCAATGCGGTTGCCGAGGGCGCACGCAAAACCGGGGCGATTGTGGATATCAAACGCGTGCCCGAAATCGTGCCGGATGCCGTGGCAGAGAGTGCCGGATACAAACTGGATCAGGCAGCGCCGGTCGCGACGGTTTCCGATCTGGCCGATTATGACGCGATCATTTTTGGCACGCCGACCCGGTTTGGCAATATGGCAAGCCAGATGAAAAACTTCCTTGATCAGGCGGGCGGTATTTGGGCGCAGGACAGGCTTGTCGGCAAGGTTGGCAGTGTCTTTACATCGACCGGCAGCCAGCATGGCGGGCAGGAAACAACGATTTTATCGACCCATATCCCGTTATTGCATTTCGGCATGGTGATTGTCGGACTGCCTTATACCTTCAAGGGACAGGGGCGGATGGACGAAGTTACCGGCTGCTCGCCATACGGGGCATCGACCATTGCCGATGACGGACAGGGCGGGGATCGCAGCCCGTCGGAAAACGAGCTGGACGGTGCCCGGTTCCAGGGGGAGCATGTGGCCCGGACCGCAATTGCGCTGTCCGAAGGGCGGCATCTGCTTAAAGCCCGAAGTGCATGATGAACATGATCGGTGACCGGCAGCGAACGGTGGCAATTGGCCGTTTCGTTGTGCCGGTGATTGTCGGTGCGGGCATCGTATCGGCATTCCAGGTCGGCAAGGCACCGGTCGTAATGACGGCCTTGCAAGATGACCTTGGCGTCGGGCTGGCAAGTGCGTCCTGGCTGTTATCGGCCTTTGCGCTTGTCGGCGCACTGGCGGCGGCACCGCTTGGCCTGCTGGTCGGGCGGTTTGGCGCAAAGGGCATGGCGTTGTCGGGGCTTCTGATGCAGGCGGTTGGATCGGCGATTGGCGGGGTGAGCCCTGTTTTCGATATCATCCTTGCATCAAGGGTTCTTGAGGGTATTGGTTTTCTGTTGCTGATTGTTGCCGCCCCGACATTGATTGCGGCGGCGACGCGCGATGGCGGGCGCGAAAAGGCCATGGCGCTTTGGGCGACTTTCATGCCGGTTGGCATCTGTCTTGTCATGCTGGCGGCCCCGGTGCTGGGGCTGATCGGGTGGCGCGGATTGTGGCTTGGCAACGCGGTGCTTCTGGGCGGCTATGCCGTTTTATTGCGCGGATATATGCGCGCCATTCCCGATGCTGATTTGAGGGATGATTTTGATCGTCGTGCGATTGGCGATGACCTTGGTTGGGCGCTGCGGTCCGGCGCGCCGTGGATATTGGGGGGCATATTTGCCGCCTATACGGCGTGCTATTTTGCCGTGTTCGGATTTTTGCCGATGCTTTTGTCCAAAGGCATGCAAATCGGGCCGGAACTTTCGGGTGTTCTGGGCGCGGTGATTGTGTTGGCCGGGGCGGCGGGGAACATTGTTTGCGGTGTGATGCTGGCGAGGGGATATCGGGCGCAGCGTATCCTGATGACCGCGTTTGCGGTTATGACGGTTTGCAGTGCCGGTATTCTGATCGACGGGATTTCGGTTCTGGTGCCGTTTCCTGCGGCATTGATCTTTTCATTCGCTGGCGGGTTCATCCCGGTTGTGGTTTTTGATGCCGCCGGGCGATCCGCACCGCGAAGCGCGCTTGTCGCGGTGATCATCGGTTTTGCCATGCAGGGCAATAATATCGGGCTGATGGTTGGTCCGGCGATTGCGGGATCAATGGCCGAGCAGTTTGGCTGGGGCAGTGTCGGCTTTTTGATTGCCGGGATTGCCTGTGTCGCGGTTTTGCTTGGGCGCAGCCTTTGGGGGCGAATGCGTTAGGTTTACAAGTAAACCGGAAAAACAAAACCGGCCGGGAAATTATCCCGGCCGGTTTTTATTAAATCCGTTTTGCGGTGGTGCGGGGGCTCTTACGAGCAGCCCGTGGTGCTTCCGCAAGAGTCACATTTCAGGCAGGTGCCGTTGCGTACAAGGGTGAAGTTGCCGCATTCAGGGCAACCGTCACCCTCGTAGCCCTTCATGCGGGCTTCGCGGATGCGGTCCAGTTTAGCATCCGTGGCCGACATGACTTCTTCGCTGGCGTTCAGGATCGCGGTTTCGCTGCTGGTCGGGGCAGCGGTGGTTGCGATGCTGGCGGTTTCGGCCTGATGGCTGTGGCCATGCGAGTGGGCATGATCGGTACCGGTTGCCTTCATGATCACGCGTTCTTCGACCGGTGCACCGCCATCGACAACGTAAAGGTTGCGACGCACGAAGCCGCTGGATGCGACCTTGCGGATGGTTTCGATTGCGCGGTCTTCGGCCTTGGCTTCCTCGCCAAGGTCGCCCTCAGCCACGCCCTTGCCAACGGCGTCCGGCAGAACGTCGGACGGCTGGACATGGGCGAGGTCGTTACGACCCAGATAGGAAATGGCGAGTTCGCGGAACATGTAATCAAGGATCGAGGTTGCCATTTTGATGGCGTCGTTCCCGGAAACCATGCCCGACGGCTCGAAGCGGGTGAAGGTGAAGGCTTCGACATATTCCTCCAGCGGCACGCCATACTGAAGGCCGATGGAAACCGCGATGGCGAAGTTGTTCATAAGCGAGCGGAAAGCAGCGCCTTCCTTGTGCATGTCGATGAAGATTTCGCCAAGTTTGCCGTCTTCATATTCACCGGTCCGCAGATAGACCTTGTGTCCGCCGACGGTGGCCTTCTGGGTATACCCCTTGCGACGCGACGGCAGGGAACGACGGTCGCCACGGATGACGCGTTCGATGATTTTTTCGACGATCTGTTCGGAAACAGCGGCGGCCTTGGCGGCCGTCGGCTGGTCGGCGTAATCGTCTTCTTCGACCAGCGCCGAGTTCAGCGGCTGGCTGAGTTTCGAGCCATCACGATAGAGCGCATTTGCCTTGAGGCAGAGACGCCAGGACAGCATATAGGCGTCCTTGCAATCCTGGATCGAGGCATTGTTCGGCATGTTGATGGTTTTCGAAATCGCACCCGAGATGAACGGCTGTGCTGCGGCCATCATGCGGATGTGGCTTTCAGCCGACAGGTAACGTTTGCCGATACGGCCACACGGGTTGGCGCAATCGAAAACGGGCAGGTCTTCGTCCCGCAGATGCGGGGCCTGTTCGAGCGTCATCGCGCCGCAAACATAGGTGTTTGCCAGTTCGATCTGCTTTTTGTCGAAGCCAAGGGCGGCCAGCATGTCAAAGTCCATGCTGTTGAGTGCCTTGGCATCAAGGCCGAGCTGCTTGACGCAGTATTCTTCGCCAAAGGTGTATTTGTTAAACACGAATTTGATGTCGAATGCGTTGGCAAGTGCGCCTTCGATTTTCGAAATCGCATCATCGTCAAAGCCTTTGGCCTTGAGATCGTCATGGGTGATGGAGGGCGAACCCACCAGGGTGCCATGACCGACCGCGTATTTTTCAATGTCGCGGATCTGGCGTTCGGTATATCCGAGCGTGGCCAGTGCCACCGGAACGGTGCGGTTGATGATTTTGAAGTAACCGCCACCGGCAAGCTTTTTGAACTTCACAAGCGCGAAGTCCGGCTCGATCCCCGTCGTGTCGCAATCCATGACCAGACCGATGGTGCCGGTCGGCGCGATAACGGTGGTCTGTGCGTTGCGGTAACCGTGCTTTTCGCCCAGTTCCAGTGCCTTGTCCCATGCGGCACGTGCGGCAATCGGGAGTTCGGCATAAGGAGAATCAGCAGCAACCAGCGGAACCGGATTGATCGAAAGACCTTCGTAGCCTTCCTGTTCGCCGTGCGCGGCACGACGGTGGTTGCGCATGACACGCAGCATTTCCTTGGCGTTATCGGCATAGCCCGGGAAGGCACCGAGTTCGGACGCCATTTCGGCCGAGGTCGCATAGGAAACGCCACACATGATCGCGGTAAGCGATGCGCCAATCGCGCGGCCCTCGTCGCTGTCGTACGGGATGCCCATGCTCATGAGCAGGCCACCAATATTGGCATAGCCAAGGCCAAGCGTGCGGTAACGATAGGACAGTTCGGCAATACGATCCGACGGGAATTGTGCCATCAGAACCGAGATTTCCAGAACAACAGTCCAGAGACGCACGGCATGTTCATATGCCGCGACATCAACGCCACCATCATCCGAACGGAAATTCATCAGGTTCAGCGACGCCAGGTTACAGGCCGTATCGTCAAGGAACATATATTCCGAGCACGGGTTGGACGCATTGATGCGACCCGAATTCGGGCAGGTGTGCCATTCGTTGATGGTGGTGTCGTACTGGATACCCGGATCGGCACAGGCCCATGCGGCTTCGCCGACCTTGTCCCACAATTCGCGGGCGGCAAGGGTTTTATGAACCTTGCCATCGGTACGGCGGATCAGTTCCCAGTCGCCATTATCAAGAACAGCCTGAAGGAAGTCGTTCGAGACGCGAACCGAGTTGTTCGAGTTCTGACCCGAAACGGTCAGGTATGCCTCGGAGTCCCAATCGGTGTCATAGGTCTTGAAGCTGATTTCGGTGAAGCCCTGACGGGCGAATTCGATGATCTTGTTGATATAGCTGTCCGGGATCATCACCGCACGGGCGGCCAGCACGGCTTCTTTAAGCTGCGGGTTGGCACGCGGCAGGAAGCGATCCTCGGAATCGGCGGCACCGTCCCAGTTGGTGCAGGCAGCGAGAACATCGGTCAGGTGCTTTTCGGCCAGTTTCGAACCAGCGACGAGGGCCGCGACCTTCTGTTCTTCGACGACTTTCCAGTCGATATAGTTTTCGATGTCCGGGTGGTTGATATCAACCACGACCATTTTGGCCGCACGGCGTGTGGTGCCGCCCGACTTGATCGCACCAGCAGCACGGTCCCCGATTTTAAGGAAGCTCATGAGGCCGGAAGAACGGCCGCCACCCGAAAGCGTTTCGCCTTCGCCGCGGACATTCGAGAAGTTCGAACCGGTGCCCGAACCGAATTTGAACAGGCGGGCTTCGCGGGTCCAGAGATCCATGATGCCGCCCTCGTTGACGAGGTCATCGGAAACCGACTGGATGAAGCAGGCATGGGGCTGCGGATGTTCGTACGCGCTGGCCGATTTGGTCAGTTCGCCGGTTTTGAAATCAACATAGGAGTGACCCTGCGCCGGGCCATCAATGCCGTAGGCCCAATGCAGGCCGGTATTGAACCATTGCGGCGAGTTCGGCGCGCCCATCTGGTGGGAGAGCTGATAACGCATTTCATCAAAGAAGGCCTGGGCATCGGATTCGGCATCGAAATAGCCGCCCTTCCAGCCCCAATAGGTCCAGGTGCCCGCAAGGCGGTCAAAGACCTGGGTGGCGCTGGTTTCGCTGGTGTAGCGGGACTCTGATGGCATTTTTTCGAGCTTGGCCTTGTCGGGCGCCTGACGCCAGAGCCAGGACGGAACGTCCTTTTCCTTGACCGGTTTCAGCGCGACCGGAACACCCGCCTTTCGGAAGTATTTCTGCGCCAGGACGTCACTTGCCACCTGCGACCAGGAGGACGGGACGTCGATATCTTTCATTTCAAAAACCACCGATCCATCGGGGTTTTTGATGACGCAGGATGACTTACGAAAATCGATGTCTGCGTAGGGGCTGACACCTTCCTGGGTGAACTTTCTGCTGATCCGCATGGTCTGCTCCGTTTTGGTCAGACTTGATGTCGTGCGCATAAGCACCAACACGGCCTGAACATTATATAGTTTGCTCAACGCTCATACGCTGCCCCCTGGCCCTTATAAACGGCCATGATTGGGCGAACGGAATTCGGTAATCTGTGGTGGTGGTTCCTTGGTTGTCCCCCCTTGGAACCGTCCTGTCCGTGGGCAGGACTATAAGGGGAAAATTTCGGGCTCGTCCACCAAACTTTGTGGTTGACAGCAATTTTTATCACTAGATGTAGTGTTTCAATTGATGTCGCGCATATCTGATGTTTGGAAAATCTCGTTAAGATTGTTTAAACGCGCGGCAAGCCCGCGGAATACTGCGCTTTTGCCGCGGCGGCGGCGAGGGCAAGCCCGTAAGACTCGGACTACATGTTGTGCCGGGACGAGAGAACCCCCACAAGGCAAAAACAAGCTAACGCCGTTTGGGTTTGAAATCCAGCATCAAGCACAAACAATCTTGTTCCTGTTGTTTTGTTAGCATGAAAAAGTTCGATAACATTTTGATATTTATGTGAAAATCGTTGTTTCCGTCCGGCGCGAATTTTCAAGCCGGGCAGGGTATGTTTCAAAACGCTCGCGTTGAAATGCTGTGGATAAACAGGTGGACAAGGCGGCGTGATGATTGTGTTGCAATGAGTCGGGCATACACAAGTGGTTGTGGGTTGTTTTGATGGTGTTTTCGCGGAGTCATACCCCATATTGTGTGTATATTGTGTGTCTGTGGCGGTTTCGGGCGGCCGTGTGCGGGAAATGCGATGTGATGGCCTGTCTGAAACATTGACTTTGCGCTAACATCACGACATATAAGGTCCTTATTGACCGCCGGACACAGGCCGCAAAATCAGACCCGCCAGCAAACACTGGTTTGCATATATGGGCCTTTTGTCTGCGCGCCGCCAAAGGCGGAAGAACCAGATCTGGAGAGAGACCACACATGGCCACCGTCGGGACCCGCATTTTTACCGCGCTGTATGGCAAACGCGTCGGCGAAGACCGTTTTGGAAATATCTATTACACCGAAAAGAAAGCCGCCAATGGTCGCCGTGCGAAACGTTGGGTGATCTATAAGGGTATTACCGAGGGTTCCAAGGTTCCGGCTGAATGGCATGCATGGCTGCATTACACCGTTGATGCGCCGCTGTCGGAAAAGGCCGAAGACCGTTACGAGTGGCAGAAAGAACATCTGCCGAACCTGACGGGTACCAAGCATGCCTATCGCCCGAAAGGCCATGAATATAGTGGTGGCAAGCGTGCGAAAGCGACCGGTGACTATCAGGCATGGTCGCCGGAAGGCTGATCAAAGATCGGTATATTCTGCATCCGGGCGCGACAATATGTTGGCGCCCGGTTGTGTTTTTACTGTGTTTTGCCTGATGGTAATTGACCCGGTTGTTTTTTCGGGTCGCACAAGACAATATGCAGATCAACAAGATACCACAGACGGATCGTATCCATGAGCAACAGACTGATCGAGAGCCTTGCCGGGGCAGCCGTAATCGCAGTGGCGGTCGGCTTTGCGGCCTATTCCTATTCCCGGGCGGGCATCGAGTCTGTTGACGGATACGAACTTTCGGCAAACTTCAACAGGGTTGATGGTTTGGTGGTTGGCAACGATGTGCGGATTTCGGGCGTCAAGGTTGGCTCGGTCACGGCACAGGACCTGAACCCGCAGACCTATATGGCCGTCGTCAGGATGACGGTGCGTTCGGATATCGAATTGCCGACCGACAGTTCGGCCAAGATTGCATCGGACGGTTTGCTCGGGGGCAAGTTTGTATCGCTGGAGCCGGGCGGGGATATCGATATGCTGGCCCCGGGCGGCGAGATTGAATACACGCAAGGATCGGTCAATCTGGAAGAACTGATCGGGCAGGTGATTTATTCGTCCGGTGGGGGTGCTGGTGGTGGCTCCGGTGGGGGTGCCAATAATGAGGCGGGCAGCACTTCATCGGAAGAAAGCCCGCAATAGGCAGACAGGGCAGACCGGTAAAGGCGGCCATGATTTTGCCGGTTTTGCAGGTCAGTTTCCCCGGAATATCCTTTGGGCAGCTTGCGTGAAGCGATGTCGACACCGATATTCTCGGCAGATATCCAGAGCAGATCGAAAGGCAGCGGAGCCAATTGATGAGCAAGTCTGAGAGCATGAACAAGAATTTCCCCACATGGCAGGACCCGAAAGGGGCGCCGCTTTCGTGTGTGGAGAAAATCAAGGTTCTGAACGAGAATTTCGGCGAACTGCGCGACATGATGCAGGACGCCATGGAAGACGCGTTGCTGATGGGCTGCGACGAGGAACAGTTCCGCCAGGTGATGCGCAGTGTCGTTGAAGAGCTGCACAATCCCTATGGCAAGCCAGACGATCAGGACTGATTATTGATGAAAACCAAGATAGTGTTTGGTGCTGCTGTTGGCGCGGTTGTTTCGGTGGCGGCAATGTCGTCTGCCTTTGCGCTGGATTACCGCCCGGCCGAGATCGCCCAGCTTCAGGGGCTTGATAAAATCACCGCGCGTATTTCGACATTCGAGGTACCGGTCGGGCAGATGGCGAAATTCGGCACGCTTTCGATCCGGGTGGATGCCTGTTATCGCACGCCGCCGGAAGAGCGCCCGGAAAGTGCCAGTTTCCTTGAAATTTCGGACCAGCGCGAAGATGCCAGTGGCACGGTTGATCAACTGTTTTCCGGCTGGATGTTTGCATCTACCCCCGGTCTGTCAGCCCTTGAACACCCGGTTTATGACGTTTGGGTCAAGGAATGCATTGATGCAGGTGATCAGGGAACCGGGGCCAGCGAACAGGGGCAACCGGCACCGGCCCAATAATCTTGCCGCCGGGAATGCGTGATGCGCCATGTGTTCCCAAAACCTTCGGAGCATCAATTGTTTCCCATTGCTGGCCGATGCACAGTGTGTCGGCCACAATTGTTTGGACGGGATGATTTGTGACGGCGTGATTTCAAGCGGTTTGACGTTACGTCATGCGGGGGATTCGCGGTTTGGGTGATGCGCCGTTTGCCTGTTGTTGCGCGAAATTGCGGGCAAAGTGCAGTGATTTTAGTTTCAATATAAGACCGTTCTCATTCTGGATAAAATAAGGCGGAAACGCCGATGATTGTTTCCATATGAGAAAATGAGTGTTGAGGACTGCCCGACTTGAGGCGGCGGAGGTCAAGTGTCATTCTCTGTTCAGTTTGTTGCGATGCGGTATTGTGTGTCGGACGATTTTGAAACAAGGGATGTGCATATGTTTACTTCGATCAAAAAGGCCGGTTTTGTTCTGGCGATTGCGGCGGGTCTTTCGGGTGCGGCTTTTTCGGTGCAGGCAGCCGAGAATTACAAACTTGATCCGACGCATACCAGCGTGATTTTCATCGTTAACCATCTTGGTTTTTCCAACTTCCAGGGCCGTTTTGGCGGCACGAGCGGCGAACTTACCCTGGACCGTGAAAACCCGGCAGCATCGTCGGCCACCATTTCGATTGACCTGACACAGGTCGATAGCGGTGTCGAAGGTCTCGACAATCATATGAAAACCGCTGATTTCCTGAATGTTGAACAGAGCCCGACCGCGACGTTCAAAAGCACTTCGGTTGAGATGACTGGCGACAAAACCGCCACAATCACCGGCGATCTGACCCTTCTGGGCCAGACCAAGCCGCTGGTTCTGGACGTGACGCTGACCGGTGAAGGCGATCACCCGATGACCGGTGATCATGTTCTTGGCTTTGGCGCGACCGGCACGGTGACCCGTTCGGAATATGGCATGAACTATCTGGTTCCGGCTGTCAGCGACGAAGTCGAACTTCAGATTTCGGCCGAGTTCCTGAAACAGAAATAATGATACTGACACACCGGCGGCGGCAGATGATGGCCCCGCCGGTGTGTCTGTTTTTGATCAGAAAGGATCACATATGGCGCTTCGCAGTACGCAAACGGGCTTTGGTCCGGTGACCAAGGGGTTTCACTGGCTGATTGCGATCCTGTTTGTCACCATGTTTGCGATTGGCTGGTATATGGATCTTCTGCCGCTGGGACTGGAAAAGCTGGCATGGATTTCACGCCATAAATCGATTGGTGTGACCATCCTTTTGCTGGTGGTTTTACGCATCATCTGGCGTCTGACCGAACAGACACCGGAAGGGCTGGGCGAAAAGGCATGGGAACGACAGGCCGCGAAGCTTGCGCATTTCGCGCTTTATGCCGTGATGCTGGCCATGCCGCTTAGCGGGTGGTTGATGTCGTCAGCGGCGAATTTTTCGGTCAGTGTGTTTGGCCTGTTCACGCTTCCTGATCTGGTCGGGCCGGACAAGGCGCTTTATGAACAGCTGCGTTTCACCCACTGGATACTGTCGTGGGTGATTGTCGGCCTTGTCGGGCTGCATGTGGCGGCGGCTTTCAAACATCATTTTATCAATCGCGATGCGACGCTCCGCCGGATGCTTCCGGGGACGGGGAAAGGGAATTGATCATGACGTCTTTGTTTAAAAATATTCTGCGGGCTTCGGTGATTGTTCCGGCGATTGCCGTTTGGGTACCGGCCTTTGCCGCCGATACATGGCAGGTCAAAGCCGATGACAGCGATATTAAATTTTCAGGCACCCAGCTTGGTGCGGATTTCGAAGGCGCGTTCGATAAATTTACCGCCGAGATCGTATTTTCGCCGGATGATCTTGCCGGATCAAAGGTTAGCGTTCTGATCGATATCGCGTCGGTTGATACCGAAAATGCCGATCGCGACAGCCAGATCATTTCCGCAGACTGGTTTGATGTCGCCCAGTGGCCGACCGCCAGGTTTGAAACCAGGTCGTTCCGGGAAATCGGCCCGGGGCAGTATGAGGCGGTCGCCGATCTGACGATCCGGGACGTGACCAAGGAAGTCGTGTTGCCATTCAATCTTGAGATCGAAGGCAACGAAGCCGATGCGGAAGGGACGCTTGTGATCAAGCGTACCGATTTCGGCGTCGGGCAGGGACAGTGGAGCGACACCAGCCAGGTTGGTGATGAGGTCACCATTCGTATTGATATCGACGCGACCCGGTAATCCGGATCGCCGTCTGGTTCTGATCCATGCAAAACAGCCGCCCGGATTACAGGCGGCTGTTTTTATTTGGATCGCAGAGCTGGCTGAAATCAGGCCGAGGCGCTGCGACGCAATTCGGCAAGGAAGCTTTCGACGGCTTCGTCGAGGGACACGGCTTCGGTGACCAGCTTTTCGGCGGTCTGGGCAAGCTGGGTCGTACCCGAAGATACCTTGCCCGCATTGTCATTGACGGTTTCAATGCGTTCGGACACTTCGCGGGTGCCGTTGGCGGCTTCTTCGACGTTGCGCGCGATTTCGCCGATGGCGGCATGCTGTTCTTCGACCGCGGCCGCAATCGCGGTGGAGCTATCGGCGACCTTGGCAATGGTTTCGGAAATGCGGCGGATGGCGTCAACTGCCTCGCCGGTTTCGTTCTGGACCGAGGTGATCTGCTGGTTGATTTCCTCGGTCGCCTTGGCGGTCTGGTTGGCAAGGTTTTTGACCTCGCTTGCGACAACCGCAAAGCCCTTGCCCGCGTCGCCTGCGCGGGCGGCTTCGATGGTGGCGTTCAGGGCCAGAAGGTTGGTCTGTTCGGCAATGTCACCGATCAGTTTGGCGACATCGCCGATTTTCTGGGCGGCG
>NZ_AUNC01000037.1:0-17438 GCF_000714555.1 Thalassospira permensis NBRC 106175 | reverse complement strand
GATCGTTTGATCTGATGGTGACGGCAACGTCTGCCGATGGCGAAGATATCGCGACCACAACAGGCAGCATTACGGTTGATGTTGCAGGTGTTGCCGATGCTCCGACGCTGGAAGTTTCGGATGCATCTGGCAACGAAGATTCGGCGATTGCACTCGACATTGATGCAGGCCTGACGGACAGCTCCGAAGTTCTAACCGTTACGATCAGCGGCGTGCCTGAAGGTGCGACCTTGTCTGCGGGTACCGATAACGGTGATGGCAGTTGGACTCTAAGTCCCGATCAGCTCGCAGGCCTGACGATCAAGCCAGCGGATGATTTCTCCGGCAGCTTCGAGCTTGGTGTGACGGCAACGTCTGCCGATGGCGAAGATATCGCGACCACAACGGGCAGTATTACTGTTGATGTCGCAGGTGTCGCCGATGCGCCGACGTTGGATGTTACGGATGCATCTGGCAACGAAGATTCTGCGATTGCACTCGATATTGATGCAGGCCTGACCGACAGCTCCGAAGTTCTAACCGTTACGATCAGCGGCGTGCCAGAAGGTGCAACCTTGTCCGCCGGAACCAACAACGGTGACGGCAGCTGGACCTTGTCGACGGCTGACCTGAACGGCCTGACGATCACACCAGCGGACGATTTCAGCGGATCGTTTGATCTGGCGGTCACCGCGCAATCTGCGGATGGCAGCGACATTGCGACCACAACAGGCAGCATTACGGTTGATGTTGCCGGTGTCGCCGATGCGCCGACACTTGATCTGTCTGATGCCAGTGGGGACGAGGGCAATGCTGTTGCGCTTGATATCGACGCAGGCCTGACGGACAGCAGTGAGACCCTGACGATTATCATCAGTGGTGTACCGGGCGGTGCGACCCTGTCTGCCGGGACCGATAACGGGAACGGTACCTGGACGCTGAGCCCGGCCCAGTTGAGTGGCCTGAGCCTGACCCCGGCAAGTGATTATTTCGGAACGTTCGAGCTGACGGTCTCGGCCCAGTCGCGTGATGGCAGCGATACCGCCACGACGACCGCGATCCTTCTGGTCACGATTGAGGAAGAAGCCGCCGATCCCAATGAAACCCGTTGGGGGTCGGAAGCAAGCGAGATGTTCCAGACCGGTTCCGGCAACGATACCATCGGCGCGGGTGGCGGTCATGACACCATCTGGACCAATGCGGGCAACGATACGATCTGGGCCGGGAACGGCAATGACGTCATTTATGCCGGTGACGGTGATGACAGCATCACCGGCGATGGTGGCAGCGATTATATCAATGCCGGTGCGGGCAATGACATCGTCCATGGTGGCGAGGGCACGAATACCATCTATGCCGGAGAAGGTAATGACTATGTCACCGGCGGCAGCGGCGATGACAAAATCCACGCCAGCGGTGGTGACAATATTGTCTATGCCAACGAAGGTACGAACACCGTTCAGACCGCTGAGGGCAACGACACCATCTATACCGGCAGCGGCCGGGACACCATTGTTGGGGGGGATGGCAACAATATCGTCAATGCAGGTGAAGGCGATAACCGCATCTGGACCGGGACCGGCAATGACACGATCCGTGTCGGAAGCGATGACGATTATATCGATGCCGGGGATGGCGACAACACGATCACGGGCGGCGAAGGCCGCAATACCATCCTTGGCGGCAGTGGCGATGACAGCATCACGACCGGCAGCGGTAAGGATACGGTCGCGTCTGGTGACGGCAATGATCGCATTGATGTTGGCGGCGGGGATAATACCGTATGGGGCGAGGGCGGCAACGACTCGATCCATGGCGGATACGGTGATGACACCTTCCTTGGCGGTGACGGTAACGACATCCTGAATGCGGACGGCGGATCGAACTATTTTGACGGCGGATCGGGCAACGATACCCTAACCACCGGCTGGGGGCGCGATACGCTGTATGGCGGATCGGGTGACGACACGATTGATGGCGGTGGCGACAGAGACCGTCTTTATGGTGACGATGGCAATGACACCCTGATTGGCGGTGCGGGGAAAGATACCCTGTCTGGTGGTGCCGGGAATGACATGCTGCTGGGTGGGGATGATGACGACACGCTGATTGGCGGCACCGGCGATGACCAGCTTTACGGTGGTGGCGGGTCGGATCTGTTTATTTTCAACATGGGTGACGGGGCGGACCATGTGGACGGTGGGGCCAATGGATGGACCACCGATACCATCGAATTGCATAGTGCCAATGGTGGCAATATCGATTCGAGTGACTGGACCCTGGTTCTGGATGAAGGCAGCATTACGAAATCGAAGCACAACTATATGGAACTCTCCACCGATTCGTCGGGAACCATTGTGTTTTCTGATGGAACCGAGTTGACATTTTCCAATGTCGAACGTATCGAGTGGTGACGAAAAGACGATTTGGATGCCGTCGGGACGCAATCTCGGCGGCATTGTCGGTTTTCTGGGGGAACTCACCCTGTCGCGATTGACAGCCATGGTGTGAAGTCCTATACAGCGGACCTCGAATTTTATCGGATTACCTTTATTAGAACGGAGTAAGTGCAGTGAAGCGCACCTACCAGCCAAGCAAACTCGTACGGAAACGCCGCCACGGCTTCCGTTCCCGCAGCGCGACCGTCGGTGGCCGCCGTGTGCTTACCGCACGCCGCGCCAAGGGCCGCAAGCGTCTGTCGGCCTAATGTTGTGACCGTTTCGGTGGAACGCTTGAAAAAGCGCGCAGAGTTTCTTCGCGTCGCAGGCACCCGCCGAAAATGGGTTACACAAGGATTGATCCTTCAGGGCGCTCCGCGTCCCGGGATCAAACCGGACACAGAATACGCCGGTGAAGATCGACTTGCACGAGTCGGGTTTACCGTCACCAAAAAGGTGGGCAAGGCCGTCGTTCGCAATCGCGTTCGGCGGCGTTTGCGTGCCGTGGCGGACCAATTGATGGCGGATATGGCATTGCCCGGTTGGGATTATGTCGTGATCGGTCGTCAGCAGACCATTGACCGGGATTTTGAAAAACTGGTTGATGATATGCGGTTTGCCCTGCGGCGTATTCCGGATGCCAAACCTTCCGCCCCCGATAGCCAGCGCCCCCGCAAGGGACGTGGATCAAGGCCCGGTGGTGCGACGAAGGCAGGAGACTCTGCTAAATGAGTAACCTTCCCGGATCGAATGTGGGCCCCTTGGCGCGTCTTCTTCAAATCGCGGTTCGCGGCTACCAGCTCTTTTTATCGCCCTATATCGGGTGGTCCTGCAGATATCAGCCGACCTGTTCGGCTTATATGATGGAGGCACTTGCCCGCCATGGGGCAATAAAAGGCGGCTGGATGGGTTTTAAACGGATAATGCGTTGCCATCCATGGGGTGGTCATGGTTATGATCCCGTGCCCGGATGTGGCTGTGAACAAAACAAAGCGCCGTCGGAGGATGAACTCCGGTTAACGGCGCTTTAGTCATGTAAATAGAATACCGGTCAGGCGTCTTGCGCCGCCGGACGAAAGCGGAAAGAGGCGATGAACGAACAACGTAACCTGTGGATTGCGATTGCAGCTTCGGTCGCAATCCTTGTCGGGTTCCAATTCTTTTTCGCTCCCGAACCTGCGCCGCAGGATCGAGAAGCGCAAGTTCGCGAACAACTTGACGTCAATGGCAATACTGCACCGCAGTCTGCCTCGAACGTGCCCAGCGTACCAGGTGGTGCTGCACCGGCGGCTCCGGTCGTCAACCGCGACGCAGCACTTGCAAAAGCTCCGCGTATCAAGATTGAAACCCCGCGCGTCGAGGGTTCGATCCGTCTGGTTGGTGGCGTGATTGACGACATCCAGTTGCAGGATTACCGCGAGACCGAAGAACCGGACAGCCCGCTGATCCACGTTCTGAACCCGACCGGTAGCGACAATGCGTACTTTGCCGAATTCGGCTGGGTTGCCGCAGACAGGTCGGTCAGTGTTCCCAATAGCGACACCCAGTGGACGGCAAGCTCCAACGAGCTTACCCCGTCAAAACCGGTAACGCTGAGCTGGAACAACGGCAGCGGCCTGACCTTCAACCGCGAGATTTCGATCGACGACAATTATATGTTCTCGATCAAGCAGTCGGTGAAAAACGACAGTGGTTCGGACGTTACGCTGTATCCGTACGGCCTGATTTCGCGCAAGGGCAAGCCGACCACGGCAGGGTTCTATATCCTGCATGAAGGTCCGCTTGGCGTTATTGACGGCACCCTGACGGAAATCGATTATGACGATCTTGCCGAAGACGGTGCCGTGGAAAAGAAAACCACCGGCGGCTGGCTTGGCATTACCGACAAATACTGGCTGGTTGCGCTGGCACCGTCCTCGGACGAGGCCCTGACCACGCGTTTCAGCCACCATGTTGCCGAGAATTCCGACAAGTACCAGACGGATTATCTTGGTGCGGCCCGCACGGTTGCGGCCGGTTCCGAAGCCGCTTCGGAAACCCGTCTGTTTGCCGGTGCCAAGGAAGTGTCGCTTCTTGATCAGTATGCCAATGACTATGGTATTACGAATTTCGACCTCGCGATTGATTTCGGCTGGTTCTACTTCCTGACCAAACCGTTCTTCCTGTTCCTGCAGTGGCTGAACCATCTGGTGGGCAACTTCGGCGTTTCCATCCTGATCTTCACGGTCCTTGTGAAGGCGGTGATGTATCCGCTGGCCAACAAGTCGTACAAATCCATGAGTGCGATGAAGAAACTGCAGCCGCAAATCACCAAGATGCGCGAGCAGTTCAAGGATGACCGTCAGCGTCAGCAGCAGGAAATGATGGCGCTTTACAAGCGCGAGAAGATCAACCCGGCATCGGGTTGCCTGCCGATCGTGGTTCAGATTCCGGTGTTCTTCGCACTTTACAAGGTGCTGTTCGTGAACATCGAAATGCGTCACGCACCGTTCTTTGGCTGGATTCAGGACCTTTCGGCACCGGATCCGACCTCGCTGTTCAATCTGTTTGGCCTGATCCCGTGGGATCCGCCGCAGATGCTGATGATCGGTGTCTGGCCGCTGATCATGGGGGTCACCATGTTCCTGCAGCAGAAACTGAACCCGGCACCGGCTGATCCGACGCAGGCCAAGATCATGATGTTCCTGCCGCTGATCTTTACCTTCATGCTGGCAAGCTTCCCGGCGGGTCTTGTGATCTACTGGGCATGGAACAACCTGCTGTCGATCGCACAACAGCGTTACATCATGTACAAAATGGGGATTTGATCCCCATCCTCTCCGCGGGGCGGGCAACCGTCCCCGCGGGGCTCAAGGAACGACAATGACCGAAGAAAAATTGCCATCGGCAACTGCAATCCCGACATTTGAATCGGCTCAGATCGAAGCCGGGCGGAAACTGTTTTCCCGCCCGGTTACTTTCATGTTGGGGGTGGCGCAACTTGAACAGTTGCCCCCCGAAGACAAGATCGAAATCTGCCTTGCAGGCCGGTCCAATGTGGGAAAATCGAGCCTTTTTAATGCCATAACCGGTCGCAAGGATATGGCCCGGACGTCGAACACGCCCGGCCGTACCCAGCAGCTGAACTATTTCGATCTGGATGGCGCGCTTAATATCGTCGATCTGCCGGGCTATGGATTTGCCAAGGCCCCCAAGGATATCGTCGATACATGGCAGAATGTGATCAAACAATATCTGCGCGGACGGGTCACGTTGCGGCGCGTGTTTGTTTTGATCGATTCCCGGCACGGCTTCATGAAAGCCGATCTTGAAATGATGAAGATGCTGGATGAAGCCGCCGTGTCTTATCAGATCGTTCTGACCAAGGCCGACAAGCTTAAAAAAGGCCAGATGGAAAAACGCATTCGCGAAGTGGTCGAAGCGGTGAAAAAACACCCTGCCGCCCTGTCGCAGCTTTTTGCGACATCAAGCGAAAAAGGCACCGGCCTTGAAGCGCTTCGCGCAGAAATCGCAACGCTGCTATAATCACCCGATAGCGCTCGTATAACATTGGGGAGAAGACATGAACGAAGAAGTCCGTTCTGAAGAAGAAAGCTCGGAATCCAACGCTTACCGGACATTGGCACGCGCCAAGGTCCTGTCCGAGGCTCTTCCCTATATGCGACGCTATAACGGTCAGACGATCGTGGTTAAATATGGCGGGCATGCCATGGGGGACCCGGAACTGGCCCGCCTGTTTGCCCAGGATATGGTCCTGTTAAAGCAGGTCGGCATGAACCCGATTGTGGTTCATGGCGGCGGTCCGCAGATCGGCCAGATGCTCAAGGAACTTAACATCCAGTCCGAATTCGTTGATGGCCTTCGCGTCACCGACCAGCAGACAATCGACGTTGTCGAAATGGTTCTGGCTGGCAAGATCAACAAGGAAATCGTTTCGAACATCAACCGTGCCGGGGGTGTCAGCGTTGGTCTGTGTGGCAAGGATGCCCATCTGATCAAGGCGCGCAAACTTCAACGCACCAAACGCGATCCCGAAAGCAATATCGAGAAGGTCCTTGATCTGGGCTTTGTCGGCGAACCGGTCGAGGTCAATCCGCATGTGCTTGATTGCTTCATCAATACCGACATTATTCCGGTAATTGCACCGATAGGGGTTGGTGAAGACGGTCAGACATACAATATCAATGCTGATACGGCTGCCGGTGCCATTGCACAGGCTGTCGGTGCCCGTCGCCTTTATATGCTGACTGATGTCAAGGGTATCCTTGATGCCGACAAGCAACTGGTGCGTGACGCGGATATCGACAGCATCAATGCAATGATTGCCGATGGCACGATTCAGGGCGGTATGATCCCGAAAACGGAAACCTGCATGGATGCAGTCCGCAATGGGGTCGAGGCCGCGGTAATCGTCGATGGTCGTGCACCGCATGCGGTCCTGCTTGAACTCTTCACCGAACGCGGGGCCGGGACAATGATCCGGAGCAGCTGATTTAAGTCCTTTCGGCTGTAGATCACCGAGTGATTACCATTCTGGATGCGTGGCTGAAGCCCGCGGATTAGGCTAAGTTCCTTGCGAACGAGATGCCTCCGCGGGCTCAGGCTCTCTGAAATATGATGGGCAATCAACAGGTGGAGTACCGTTGTGGCAGCGACGGATCATCAAGTCTCAAAACACTGGGATTATGCCAAGGCAACGCTGGATGCTTTGCGCGATCACGGGCTGCGTCCGACACCCGAACTTTACCATGTCTGGTTCGTTTATTACGCCGAGGAAAACCCGGAAATCCTCCGCGTGATTGATGCTGTCAAAGCAACCGGCGAGACGATTGGCGAAGAAACGCTGCTGCAACTTTACTACCGCTATATCTTTGACCGGCAGGCGGCTGATTTTCTTCAGCGCGGCATGGAAGATTTTTCCGATGTTGTCGAAAATAGCGATGCCAGCCTTTCCAGCACCCGCGACGAGCTACGTGTTTACAGCGATGTGCTGGGGAGGGCGGAAACATCCCTTAAAAGCGGTGAAAAGGCCGACGAAGTCATTCACAATGTGGTCCTGCATACCGGGCGGATGCAAACGACTGTCGAAAGCCTGCATGAACAGCTTGGCGACTATCTGAAGACAATCGCCCATCTGCAACGTGAACTGCATGAAACCCGCGAACGATCCTACACCGATGGCCTGACCCGTGTTTCCAATCGCATGCATTTCGAGGAAGTCCTGGCCAGTTGCTGCGTTGAATTTGATAGCGGCGACATTGAAGAACCATTTTGCGTGATGATGGTCGATCTTGATCAGTTCAAGGCGGTGAACGACAAATACGGTCACCGGATCGGCGATGAAATCCTTGTTCTGATCGCGTCCATGATCAAAGCCAATACCAAGGGGCGGGATCTGGTGGCGCGCTATGGCGGGGACGAGTTTGCAATCCTGCTGCCGCAGACGCTGCTCAAGGATGCGATGATGCTGGCCGATGATATGAGCAAGCGCATTGCCGCCCGCGAGGTGCGCGCCAAATCAAGCGGGACGTCATTCGGTCACATGACCGTTTCGGTCGGTGTGGCCGAATATGTGAAGGGCGAAGGGGCCGCCAAGGTCGTTGATCGCGCGGATAGTGCGCTCTATCGGGCCAAGAGGAATGGCCGCAATCGCAATTTTGCCGCCGAATAGAATTGCGTCCGTGCTTGATGCATGTGTGCCATGAACCGGCCAGACTTGCATTAAAACTGCTAAAAGCGTATGTAACCAGCGCCCGGCAAGGCGATTGAGCTTGCCGGACTTTCCGTACTGGCAGCAGGCAAATCATTGGCTGGCGCCGACGGAAGTGTTTTCCAAACCGGAATGGATCATTAAAAGGGCGAGCATGACAGAGCCGCGCGTCGTTACATTTGGTTGTCGCCTGAACACCTATGAATCCGAGGTGATGCGCGACCATGCCAAAAATGCCGGTCTTGATGATGCGATCATCATCAATACATGCGCGGTTACGACCGAGGCAGAACGCCAGGCCCGCCAAAGCATCCGTCGCCTGCGTCGCGAAAACCCCAATGCCAAGATTTTCGTGACCGGCTGCGCTGTTCAGGTCAATCCCGACAAATTTGCCAAAATGACCGAGATCGACCGCATCTTTGGCAACGATGCCAAGATGAAGGCCGAAACCTTCCTGATGCCCGAACATGAACGTGTTGTCGTCAATGACATCATGTCGGTCGAGGAAACCGCAAGCCATCTGGTTTCAGGCTTCGAAGGCCGCGCACGCGCCTTTGTGCAGGTCCAGAACGGCTGTGATCATCGCTGCACATTCTGCATCATCCCGTTTGGTCGCGGCAATTCGCGCAGCGTCCCCATGGGCGAGATTGTAACTCAGGTCCGTGAACTGGTCGCCAACGGTTACGGCGAAGTGGTTCTGACCGGGGTGGATATCACCTCCTATGGTCATGATCTGCCGGGCAAGCCGACATTGGGGCAGATGGCACGCCGTCTGCTGGCCCAGGTGCCCGAACTGCCGCGCCTGCGGATTTCATCGATTGACCCGGTCGAGGTCGACGAGGATATCTTCCGCCTGATCGAAACCGAACCACGCCTGATGCCCCATATGCATATCAGCCTTCAGGCGGGTGACGACATGGTGCTCAAACGCATGAAACGTCGCCATCTGCGTCAGGATGTGATCGATTTCTGTGACAAGGTCCGTGCACTTCGCGCCGATGTGACCTTCGGGGCCGATATCATTGCCGGTTTCCCGACCGAAACCGATGAAATGGCGGAAAATACCCTGCGTCTTGTCGATGAATGCGGGTTGATTTACCTGCATGTGTTCCCCTATTCCGCCCGTCCGGGAACACCGGCGGCCCGCATGCCCCAGGTGCCCAAGGATATCCGCAAGGAACGCGCCGGCGCGCTTCGTGATGCCGGTGAAATTCAGTTGAACAATTTCCTGAAATCACGCATCGGCCTGACCGAAAATGTGTTGGTGGAAAAGGAAAATACCGGACATACGGAGCATTTTGCTCCCGTTACGCTCGATCGCGTGATAGAACCGGGCACGATTGCAAAGGCCAAAGTCATTGGCGTTGAAGACGGAAAATTGAAAGCGGAGCTTGCGGGATGAGTGAAGAGGGGAAAAAAAGCTGGTTTGCCCGACTGAAAGACGGGTTGAAACGCTCCTCCTCGAAACTGACCACCGGGATTGCAGATATCTTCACCAAGCGCCGTCTGGATGATGATGCGCTTGAGGAATTCGAAGATCTGCTGATCACATCCGATCTGGGTGTTACCACGGCGGCAAAACTGGGCGCAGAATTGTCGCGCACCCGTTTCGACAAGGAAGTCGATCCCGCCGAGATTCAGGAATTCATCGCCACCGAAGTCGCCAAAATCCTTGAACCCGTGGCAAAGCCGCTGGTGATTGATACGACCAAAAAGCCCCATGTGATCCTTGTGGTTGGCGTTAATGGATCGGGCAAAACCACCACAATCGGAAAACTTGCCAAAACCTATCGCGATCAGGGGCTCAAGGTCATGATGGCGGCGGGCGATACATTCCGTGCTGCCGCTGTTGAACAGCTCAAAGTCTGGGGCGAACGGACCGGATGCCCGGTGATTGCGCGTGATACAGGTGCCGATGCCGCCGGGCTTGCCTTTGATGCGATTGATCAGGCCAAGCGCGAAGGTTATGACCTTTTGCTGATCGATACGGCCGGGCGTTTACAGAACAAGGCGCATCTGATGGACGAACTTAAAAAGATCGTCCGTGTCATTCACAAACGCGATGAAACCGCCCCGCATGATACGTTGCTGGTTCTTGATGCCACCACCGGTCAGAATGCCCATTCCCAGGTCGAAGTCTTTTCCGAGGCAACCAATGTCACCGGCCTGATCGTGACCAAGCTGGATGGCACGGCAAAGGGCGGCGTTGTTGTCGCACTGGCCGAAAAATTTGCCAAACCGGTTCACGCGATCGGTGTTGGCGAAAGTGCCGAGGATCTTCGCCCGTTCGAGGCCAAATCATTTGCCCGCAGTCTGGCCGGGCTCGAAGACTGAGCCGCCAGACATCAAATCAGAAAAAGGCGGGGAAAATCCCGCCTTTTCTAGAGCGCGACGTGCTCTATGCCTGGAATTCATCCAGACTTTGCTGCAAATCACCGATAAGCTCCTTCATATCCTTGAGGGGCGCGGATATGTCGCCCGGAATATCGTCAAGAGCACATAGATCAAGTGTCTTTCCGAGTTCTACGGACTGGTTTTTCAGCCCCCGCGCAAGGCGCATATCGGCATCGGGCAGCATCCATGACATTGCCCGGTCACGTAACTGTTCCAGGCTGTGCAAATCCGGATCGGGGGACGATGTCGGCAGGTCATAGGGCCGAAGGGCCAGTTCAAGACGGCGATTGATGTCACGCAGGCGATTGGCGGTATCGTGGCAGATCGCCTTCATCTGGTTGTCTGTGGCCATGGGGTAGATGGCCGATAGCCGCAGCGAAAGGTCAAGCGCGTCGAGCGCAACGTCATTGACGATTTCCTGATCCTGAAACGATGCCGTGCGGTCCGTCTCGCCGTGAAAGGCGTTGGGGGCGAAAACCGGCAGAACCTTGGCCTCCAGGGTGAAGTGCGCAGGCAACTGGCTTATGATTTCGCCGTCGGCCAGAATAGGCTCACCTTCGCCACCTTCAAGGCGGATGTCGTCGCATTCCTGACTGATCGCATATGAGCTGTCATCAACCGAGCCAAACAGCAATTCAGCCGCAATATCCATGCCCGACAATGTGTCGACATTGGCCTGAATGGCAAACATGTGAAGTTTGCCGTCATCAAGGCGTTTGTTTTCGCGCGGACGCAAACCGCCGCCAAAATACTGGCCATTGGTAACCGTCAACTGGCGCAGTTTCAGATTTCTTGCCGGATTGTCGCCACAGGTCACACTCAGTTCCAGTGGCTTCATGTCGTTCCAGCTTTGCCAGTTCGCCACCGCATAGCTGATGGCCCCGGTCCAGCGTTTCAGATCCGGGTCAATGCGTTTTCGGGCATCGGCGGGGACGCCGATACTGGCCGCATTGACAAAGCTTTTGCCATTGACCCGACCGATATCAAGCATGGCAATCTGGCCATTGATTGCCGCGCGCGCGGCCTGAAGGATGTCATCGGGGATGTACAGGCTGCGGGCAAAATCGTTTGCCGTGCCAAGCGGTAGGGGAACCATCACCACGCCCGCCTTGATCACGGTATCGATAACTGCATTGATCGTTCCATCACCGCCGCCGATCACGACAATATCGCCCCGTTCGCAGGACACGCTGATGAAGTCATTCATGGCGACGGGATCGTCACACAGTTCCAGTTCGGCCCGATAACCGGCATCCTCGAAAATGGCCCGCAATGGTTCTGCACCATTGTCCCGCCATGCGTCGGGCACCTTGTGGCGTGTCAGAAGGATACAAACCTTGCCTGTCAACTCGGTCGATTTCACCTTGATGCCTCCAAAACGGGTGCGGGACTTGCTGTCTGTTTACCATGCTCAAACAGAACGGCAAGATTGAGACACAAAACCGGCGCCAATCTGGCGCCGGTTTTACAATGTGTGATTTAGGAAATGGTTGCGCGAAGCATCCATGCCGCTTCTTCGTGAACGCCAATGCGTTCCGTCAGAAGGTCGGCGGTCTTGACGTCCTCTGCCGCTTCGGCCTCTGCAACACCTTCGCGCAACAGGCGCGATACGCTATCGTGGTCTTCGACCAGTTCCTTGACCATGTCATTGGCCGGAAGAAGTTTGGTCTGATCCTTGACCACGGAATGTTCCATCATTTCCGCAAGGCCGGTGGGGGCCTGGAAGCCGATTGCACGAATGCGTTCTGCCATATCGTCAATCGCTTCGTTCAGGTCCTCATATTGCTCTTCGGTCATTTTATGCAGCGAATAGAAAGCCGGACCAACCACGTTCCAGTGAACCCCGCGAATTTTGGCATACAGTACGTGCGACGAGCCAATGATCTTGGTTAGCATCTTGGCCAGTTCGCGACGGTCTTTGCGGTCGACGCCGGTTTTGACCGGAAATTCTTTCGCAACGCTCTGCATACTGCTGTGTGCCATTTTTAACTCCTGTATTTCTTTATAACGTTCTGTCGCTCTGACCCCGACCCCGTTATTGGCGGCCGGGCATATCCCGAACGCATGCCCCAAAAACGTCACCCGAAAGCAAAGGTTCCAGAAAATAAAATCGGAATAATTGGAACATTCTTTTGGATCACCCGTTTGAATGGGCAAGCAGTGCGAAAGAAAAAGCGCTGTTGTTTAATAACCAGGAGGTTGTGATGCTTAATAAAACTGTTCTTATGGCTGGTACTATTATGATGTCTGTTGCCGTGACTGCACCGGCTTATGCAGATGCATCGAAAAGCTCGGATCAGACAGGCACGATGGCAACCGATGACGCGATGAAATCGGACGCCAACAAAATGGCTGATAAGGCCGAGGCCGGCTATGAAGATGCCAAAGATTTCACCTATGAAGAAAAGAACGAATTTCTTGCCTGGGTTGAAGAAAAATCCAATCAGCTTGGCGAGAAATACGATGAAGTATCCGCAAATGTCAGCGAGGAAAGCGAAGACGCTGTGGATGAACTTGCAGAAGCTTGGGACGGCGCCAGTGAAAATCTGAACGAGGCGTATGAAGAAACCAAGGATGCATCGGCTGATACCTGGGAAACCATGAAGGCCAAAACCCTTGAGGCTCTCAACAATGCTGAGCAGGCGCTCTCGGATGATCATGCCACCGAATAAGACATCACAACCTTGACTCGGTGATGTGGTGTTCCGGGTGTCCGCGGCCCGCCCTTTAACGTGAAGGGCGGGCCGCTTTACGTTTGACGATGTTCAGTCAGAGGCATCTATGGAAAAAGAAGACAAAAATCGAAACCGGAATGGTCTTGCGGGTTGGTGGCGCGTCTGGCAGCAGCGTCTGGAAAAACTGGCCGCCGGTCGTAAAGGACTTGGCGGCATTGCGGTGGCTTCATTTCTTGAGACCACGATTATTCCCATTCCGATTGAAATCCTGATTGCGCCAATCATGGCGGCATCGCGCAGGCGCGGTGTGATTGTTGCGACCGTTACATTGCTTGGCAGCGTTGCCGGTGCGGTTTTCCTGTATTTGATTGCCTACGGCCTGTCGGGCGAGCTTATCCAGCCGATCATTGAAACAGCTGGCGGGCAGCAGGAATTCCAGAAGGTCGAACAACAATTCGAAGAAGGCGGATTCTGGGTTGTCTTTGCAATCAGTATCGCGCCGATACCCATGCAGCTTGCCGCTCTGGCGGCCGGGGCGACGACATATCCTTTCTGGCTGTTTCTTGTCGCCATCGGGATATCGCGTGCCTTGCGCTACTATGGTTTGTGGTTGCTGGTTCTTGGTTTCGGTGTCGGGATCGCCCGTCTTTTCGAGGGCAAGAAACCTGACAGGCTTGAAAAGCCCGAGAAAGGTGATTCGGTTTAATCCGAAAACACGCAAAATCGAGATAGAAATAACAAAGCCCGGCTATTTGCCGGGCTTTTTTCAGAGATATTGAAAAAAATCTCTTTGGACTATTCCGCTTCAATCCGGAAATCGGTGGTGGTTTTGCCTTCGGTTTCCGGATCTTCGACATCCTCGGAGACCAAGCCGCGGCGAATCAGTTCACGAATGGCTGCTGCTCGGGTTGGCATACGATGCTCAAATCGCCAGTCGTCGATGAACTTCAGCTCATCGTCGTCGAGCATAATCTGAAGCTTTTCAGTTCGTTTCGAGGTTGACACTCGTGGGCCCTCATTAAGTTCAGACGTTCTAGGGTGCGTCTGAAACCATTGATACGCAACGTGTTCAGAAATTTTGGAGTAACTTACGTTACCTCCGTTTTCTACATATTACAACCAGGTTCCTGAACTGAACCAGTCAACGCAACCTGATCAAGTAATGTAAAGTAATGATTAAATGTTATCTGCGTACAATGATCATATTGATGTGGTTATGTTTGTTGAGCTTGTTGTTGTTGTTAATGATTTGAAGCAGGTTCATTGTATTGCCTAAGTGAACCATACGATTTTACTTTAAATAATATTTTCTTTTGTTACGGTGGGGACATCCAAAAACGGAGGTTGTGATGTCTGATCAAGTTATGAACGAAATTGAAGATCACGTTCCCGCTCTGCGTCGCCATGCTTATCGGCTGACCAGCAGCATGGACCGTGCACAGGATCTCGTGCAGGACACCTTGCTGAAAGCCATCAGCAAGAAGGACCAGTTTGAAGAAGGCACCAGCCTTAAAGCCTGGTTGCACCGGATTCTGTTCAACACATTCATTTCGGGCAAACGTCGGGAGAAAACCCGCGGGCATCATGTCGACTGGGATGATCTGGGCGATGTCTATGGACATGGCAGTAATCAGATGGCCCGTTTGCAGTTGCGTGATGCCGATCGTATCCTTGGTGAACTTCCTGAACAGGAACGTCAGGCGATCCTTTTGACGGCTGTTGATGAAGTTTCCTATCAGGACGCCGCCGACCAGATGAATGTCGAGATTGGCACGGTCAAATCCCGTGTAGGTCGCGCACGCCGGAAGCTGCGTTCTTCCGTCGGCCGTATCGAAGCCCGGGAACACGCATCGCGGTTCGTGGGGGAGGCAGCCTAATGACCCATGTGCTTGCTGTTTACGGCAAGGACGACATCGTAAGTTACGTGCACGGATCCATTGACGATGAAGACAAGGGCGATATCGAAGATCTTGTCCAATCGGATCCGCGCGCCGCAGGAATTGTCCGTGATTTCGAAAAAGATCATTTAAGTGACGGAAAGACAGTTGATCTCCTGCGTTACCGTCGTCTTAAAAAATTGAAGTCTCTGGCTTCTGGTGCCGGTCTCCTGCATGAGTGATGCGTTAAATGCAATAGTGCATTGAAGCGAAAATTTATTGACTTTGTTGACCAACGGTCAGATAAAGTATGCATCGGAGTTGATCGTCTTTTCCCTCAACGTCTAAGGCCCTTCTCCGAAATCGGCCGGAACCTCTTGGTTTCGGCCCTTTTTTTGTCTTGATGCTGCCTTGCCTGCGATGAGGCCGCGAATCGATGATCTCCATCCCCGTGCGGAGATGAATTTCGCGTCATGGTTATGAGCCATGCATCAAAACTGTCATTTGGATTTTTTGAAAATAATCCCGACATATATGTCTGGCATGTTTCCGTGTGGCCCGGCTTTATGCGCCTCCGGCACAATCGGTATCCCAACTTTGCGTAACGGATCCGCCGTTTTGATGTTCGGCCATGCATGAATTGGGGGTTGCCAGAGGCAAGGCTAGCGGTGATAAATCTCTCGCTCAATACAACAATAAGAAAAAGGAGCAACCTGTTATGGTATCCGACGTCCACGGATCGGTCCGCGATCTGTTTGAATTTACTGACGCCGAAAAGGCAATTGCCCGTATCAAGGAAATTTATACGACGGGTGCGGAATCTGTTCGCGACGCCTTCACCCGCTTTGGAAACGGTCAACAATCCTCGCCTGTGCGCGCCTATTACCCGTATCTCGGGATCGAGGTGCCGCCCGAGAAATTGCATGTCGAAAGCACCCTGTCCTATGGTGCGCCGCGTGACCCCGGCATTTATGGCACGACGCTGACGCGCCCGGACCTGTTTGAACAATATTACCGTGAACAGATCGAACTTCTGCTGAAAAACCACGACGTGCCGGTCGTCGTTGGTGTGTCGGATCGCCCGATTCCATTGCCGTTTCTTGTTGAAACCGCAACCGACAATATCGGCCCGACCGACATCCGCCAGCTTCAGATGATCTTCGACATGCCCGATCTGGCGCGCACCGATGATGATATCGCCAATGGTGTGCATTACGGCATTACCGAAGGGCCAAAGCCCTTGTCGCTGTTTTCCGGCGAACGTGTTGACTACTCGCTGGCGCGTTTGCGGCACTATACCGCGACACTGCCGGAACATTTCCAGAAATTCGTGCTGTTCACCAACTATCAGCGCTATGTCGACGAATTCATCGAATTCGCCAAGCTCCAGCTTGAAGATCCCCAAAGCCCCTATGTCGCCTTTGTCGAACCAGGCCCGAAAGTCCATGTTCGCAAAAACGCGCCAAATGGCTGGGTCGAAAGCGGCGAACCGGTCGCACAATTGCCGCAGATGCCGTCCTATCACCTGATCCGTGAAGATGGGCTTGGGGTGACGTTGGTGAATATCGGCGTTGGTCCGTCAAATGCCAAAACCGCAACCGACCATATTGCCGTTCTGCGCCCGCATTGCTGGTTGATGCTGGGCCATTGTGCCGGTCTTCGGCGCAGCCAGCTTCTTGGCGATTATGTTCTGGCCCATGGTTATGTGCGCGACGATCATGTGCTCGACTCCGATTTGCCGCTCTGGATTCCGGTGCCCCCGATTGCAGAGGTGCAGGTCGCCCTTGCCAATTCGGTGGCCAAGATCACCGGTCTTAAAGGGCGCGAAATGAAGGCCCGCATGCGGACCGGGACCGTGGCGACCACGGATAACCGGAACTGGGAACTGCGTTACAGCGAATTGTTTGTCCGCCTGAACCAGTCGCGGGCGATTGCGGTGGATATGGAAAGCGCCACGATTGCCGCCAACGGTTTCCGTTTCCGTGTGCCTTACGGCACGTTGCTGTGTGTTTCCGATAAACCGGTGCACGGCGAACTGAAACTGCCGGGCATGGCCAACAACTTCTATCGCCAGCGTATCGGGCAACACCTTCAGGTCGGTCTTGATACCATCGATACCCTGCGAAACGAGGTCAACCAGCTGCATTCGCGCAAACTGCGTTCCCTTGACGAGCCGGCCTTCCGCTAGGTCCTCCTGACATTCACGAGAACGCCCGTTGCCTCACGGCGGCGGGCGTTTCAGACCGCTGACACCACACTCCCAACCTGATCGTCATTCCGTTTCGATGGGATGTGGATTCCGGCTCTGCGCCCCGAATGACGATTTGACCAACCGCCCGGCTAATCCCGCCAGCCAACCAACCCC
>NZ_AUNC01000036.1:0-18418 GCF_000714555.1 Thalassospira permensis NBRC 106175 | reverse complement strand
CAAGCCTGTTTGCCAGGTTCTTTAAAGTGAGCGCTAATCCTGCCAAAATCCAGGATGTTACTGGCAAGATTTTATGGCGAGATACGCAGAACTGTACTTTTGATAAGCATCATCAAATGTGCTCGTCAGGCCTTTGTCCGGATCAATTGTTTCCCTGACTTCCGGGAGGCTCATGACACTATTCGCGGCCAAACCGGTGGCAGCCGTGATGCCAAGTCGTGCAGCACCGAGTGCTGCTCCAAATTCGCCGCTTTTGGGAAGTGACAATGGGACGCCAAGAGTAGTTGCGATCAGCTGTATCCAGTATCGGGAGGCCGACCCTCCGCCAATAGCGATCAAACGATCCAGTTTAGCGTTGGTTGCGGCCAATGCCTCAAAGCTGTCTCGCAAACCAAACGCAACACCTTCAAGCACGGCACGCGTAAGATCTTCGCGGCTGGTTTCGGTCGCCAGTCCTGTGAAGCTGCCACGGATCTCTGCATCATTATGTGGCGTTCTTTCCCCCGCCAGATAAGGGAGATAGCGGACAGTGCCGGGTTTTTTCAGGTTGCCATCAAGCTTTGAAGTTAGCTCTGTCGGGTTTTGACCGGTGATGCGCGCAAGCCAGTTCAGACTGTCTGTTGCCGAGAGCATAACGCCCATCTGGTACCATCTTCCCGGGATGGCATGACAGAATGTATGCAACGCGGTTTCTGGTGCCGGATGATAGCCGTCGCGTGCTGATAGCAACACACCAGATGTGCCAAGCGAGACAAATCCCTGTCCTTCATTCTGCGCGCCAATGCCACAGGCCGCTGCTGCATTATCACCCGCACCACCGGCAACCGAAACCGGCCCACCAAGACCCCATTTGTCCAAAAGAGCGGGACGCAGGCGACCGGCTTCGTCCGTACCTTCGACAAGGCGGGGCATCTGATCTTGGCGCATGTTTCCGGCAGAAAGCAACGTGTTCGACCATGTCCGATTACCCACATCAAGCCATGAGGTGCCCGCGCTATCCGACATGTCCGCAACATATTCCCCGGTCAGGTAATAGTTAAGATAAGCGGCGGGCAGAAGAACCTTTGCGGTTTTTGCAAAAATATCGGGTTCGTTTTCCCGCACCCATTCAAGTTTCGGGGCGGTAAATCCCGGAAAGACGATATTGCCTGAAATGGCACGAAACGGTTTTTTCGCATCAAGGTGCGCGGCCTGCGTATGAGAGCGCGTGTCATTCCACAGAATACAGGGGCGCAAGACCCGTCCGCTGTTATCCAGAAGTGTCGCTCCATGCATATGGCCGGCTACGCCAATACCCCGCAGCGCGGCAAACTGCGGATAATTATCACGCAGCTCGGCAATGGAATCTTCCAGTGCCGCAATCCAGTCCGAAGGATTTTGCTCAGACCAGCCCGGGTGCGGATGACTGGCGTGATAGCTGCGTTCCGCTGAGCCTATCGGCACACCACCGTCGTCAATCAGCAGTAGGCGGATACCGGAGGTTCCCAGATCAATTCCAAGAAAAGTCATCCCAAAGCCTTCTGTGGAAATTCAAGCTGCCATATCTTGAGCGATGGCATGCAAATGTGTTGATGTTACGCAGGCTTGTGCAGAATTGCATCTCCAACGTCCAGAAGGCATTCAAAGATTTCTGACGCACCGGCGGATTTAAGCAGTTGGGTTTGATGTGAGCGAATATCATGTAAATGCGTTCCACCTACAAAACCTATAGCTCTCATCCCGGCTGAGATAGCGCCTTTTACGCCATGCGGAGAGTCTTCAATAACAACACAATCTTTGGGATCGGTTGCAATACCCTCTGCGGCAAGCAGGAATAAGTCAGGCGCGGGTTTGCCATTGGCGACCTGCTCGGCACTGTATGCGGTGCCCGGGAAATGCGCGGCAAGACCCGATATCTCGAGAGTTGCTGTCATTCGCCGCAGGGAGCTGCCGGTTGCCAGTGCCGTTTTGATCCCTGCATTGGAAAGCCGATCTAACAACATTTCCGCATTCTCAATCTGTTGGAGGCGCGTTTGATACTCTGTTAGCAGGCGCGTTTCGACCCGGTCGATAAAATCGTCCGGGCAGGCCTGGCCGAGACGTTCGGAGACATGTCTGCAAATGTCTTGGATCGAAACCCCGAGAAACCGGTCACGGATATCATTAACCGTAATGCCATCAATTCCGAGGCGGTGCATTTCGGTTGCCAAAACCTCAAGTGACAAGGGTTCGCTGTCGACCAGACAACCGTCAAGGTCGAAAATTACTGCGGCAGGTGAATTCATCGGGCTCCCCTATATCCGCAGTTCGGTATCGCGGTCGAACAGATGCACGTTGACCGGATCAATCACATAATGAAGTTCAGAACCGGGGCGTGCAGAGATACGCTGTTTGACCAGGGCGTCAATGAGGTCACCGTTTGATTTCGCAACGATCTGGGTTTCAGAACCTGTTGGTTCAACGACCACGACATTCATTGCAATCCCCTTATCGCCAATGTCGATATGTTCGGGACGAATGCCGTAGGTCACTGATTTTCCCGTTGGTGTTGTGGTCGGTGGTATTGGCAGGATCAGGCCGTTATCGGACTCAAAGTGCTTCGTGCCATTGTGTTCGGTTATCTTGCCATGAACGAAATTCATCGAAGGTGAGCCGATGAAGCCAGCAACAAAAACGTTTATCGGATTGTCATACAGATCCAGCGGAGAACCAATCTGCTCGACCCGGCCATCACGCATGACGACGATTTTGTCCGCCATGGTCATTGCTTCGATCTGATCATGGGTGACATAGACAATCGTTGTGCCAAGACGCTGATGCAGTTCCTTGATCTCAACGCGCATGGTCACGCGCAGTTTGGCATCCAGGTTTGAAAGCGGCTCGTCAAACAAGAATACTTGCGGATCTCGCACGATGGCGCGGCCCATGGCGACACGTTGACGCTGGCCGCCGGAAAGCTGCTTGGGATAGCGGTCAAGAAGATGGGCAAGATCGAGAATTTCGGCGGCGTCGGTAACCTTCTGCTTTATCTCGCTTTCCGGTCGTTTTGCCATCTTGAGCGGGAAGCCGATATTTTCATACACCGTTTTGTGGGGATAAAGTGCATAGCTTTGGAACACCATTGCAATATCGCGTTCTTTCGGCAGAACATCATTCACGATCCGTCCGCCAATCGAAATGGTGCCTTCGCTGATTTCCTCTAGCCCGGCAAGCATGCGCAACAGTGTTGATTTGCCACAACCAGACGGCCCCACCAGGACGACAAACTCGCCATCCTTGATGTCGACATTCACCCCGTGCATGACCTGAATATTGGCGTAGCGCTTGATTACGTTTTCTATTTTTACGTCGGCCATAAGGCTTCTCCCTATTGCGGCAATTCGATCTGCAATTTGACGTCCGCCGGTGGGGCGGATGCTGCGATCTCGAATGCGCGCACGCTGTCTTCGAATGCGAATGTTCTGGTGATCAGGGGTTTTACGTCGATTGCGCCGGAACTCAGCATGGCAACACAACGCGGAAAGACATGGGCATAACGGAAAATATTCTCGATCCGGGCTTCCCGGATCATCGCTGCCCCTGCGTCATAGCTGATCGGATCAGGCTGACCGCCAATCATGACGACACACCCACCCGGGCAAAGGGGTTCAAAAACCCCGGCGGCAGCCTTGGGCGAGCCGGTGGCTTCAAACACGATATCGGCCCCCCAGCCATCGGTGTCGCGTTTGATCACCTCGGGGATGTTTTGGGATTTGACATCAATTGGGATGATCGCGGCACTTAGGGATGCTGCTATTTCAAGCTTTTTTTCGGCAAGGTCGGCGACATACACCCGGGCACAGCCACCGGCCAATGCCGACAATGCGGTGACCAGTCCGATGGGGCCAGCCCCGATGACCACTGCGATATCGCCCGGTTTGATCCGGGCTTTGGTGGCGGCGTGGACACCCACTGCAAGCGGTTCGACCATGGCGGCCTCGGCAAAGGATACATTGTCGGGAAGCTTGAAGGTAAAGGCTTCGGGGTGCACACAGGTCGGGCGCAAAATCCCGTGTACCGGCGGGGTTGCCCAAAAGCGGACAGCCGGATCAACATTATACATGCCAAGGCGGGTTGCCTTGCTGTTGGGGTCGGGGACACCCGGCTCCATACAGACCCGGTCACCAACGGACAGCGTTGTGACATCGCATCCGGTTTCGATCACGGTGCCGGATGCTTCGTGCCCCAGGATCATTGGCGCATTGACCACAAATGGACCAATCCGGCCATGGGTGTAGTAATGTACATCCGATCCGCAAATGCCGACGGTATGCATCTTGATGCGCACGTCGCGTGGGCCAAGGACCTCTTCCTCGCGGTCAATGGCAGGAAAATCGCGCAGGGCGATGTCGTCTTTTTTTTCCAGAACCAACGATTTCATGGCGTTATCCTTTCCTGACGATAAAGACAGCAAGAGCAAGGGCAATGGCATTCGAAATCCAGATGGACAGACCCATTGGCTCCAGGAAGCGGAACCAGAACAGGGACAATGCCACCCAGATCACGACCGAGATAAAGCACCGGTCAAAGGCATTGGTTTCGATTGGCAGAAAGCCGTGCCGTTCTTCCGGGGCCTTGGTTTTTTCGGTGTCGTCTTCGGTCAGCGAGGCTGTATCAAGCTGTGTCGTATTGTGTCTGGTCATGGTGTTATCCTTTCACCGCGCCAAAGGTCAGACCGGCAACAATATGTTTTTGAACCAGTCCGAACACGATCAGGGCAGGGATCAGGGTGAAGACTGAAATCGTGGCCATGATTCCCCACTCGGTCCCGGTGGTCGTGACATATTCCGAAAGGCCGGTGGTCAGGGTACGGGCATCGAAATTGGTAAGTGTCGCGGCCAGCAGATACTCGTTCCAGGCAAACACCCAGGTCAGGATCAGGGTCACAGCAAGCCCGGGCCGACAAAGCGGAAAAACGATTTCGGTAATAACTTTCCATGGGCTTGCACCATCGACATAGGCGGCTTCATCCAGTTCCCGTGGGATGGCGTCAATCGTCGGGCGCAGGGTCCAGATCGCAAACGGCAGGTTAAAGGTGCAATAGACCAGAATCATGCCAATCCGGGTATCGAGCAGCGTGAAATCGCCAACCCGGTAAACCTGCGTCATCAACAGGAAAAGCGGCAACAGGAACACTGCGGGCGGTGCCATACGGTTGGTGATCGTCCAGAAAAAGATGGATTCCTTGGCGCGGAGATTGAAACGCGATAGCGCATAGCAGGTAAAGAAACCAAGCACTGTGCACAGCACGGCATTCCCGGTCGAAATCACCAGTGAATTGACCATGTAGCTTCGGATCAACCGATTACCGAGAACCTCGACATAGTTCCCCCAATAGGGATTGCTAACCAGAATGTCCGGTGTGCTGAAAAGCTGAACCGCGGGTTTGACCGAAATGACAAACAGCCAATAGATCGGAAACAGGGTCAGAAGGCTGATCAATATCCAGAAAAGCGTTGTCAGCAGCGGATTGCGCTTTTTCATCGTCTTATCCCTTCCGGTTCTTGCGCGGTGCGAGCATGCTGACATAGAGCAGCCAGCAAACCACGATGGTCAGGTACAGCACGATCACCGAAATGGTAGAGCCATAGCCGTAATTGGTCTTGGGGAAGACTTCCTTGAAGATATGCACGCCAAGGAAACGGGTGGACGATCCCGGGCCACCCCCGGTTAGCATCCAGACTTCATCGACCGTGCGCAGGGCATCCATCAGGCGAATGAAAACGGTTGCGACCAGAGCCGGTGTGATCATCGGAAGGGTGATGTGCCAGAATGTCTGAGCTTTGTTCGCCCCGTCGATCTGGGCCTGTTCAAACGGATCGCGTGGCAGCGACACCAGTGCCGCGATCAGGGTCAGGGTGACAAGCGGCGTCCAGTGCCAGATATCCATGATGACGATGGTCAGGAAAGCCGCGGGGGCGGATGTCCCGATATTCATCGTGATCCCGAACCATTCATCCAGATAATGGGGGATGATCCCGATGGATGGTGTGGTCATCAGCTTCCAGACCGACCCGACAATGATCGGTGCCATAATCAGTGGCAGAGTATGGATCGTGCGAAAGATCGATTTCCCGGGAAATTCCCGCATAAAGGCCTGGGCCAGCAAATAACCGATCACCAGTTCGGAGAGAACGGCAAAGATGACAAAGGCAACTGTCACGCCCAGCGAATTCAGGAATGCGCTGTCAAAGACGATGCGCCGGAAATTCTCCGCGCCGTTGAAAATCATTTCGGGGGATGCCGCAAACGGGTTCCATTGATGGAACGAGACGAAAACGACATACAGGAACGGCAAAACGCCAAAGAAAAACAGGATCACCAGCGTAGGGGCCAGGAGGATCCAACCAAGCTTGTTGGATTGCATCGTCAACTCCCTGGAAAAAGATGCAGTGTGGCGGTCACGCCGCCAAAGCGGGGATCATGCCGGGATCTGGTCGCTGCCCATGGGGCAGCGACCATGAAAGGTAAGTTGGGGAAAGGCCTTACTTGCGATAGCCAAGATCGGTCAGCTCGGCCTCGGCCTTTGCTGCCATCTGATCAAGTCCCTCGTCCGGGCCAAGGTCGCCCGTCAGGATTTGATACAGGATCGGTGCAGTAGCTTCGCGAACCTGTGCGTGGAACGGATATGCCGGGGCGCCGGCAAACAGATATCCCTTGTCGCGCAGCAGGTCATAATATCCGCCAAGTTCTTTGTTCATGGCCTGGACTTTGGGATCATCATAGGTCGATTTGTTGGTCACACGCGGTGCGGCAACCGCCCAGTCCGGCTGAACTTCGTCCTGACCGATATACTGCAGGAACAGCATCGCGGCTTTCTGGTTTTTTGACGTTGCTGGAATGCCAAAGGCACCCCCATCGTAATAACCGATATAACCTTTGCCGCCTTCGACTTCCTCAAGGATGCCGTCTTCCATCGGGGGCAGGGCGACACCCACTTTTCCAACCACAAGCGATTTGGATTCATCGGCTGCGATCCAGCCGGCGTTTTCACCATAGACCAGACCTTGGGCAACACGACCCGCACCGAATGTGGTGCCGACTTCCGTCCAGGTCGAAGCATTGCTTTCAGGCGGGGCAATGTCGCGCATGCTCAGCCACCACTTCATGGCTTCCTTGGCTTCGGGGCTATTCATCGAACCCCCATTGGCAACGGATGCGGCATAGTTGTTGTCCGCATCAATGCCCCAGTTATAGACGCCATAAGTCGGGGCAATGGTTTCAAAGAACTCGTACCAGGATGCCGGATGGCCGGTATGGGCCTGTGCGGTGGTGCCCCACAGATCCAGATCGTGATCTTCGCCCCACTTGGTGAAGAAGCGGGCGATCTCGCCATATTCTTCATGCGTGGTGGCCGGTTTCAGTTCGTGGCCGGTTTCTGCCTTGAAGGCTTCCTTGATTTCCGGATCGTTGAACAGGTCGGTACGATAGAGATAGATCTTGATGAAAGCTTCCATAGGGACGCCATACAGGTGACCGTTTTCACCACGGAAGTAATCGGCAAAGGTGGTGAAGTTGTTCTCGCTGTAAGTCGGTGCCTTAAGGGACGGATTGTCGGCCAGAAGTTTGGTCGTGTCTGTCAGGAAGTCGCGCGCCAGATAGGAATAGACAATGTCCTGTTCGATAAAGACCATGTCATAGATGCCGGTTCCAGCTTCCATGTCCTTGATGGCCTTGTCATACATCTGATCCCAGGACGTGGTCTCGATATCAACGCGGATACCGGTCAGTTCCTCGAATTGTGGCGCGAGGACTTCGCGAATGTAATTGGATGGCGGTGTGGATTCCGTCACGCCATGCAGTGTGACATCCTGATAGGGGGCGGCTGCTTCTTTCCAGAATGCATCATCAGCATAAGCAGTGCTTGAGGCGACAGCCATGGCGAAGGCTGAGACGCCCACTTTGAGTGCAAAATTCATTGGATATTCCTCCCGTTGATTGATGGGGGATCGCATTTGGCAGTCTTGCGCTGCATTGGATTTGCGATTCCGGTCGCCGGAAGAATGCATATGTAATATATTTGATGCAAGTGAAAATTTTCATTTGTAATTTTTGAATTACATTTGTTAGTTTGCGTGACATGACAATTGCACAGGGCCAATGTGCAGGGCGACAAGAGGAAATAATTCATGCCAAGAGAACCACTTGAGGATAGCGAAGGTTTCGTGACCGAGGTCTGTTGGCGCTATTACGTGAACGGCCAGACACAGGCGGAAGTCGCGCGTGATATGGGGGTGACCCGCCTGCGTGTTAATCAGGCCATTCAGAAAGCAAAGTCGCTGGGGTTGGTGAAAATCCAGATCGAGTCGCCGTTTGTAACCCGGCTTGAAGAACAAAAACGTTTGGAACAGGCAGGTGTTGGCAAAGCGCTGGTCGTGCCGGTAGATCATAACAATTATGACTATCACGCCCCTGTTGGCGCGGCACTTGCCCACTATCTGACAACCACGCTCAAGACTGAGCCGTGGAAAAGGATCGGGGTTTCCTGGGGGGTAACATTGCAGCGCGCGATGGAGCGTTTGCCGCTTCATTCCCTGCCGGATCTGGAAATTCTTGCCCTGATGGGCGGGACGGCGGCCGGATCATCCTTTAATGCCTTTAGCATTGCTTCGGGCTTTGCCGAGCGGTTTGACGCCAACTATTCACATCTGGTTGCACCGATTTATCTGCCCGATGATGTCGATAAAGACGTCTTCTTAAGCCAGGAAATCTATGCCTCTCATATCGAGCGGTGCCTGTCTGCTGATGCCGCCCTTCTGGTCGTGGGGGACGTGTCCGATCTTTCATTTATGGTGAAATATGGTTTGCCAGGGGATCTGACCATGCAGGAATTGCGTGACGCGGGTGCGGTCGGGGATGTTCTGGGCCGTTTTCTTGATGCTGATGGGAACGAGATTGACCATCCGCTAAACGAGCGAACGGTCGGGGTCGACCTAAACGCGCTAGCAGATATTCCCAACAAGATCCTGACTGCGGCCGGCAAACACAAGGTCCCAATCATTCATGCAGCGATCAAGCGCGGGTTGGTGGACACACTTGTTACAGATGATCTGACCGCAGATATTCTGCTGGAACGTATGACTTAATCAGTGACGCAGTGCATCGCAAAACGAGAAAAGCAGCGGCAAACAATAAACCAGCCATGGTGCAAATTGCGTAATCATTATCAGGGAAACGTCGCTTCATGACCGATACATTCAAGGGAAAAACAGTCGTGATCACAGGGGCTGGCAAAGGCATCGGTCGTGCCTGCGCCCATCTTCTGGCTGGACGCGGTGCCTCCGTCATCGCCATGGCCAGAACACAAGGTGATCTTGATGCGCTGAGCGCCCAGATCGGGGCGCGCGCGATTCAGGTGGATTTGTCCGACAGTAGGGCGGCACGCAATGCCATGCAGACAGCAGGGACGGCAGATTTTCTGATCAATTGTGCCGGGACTAATGTCCTTGAAAGTGTGCTTGAGATGACCGATGCGGGGTATGAAACCGTGATGGGCATCAACCTGCGGGCGGCTTTGATTTGTGCGCAGGAATTTGCTCGTGCCCGGGTGAGAGCAGGTGGTGGTGGGGCGATTGTTAATGTGACATCCATCGCCGGGCATCGCGGGTTTGAGGAGCATATGTGCTATGCCGCCTCCAAGGCCGGGCTGGAAGGTGCGACCCGCGTCATGGCCAAGGAGCTTGGACCGTACGGTATTCGGGTCAATGCCATTGCCCCCACTATTACCATGACCGAACTTGCCGCGACGACATGGTCGGAGCCGGCCAAAGCCGATCCGATGATGGTTCGTCACCCCCAAGGGCGCTTTGCCGAGGTAGATGACGTTGCCCGTTCGATCATCATGTTGTTGAGCGACGATGCGTCCTTCGTCAGTGGGGCTGTCTTGCCTGTGGATGGCGGTTTTCTGGCTGTCTGATCTCAATCATTTTTATCGGAGACGAATTATGGCTCAATCTCTTCAGGGCAAAGTTGCTGTTGTCTCTGGCGCTGCCTCGGGCATCGGTCTTGCTACTACGCGCGCGCTTCTTGAAGCTGGCGCACAGGTTGTGATGGTTGACTACAATAAGGATGCCCTTTCTCAGTTGACGACTGAATTGGGGGCGAATGCTATTGCGCAACATACCAATCTGCTTGATGCAGATAGCTGTGCTGCGATGGTTCCCGAAATCCTGCAAAAGGTCGACCATATCGACATTCTGCATTGCAATGCAGGTTCCTATATCGGTGGTGACTTGACCGAAACAGACACCGCAACGATTGACCGGATGCTGAACCTGAACGTCAATGCCGTGATGAAGAATGTTCGTGATGTGATCCCGCACATGCAGGAACGCAAAACCGGTGACATCATTGTGACGGCTTCCGTTGCAGGTCATATGCCGATCCAGTGGGAGCCGGTTTACTCCGGATCAAAATGGGCAATCACTTGCTTTGTGCAAACCATGCGTCGCCAGCTAAACAAATACGGCATTCGTGTTGCACAAGTTTCGCCGGGGCCGGTCGTTTCGGCCCTTTTGGCAGACTGGCCTGAAGAGAACCTGCGTAAAGCCAAGGAAAATGGCGCGCTGCTTGATCCCGAGGAAGTATCCGATGCGGTGATTTACATGCTGTCGCGCCCGCGTACGGTGACCATCCGTGACATGATCGTTTTGCCCACCAACTTTGATATCTAACTTTACGGTTTTGGCACAGGCATCTTGAAATTTCTTGATGTGCCTGTGCCAAAGATCAACATTTGCGTTGCGGCTAGGTTGTTAAACTTACCGCCAATTGAAAGACGCTATAGCAGGTTGCTATTTGGCAGAAGATACCACGACTTCGATCAGGGTATTTGCGCCAAGTTCATTGACGCCGATTGTTGCACGAGTTGGCAGAATTTCGCCGGGGAGCCATAGCCAGCCAGCGGTTACCAAGCTTTTTATTGATTGCAGCCAAAAAAGAAGGCCCCCGCTTTCGCGGGAGCCAGTTCCAGCAGTGCCGGTTCGCGTGTTTCTGGATTAATCGTTATCGTGATGATCCACGGTGCCGACTTGACCGTCTTCGCTGACTTTGATCCAGGTGCTGCCGAGGTGGTTGCGCATCAGGTCATTCAGTTTGACGGCATCACGACTTTCAATGGCTTTCAGAATTTCCTCATGCTCGCTAATCGCGGTTGGCCATTTTGTATTGCGCATGTTGGATCGATAACGGATGCGATAAAGTCGCGCATTCATGCGTTCATGGGTTTCAATCAGCAATGGATTTCCCGATGCCATTACAAGGGCGCGGTGAATCCGCTGGTTGAGTTTGAAATAGGCGAGGCGGTCCTTGCGGGCAAAGGCGGCAAGCATTTCGTAATGCAGGGCACGGATTTCGTCGATTTCTTCGTCGGTCGCGCGTTTGCAGGCCAGTTCCCCGGCAAGACCTTCGATCCCGCCAAGAAATTCAAGCATGTGCTTGACGTCTTCGGGGCTTGGATTTGCCGCAATCGCACCGCGTGAAGGCAGAAGTTCGACAAGGCCGTCAACGGCCAGAATCCGCAAGGCTTCGCGCAGGGGGGTGCGTGATATATTAAGCTGTTGAGCCAATGTGCGTTCGCGGATCGGTTTGCCCGGCGGAATGATGTCTTGCACGATCATGTCGCGCAGGACATTTGCTGCCTGTTGGGCCAGCGGCAGGTCGCTGTTCTCCGAGATGGTTGCGAGTGGTGCATCGACAATCGGCTCGTAGGTGTCGAGGTCGGATTCTGATCCGGCGTTTAGCGTGATGTTACTCAAACCATTCTTCCCTGCGTGTCGTCATTGCGCAAACTATAGGATGCGTAATGAATAAGAGCAAGGCAAAAATGGTATACCAAAAAATATGGTATACCATTTGGGGGTGGAGGAAGGTGGATCTTGCCAATGATGATTGATCCTAAGTTTTTGTTTTTTATCAAATTTTGTGATTTTCTGTCAATGAAGTCGGACCTAAGGTGATTTTTTGTTGACTCTCGGTATCTTCAATATGGTATACCAAAATCAAGCACGGCAAAGATCGTGCGTTCCCAGCTACCGGTGAACAGCGAAATAGATATAAATCGGGAGGAATACATGACCCACACAGGTCGTATCCGTAAATTTGTCGCTGCCGTAACATTTGGCAGCATCACGTCCATTTCCGCACTCGCAACTGCAAATGCTGCAGACGAGATCGTATTTGCCATCAGTGCCGAGCATGGTTCGCTTCAGGCGAATACTGCGGCTGAGTTTACCCGTCTTGCCAATGAGCGACTTGGTGACAAGGCAACGGTGAAGCTTTTTGACTCTGCCCAACTGGGCAAGGACAAAGAGCTGATGCAGCGCCTGAAGCTTGGGACGGTGCAGATTACTTTGCCGTCATCGACCATGCCGACCATTGCAGACAAATTTGCCCTTTTTGATTTGCCGTTCCTTGTGAAGGATCGTGATCAATTGGCAAAAATCGAAGAGTCTGTTTTCTGGCCGACCGTCGCCCCGCAGGCTGAAGAGGCCGGTTACAAAATCCTTGCTCTTTGGGAGAACGGTTTCCGTCAGATCACCAACAATGCGCGTCCGATCAATGTTCCGGCCGATCTTGATGGTATCAAGTTACGCACGCCGCAATCTGAATGGCGGGTTGCCATGTTCTCGAATTATGGTGCGAACCCGACGCCGATGGCCTTTTCCGAAGTCTTTGTCGGTCTTCAGACCGGTGTCATTGATGGTCAGGAAAATCCGCTGACCAACATCGAGGCTGCCAAGCTTAACGAAGTGCAGAAATACCTGACGCTTTCGGGGCATATCTATTCGCCGTCTTATCCGACCATGTCGGTTACGGTCTATAATGACCTTGATCCGGAAGTTCGCGACATTCTGGTCAATACCGCGCGCGAAGTGGCCCTTTGGTCGCGTGATGCCGGTGCGAAGGCTGACAAGGCGCTGCTTGATGAGCTGACGGCAGGCGGTATGGAAGTCAATACGGCTGATCGTGCCGCCTTTGTTGAAGCTTCCAAGCCGATCTATGACAAGTTCGCATCCGAAATTGATGGCGGCAAGGCACTGGTTGATGCCGCCCTTGCGACTGCAGACTAAATCGGGCGGGGCAACCATCCGTCCGGTTGCCCCGCATTTTCTTCCTTCGTTTTCCTTAGGAGAGAACGCGATGCAGTTCGCAGCAGTTCTGTTCCGGCGTACACTGGAAGTCTTTACCATGACATTGATCACGTTTCTGGCGTTGATCGTGATCCTGGCAGTGATCTTCCGCTATAGCGGTTATTCCCTGGTCTGGTATGACGAAGTGGCTTCGGTGATGCTGGCCTGGATTACCTATTACGGCGCCGCTCTTGCCGCTGTGCGCCGATCCCACCTCAGTTTCTCGGGTGTTCTTCTTGCCCTGCCTCTGACCCTGCGCAAGATCGTCTTTCTGATGGGCGAGGCCATCGTCATTGCGATGTTTGCTGCAATGGCGTGGGCTGGCTGGTTTGTTCTTCAGATCATGGGGGGCGAAACCCTGATTTCGTTGCCCTGGGTTGGCTTGCAATTCACTCAATCTGTCATTCCGGTCGGCTGTGCGCTGTTCGTGATGGGTCAATTACTGAGTTTGCCGGAAGCATGGCAGCGCATGGTGACGGCACTTGATGTCGAAACCGAAGAAATGAACCACGAAATTGCCAAGGCGCAGAAAAGCGATGTGCCGTTCAATGAAAGGGCAGCATGATGGCCGTTTCAGTCATTCTTCCTTTGATGTTTTTCCTGGTCTTTATGGGGGTTCCGATTGCGGTATCCATCGGTGCGGCTGCACTGGTGGGGGTTTATTCCCTGCATGGAGTTCCGGGTTTCTACAATGCCGCACTTGCCCTGTTTGACGGTGCGACCAGCTTTCCCCTGATTGCGATCCCGCTATTCATTCTGGCGGGCGCATTGATGAACACCTCATCGATTTCGCGTCGGCTGATCGACTTCGTTTCGGCCCTGATCGGGTTCATGCGCGGCGGTCTGGCGATGGTCAATATCGGGGTGTCGTTATTCTTTGCCGAAATTTCGGGTTCTGCGGTAGCGGATGTTGCCGCGACCGGTTCGGTCCTGATCCCTGGCATGAAGCGCAAGGGATATAAAGGCACCTTTGCGGCTGCGATAACGTCGTCTTCGGCATCCCTTGCGATCATTATCCCGCCGTCAATTCCCATGATCCTTTATGGGGCGCTTTCGGATACCTCGATTGTGCAACTGTTTGTTGCCGGTGTCGTGCCGGGCCTTCTGGGGGCATTCGGGTTGATGTGTGTCAGTTATTACTTTGCAGTAAAATATGACATTCCGCGTGATGAACGTTTTGATCTGGCGCGCGTTCGCAAAACCTTCCGTGAAGCGGCCTGGGCACTGACCCTGCCATTCATCATTCTGGGCGGTATTTTCGGCGGGTTGGTAACAGCGACCGAAGGAGCTGGCCTGGCGGTGGTTGCCGCGGTTGTTATCGGGGCCTTCATCTATCGGGAACTTGATTTTTCGATGTTCCTTGATGCCCTGCGCGAAGGGATCAACCAGACAGCAACCGTGATGCTGCTGGTCGCGACCTCGGCTGTGCTGGGTCTTTATCTGACCGAGGAAGGTCTGCCTCAGATGCTGGCTGCGGCGATCACCGGATTTACCAATGATCCGTTCGTCGTGCTGATGCTGCTTAATGTGCTTTTGCTTGTTCTTGGCTGCATATTGCACGGTGCTGCTGCGATCATTCTGGTGGTGCCGATTGTCTTGCCGCTGATCCAGCAGGTCGGGATTGATCCCGTGCATTTTGGCATCATTCTTACCCTTAATCTTGCCATTGGTCAGCAGACCCCGCCTGTCGCCAGTGTGCTGGTGACATCCTGTTCGATTGCCAAAACCGATATCTGGGAAACGACCAAGGTTAATGTGCCTTTCATCGGCGTGCTGTTCGCTGTGCTGATGGCGGTCACCTACCTGCCCTTCATTCCCATGACGCTTGTGGAGTTCTTTTATAGATGACTGTTAATGTGAAACCGCGTTTGGCGGTAATCCCCGGCGACGCCAACGGTATTGGTCCGGAATTGCTTCTGCGTCTTCTGTCGCGCAGTGATATTCGCGAGAAGGCGGATGTGGTGGTGATTGGCGACAAATGCCTGATTGAACGCGGCCGCAAGGATTCCGGTCTGGATATCAATCTGGCAGCAGTCAAGGATCTCCCGGCAAGCTGGCCAAAAGATGCCTATCCCTATATCGAAACATCATTTTTCGATCCGGATCAGATCAAACCCGGTGTGGTCGATGCTAAATCCGGTGCGGCAAGTCTGCGCACGCTTGACGTCGCCCTTGACCTTGCACGTGACGAAAAAGTTGATGGCATTTTGTTCATGCCGTTCAACAAGGAAGCCATGATCCGTGGTGGCATGGGCCATGAGGACGAGCTGCATTATATGGCCGAGCATATTGGTCATGATGGTCCGATCTGTGAGTTCAACACCATGGAAGGCATGTGGACCAGCCGCGTGACCAGCCATATTGCACTGGCACGTGTCGTGGAAAACATTTCGGTCGACCGGATTGTTGATGCGGTTCGACTGATTACCGATGCTCTTGTCGCCAACGGGATCGATAAGCCACGGGTTGGTGTTGCTGCTCTTAACCCGCATGCGGGCGATGGCGGGAATTTTGGTCGCGAGGAAATCGACATTATCGCGCCAGCGGTAGAGAAGGCCAAAAGCCTTGGACTTCCGGCGGATGGGCCATGGCCGGCCGACACCATTTTCCTAAAGGCGCAAGCCGGGGAACTTGATGCGATTGTCACCATGTATCACGACCAGGGGCAGATCGCGATAAAGCTTCTGGGCTTTGATCGTGGTGTGACCGTGCAGGGGGGGCTTCCGATCCCGGTTGCAACCCCTGCGCATGGTACGGCTTACGACATCTCCGGCCTTGGCAAAGCCAATGTCGGGGCGACCTTGGCAGCATTTGAAATTGTCGCAAGAATGGCGGGAAGCCGACGTCAGGCCCGATTGGCCGCCTGACGATCAGTACCTGATTGTTTTTGCCGTCGGACGGGTTGCGTTCTCCCTGCGCACCCGGCCCGTGGCAAGGTTCTTATCATAAATTCTGGTTCGATCCGGAGACCGCCCAGGACATGTGTCTTGTGTGAACGTCACCGCTTTGTTCGAAAGCCCGATTTGCGGGCACTCCATCTGAAAGGATGATTGCGATGAAAATCAAAAGTATCCGCACACGTGTGTTGCGCTGGAACGGTAAAACCGTCGCCCCGCAGGCCAATTTCTGTACCAATGCATCCGATGCACTTTTTGAGCGCGGCGACAGCATGGGATCCTTCCGGTTCCATGAATGGCTGATCTGTGAAGTTGAAACCGATAACGGTATTGTCGGTATTGGTAACGCGGCACTCGCACCGACGATCACCAAGCAAATCATTGAGACCTATCTTGCGCCGCTGGTGATTGGCGAAGACCCGTTCGACAATGAATATCTGTGGCAGAAAATGTATCGCCGTACCCATGCGTGGGGCCGTAAAGGCGTTGGTATGGTGGCGATTTCGGCGATTGATATCGCGATCTGGGACATCATGGGCAAGGCAACCGGCAAACCGGTATTCAAGTTGCTTGGTGGTAGAACCAAGGAGCAGATTCCTGTCTATGCGTCCAAGCTTTATGGTCAGTCGATTGATGCACTTGCCAAAGAGGCCCAGAGTTATGTCGATCAGGGTTTTGATATGGTCAAGATGCGCTTTGGCTGGGGGCCGAAAGATGGTCCCGCAGGCATGCGCAAGAACCTTGATCTGGTCAAAACCGTACGCGAAGTCATCGGTCCGGATCGTGATCTGATGCTGGAGTGTTACATGGGCTGGAACCTTGAATATACCAAGCGCATGTTGCCCAAACTGGCAGAATTCGAGCCCCGTTGGCTTGAAGAACCGGTGATTGCCGATGATCTTGCGGGCTATGCCGAACTGAACAACATGAACATCGTGCCGATTTCCGGCGGTGAGCATGAATTCACGAATTTCGGATTCAAGACGCTGTTGGATATGAATGCACTTAGCGTCATTCAATATGACACCAACCGTGTTGGCGGTATTACCGCCGCCCAAAAAATCAATGCACTGGCGGAAGCCTATCAGGTGCCGGTCATTCCGCATGCCGGTCAGATGCATAACTATCACCTGACGATGGCGAACCTGAACTGCCCGATATCGGAATTCTTCCCGGTCTTTGATGTCGAGGTCGGAAACGAACTGTTCTACTACGTATTCAAAGGCGACCCGGTGCCAAAGAACGGTTTCATTGATCTTGATGATGATCTGCCCGGTCTGGGGCTTGAAATCGCCGAGGATGCGCTTGGTGAATTCGAGATCATCGAATAGGGGCCATGATCATGCGTTTGGTTCAATTCATTGCCGAAAACGGCAAGCGCCGGGTTGGCGTTGTTGATGGTGACAAAGTCGCCCCGTTGGCCGGGGTAGACACGGTTCGCGATCTGGCAGCAATTGCCATCGACCGGGGCATGACCATGATCGAAGCGGCGGAATGCCGCTTCGACGAGGCCCGCGAAAGCTATGATGTGATTGCATCTGCAGGGCGGTTGCTGTCGCCGATTGATCATCCCGATCCTGCGCATCTTCTGGTGACGGGAACCGGTTTGACCCATTTGGGATCGGCATCGGCACGGGCAAATATGCATCAGGCTGCCAGTAAGGCCGCAGATGAAACAGACTCAATGAAGATGTTCCGAATGGGGCTTGAGGGTGGAAAGCCGCCTTCGGGGGAAAAGGGAATTCAGCCCGAATGGTTTTACAAAGGCGATGGTTCGATCATTGCGGCACCTGGCGATGATATCCCAAGTCCGTCTTTTGCCCTTGATGGCAGCGAGGAGCCGGAAATTGCCGGGGTCTATATCAATGATCCTGATGGCTTTCCGGTGCGCATCGGTTTTGTGATCGGGAATGAATTTTCCGATCATGTGATGGAGCGGCAGAACTATCTGTATCTTGCTCATTCCAAGCTTCGTGCCTGTGCCATTGGGCCTGAATTATTGCTTGGTGACCTGCCGGGGCATGTCGAAGGGGTTTCACGTGTATATCGTGACGGTGGCATTCTGTGGGAGAAGCCGTTTGTCAGTGGGGAAGAGAACATGTCTCATTCCATCGACAATCTGGAATATCACCATTTCAAATATGATATTTTCCGACGCCCTGGGGACATCCATTTGCATTTCTTTGGAACGGCGACGCTCAGTTTTGCCGATGGCATTCAAACCCGCGACGGGGATGAATTCGAAATCGAGGCAAAGCCTTTCGGGCGCCCGTTGCGCAACCGCCTTGCGGTCCAGCCAGAAGAGCCGGTTAAAGTCCGCGTGATCTGATCAAGCAAACAGGGGAAACTCATGTCCTATAACCTGACAGGAAA
>NZ_AUNC01000035.1:0-18670 GCF_000714555.1 Thalassospira permensis NBRC 106175 | reverse complement strand
CATATCGACAGCCCGGCCGGGCCCAGCATCGTGATTTCGGCTGCGGGGCTGTTTGTCCTGAGCGCGATGATGGTTCCCATTCTGCGCCGTTTCCAGGCGTGCTGGGGTGATCAGTCAGGGATAAAATAACGTAGAACGAGCATCTTGCGCCCAAACGGAGCTCGTCATGGAAGACGCAACCAATTCACCGCAGCAACCCGGTTCAATTCGCGCGATCAGGAGGGATGGATTTTTTGCGGTTATTCCACCTGCTGCGCGCTGGTTCGGGTTGACCGGCGCCATACCTTTCATGGTGCTCTCATTTGGGGGCGAGTTCTTATCGCCAGCTCATCAGTCTTATGCGCAGTTTTCGTTGATGGCTTACGGGGCGGTAATTCTTTCCTTTTTGGGTGGTGTGCACTGGGGAAGAGCGATTGTACCGCCAGAGCATGGCCGACTTGAGGATAAAACCTTGTGGGTGCCGCTTGCGATCAGTGTGACCCCGTCGCTATTCGGGTGGGGTGCGTTGCTGATGCCAGGATTTATCGCGCTGCCGATCCTGGCGGCGAGTTTTGCCGCAATGCTTCTGATTGATCTGTTTATGGTCAGGATCGGTTCTTTGCCGGAGTGGTATGGCAATTTGCGTGTGATTCTTTCGACGGTGGTTGTGGCCTCTTTGCTTTTTGCGTGGGTATAGGATGATTCTGCAAAAAGGGCGCCGAAATAATTCTGGCGCCCTTTTGCGTTTGACTGCGGGATATCTTAGTCTTTTGCCAGACGGGCAAGACCTGCTTCCAGATCGGCGATCAGGTCGTCGGTGTCTTCGAGGCCGATATGAAGGCGGATCAGTTGGCCGTCTTCGTCCCATTTGGTTGCGGTGCGGATGTTTTTCGGATCGGATGGCAGGATCAGGCTTTCGAAGCCACCCCAGCTAAATCCCATGCCAAACAGATCCATGTGATCGACCATATTGGCAAGCTGCGGCTTTGTGACCGGCTTCAGGATAAAGGAAAACAGGCCCGATGCGCCGGTGAAGTCGCGTTTCCAGATGGCATGGCCCGGATCATCGGGCAGGGCCGGGTGCAGGACACGTTTGACTTCGGGGCGGGTTTGCAGCCATTGGGCGACCTTGATGCCGCTTTCATGATGCTGGCGCAGGCGCACGCCAAGGGTGCGAAGCCCGCGTTGTGCCAGATAGCAATCATCGGGACCAACCGCATCGCCCGATATGATGATCTGTTTTTTAATCGTCAGAAGGTTTTCTTCGGTGGCGGTGGTGATCGTGCCCAGCATGACGTCGGAATGACCGACGATGTATTTTGTGCCGGCCTGTACCGATACATCAACCCCCATGTCAAATGGACGGCACAGCATCGGCGATGCCCAGGTGTTATCGAGCAATACCTTGACACCGCGTGCACGGGCCGCCGCCGAAATCGCCGGGATATCCTGCATTTCGAAGGTCAGAGAGCCGGGGCTTTCGCACCAGACAAGGGCGGTATTGTCGCGAATGAGCCCCGCGATATCACCGCCGATGGCCGGATCGTAATATTCGGTTTCAACGCCAAAGCGTTTCAGAAACGTGTTGCACAGATTGCGCGTCGGGTAATAGGTGCTGTCGGTGACCAGAATATGATCGCCCGGTTTGACAAAGGCGAGGATCGCATTGGTGATCGCCGCCACACCGGATGATACGCATAGGGTGCCAAAGCCGCCTTCAAGCTCGGCCACGGCTTCTTCAAGCAGGAAGCGTGTCGGAGTTCCGTGCCGCCCATAGGTCACCTTGCCCGGCGCGGATGAGCCGGCCTTTTCAAGGTCGGCCAGGCTTTCAAACAGGATGGTTGATGCATGAAGAACCGGCGGGTTTACCACGCCGTGATATTCGCTGGATCGACGTCCGGCATGGACCAGTTGGGTTGCGGGCTTTTGGGGGCGGTGACCTGACATGGGTGGCTTTTCTCCTTGGATGCGTCGGGGGTGACGATGCGACGACGCGCGGGGCCTTGAATTTCTTCTATAACTCAAAGCATTTCAGATCATCGGGTTCAAGGTTTTTTCACCGCAAAGAGTTGTGAAACCGGCATTTTGCGATATTTCAAGCCTTATGCCTCGCGTCCGGTTCCGGGCCGCGTTACAACAGGTAAAACCCGTTTAACACTATCCGACTTGCAGGAGGCCCCGTGCTTGAACTTCAGGATTTTCGCGCCGCGCGTCGTGCCATTTCCGATCACATGCGCCTGACGCCGGTATTTGCCGCCGGTATTTATGGCGACAAGTCGGTTTTCCCCGACCGGGATCATATTCCGGATTTGTATCTGAAGCTTGAAAACATGCAGATATCGGGTTCGTTCAAGGCACGCGGCGCGATGAATGCCGCCCTTGCCCTTGATGAAGACAAACGCGCCGTGGGCCTTTGTACCGCATCGGGGGGCAATCATGGCATGGGGGTGATCAACGCGGCCCGTGTGCTGGGAGTTCCGGTCAAGATATTCCTGCCAACCAATACGCCAAAGCCCAAGGTCGAAAAGCTGCGCAAGCAGGGTGTTGATGTGGTCCTGATCGGGGCGGTCTGGGATGATGCCAACCGGGCGGCGATGGATCATGCGCGTGAAAGCGGCATGGCCTATATCCATCCCTTTGCCGATCCAAAGGTGATCGCAGGGCAGGGCACGATTGCGCTTGAGATGCTTGAACAGCAGGCCGACCTTGATACGCTGGTGGTGGCGATTGGCGGTGGCGGGTTGATTTCAGGGGTGGCGACAGCGGCCAAGCTTTTGCGGCCCTCAATCCGGGTGATCGGGGTCGAGCCGACTGGTGCCCCGACCTTGTTCGAGAGCCTCAAGCATAACGAGGTCGCGACATTGCCAAGTGTGAATACAGCGGCCACCAGTCTGGCGCCGCGTCAGTCATCGGCGTTGAATGTTGATCTGATTGGCAGGAATGTCGACCGGATCGTTCTGGTCAGCGATGATGAAATGCGCGATGCGGCGCGCTGGCTTTGGCGGGAATTGGGAATTGCCGTGGAGCTTTCGGCGGCTGCCGGGATTGCCGCAGTGGCTTCTGACCGGCTGGGTGTTGAAAACCCCGGCAAGATTGGGGTCGTGATTTGCGGTACCGGTTCGGACGGGATGGCGTGATCAAATAAAAAAGGACGAAACCGCTGGGCTTCGTCCTTTTTTAAACCAAACGCCATCCGAAAAACGGATGGCGTGGAAACTTGTAGCGTCGCAAACCGCCAAAGAGCCAAAGCCCTCCGGTGCGGAATTACATCTTCGGCTCTACCACCTGACGACCACGGTACATACCGGTGTTCGGATCAATGTGGTGCGGGCGATGCAGTTCGCCGGTTTCTTTGTCTTCGCGGTACGAGCCCTTGGCGAGCTTGTCATGCGAGCGACGCATGCCCTGACGGGACTTGGTCACTTTTTTCTTTGGCACTGCCATGGGTCATCATCCTCTGGCTTGGGTAAACTCAGGCGCGCTTGTTAACGTGCGCGGTCGGGAAAGTCAACGATCAAAGTGCCGGAATTTTCATTTTCCTGCGACCTTTCGGCTTTTTTGCCGTGATCGGCACCGGCATCATGATCAACATGATGGTCGATGGCCGGTATCAGGCCGGTATCACGCGGATCGTCAACAATATCTGTTCGCTGGTCGTATACACCAAAGCCTGCCTTCTGGTAAGCCCCCAAAGCACTTGGATGATCGAGCGAACATGTATTGACTGTTATGCGTTGCGGTTTAAGGCCCCAGGCGGTGTCAATCGCCCAGTTCAGAAGGTATTTGCCATAACCCTTGCCGATGAAATCGGGGATCAGGCCCATATAATGCAGGTCGATCACGCCGGTTTCTTCAAGATCGGTCAGGTCAAGTTCGGCAAACCCGGCCGGGACGCCGCCGACATATAAAACGTAAACGTGGGTTTCGGGGCGGGCCAGAATTTCGGCAAGTTCGTCATCACCCATCAGGCGGCGGAACCACCACAGCCACGGTTCGCCGACCGTATCATAAAGGTAGCGATAAAAGGACAGGGTGGGGTTTTCGGCGCGCACGATGGCGACCTTGCCCGGCGGGATGGTTGCCGCAGGGCGATCTGGCGGATCAAGCATTTCAAGGAAGGTGATGACGACTTCCAGCTTGCGCGGGTTGGATGCACTCATGACTTCAGCCTTTTTCGCATAACCACAAAATCGGTGCCGATTTCAGATATTTGCGTGTTGGTTCGTGGGACGGTTTCGACAATTTCATAGCCGAGCTTGCGATAAAAATCATGCACTGTCGGGTCTGTGACCGTGACCTTGTTTACAGCAAGGCCGGTGGCGGCAAGGATATCCTCCGCCAGGGCCAAAAGACCCGATCCAAGGCCGGTGCCGCGCGCATCGTTGGCCACGGCAAGATAATGAACCCAGCCACTTTCACCGTCATGACCGGCCATGATTGTGCCGATGATTGTAGCGTCTTTTGCCGATCGTGCCAAAATCACGCTGCCACGCCCGGAATTCAGGCATGTGGCGAGATCACGACCAGCATCGTAGCCCGGTCCGGTCAGCCCTGATTTATACCAGAGGTCGCCGATGGCGGCGATGTCGTGCGCGGTCGGTGATTGCAGTCTTTCAAGAAAAAAGCCCGGTTCTTCCTTTCTGTCACTTTTGCCTGCCGCTTTGTTCGTGGCGGCATCGGTTTGGGGCAGGGTGAGGGAACCGGGCATTTTCATATCTGTTGATGGTTGGCGTTATGCCGGGCCCTTGTCGACCGGGCTTCCTTCGGTGCTGGCCCATTCGGCCCAGGAACCGTCATAAACCGCGACTTCCTTTTTTCCGGCGATATAGGCACCAAGGGCAAGCACGCAGGCGGTCACGCCCGAGCCGCAGGAGGCAACGACCGATTTATCCAGATTGACGCCTGCATCATGGAAAGCGGTGCGAATGGCATCGGCATCCTTGAAGGTGCCGTCAGCATTCAGGAGCCTGTCAAACGGCAGGTTATAGGAACCCGGCACATGGCCAGCCTTGCCCCAGGGTTCGTCGGCATCGCCGGTGAAGCGTTCGGTTGCGCGGGCATCGACCAGCTGTTCGCGTTTGCTTTTGACGTTTGCCAGCACCTGATCATATTCGCGCAAAAGGAAGCTGTTGGCGCGCGCGGTGAAATGGCGTTCGCGCGGCGGGGTTGGTGCATCGGTCACCGGGCGTTTTTCCGCCAGCCATTTCGGCAGGCCACCATCAAGCACGGCGACATCGTGATGCCCGAAATGGCGCAGCATCCACCATACCCGGCAGGCGGCAAGGGCGGACCCCGTCTGGCCGTAGACCACGATGCGGACACCATCGCCAAGGCCAAGCTTGCGGACCTTGGCCGAAAATTTGATTGCGTCGGGCATCATGTGGGGAAGCGGCGCGCTATCGTCGGCGGCGATTTCGTCGATATCGAAGAATACCGCGCCCGGAATATGCTGCGCGTTATAAATCTCGCGCGCATTTTTGTTCTGGGCGGGCATGTACCAGCTGGCATCGACGACGCGAACGTCGGGTGCATCAAGGTGATCCGCAAGCCACTGGGTGGAGACCAGTGCGTCGGAAGTTGGGTTGGTCATCAAAGAGACTCCGGTTTGCAATGGTGGGTATTGCGCGATCCGGGGCGTTTCCGCAGATCTGTAACGTCAAATTCAAATGTTTCTTGTTTTAATTTCTATCCGTCCTGAAAGCGCATGGCAATATCCCGACTGAATTCGGGGATATGCCGATTGCGCGTTTCCGGGGAATTCATTCATCAAAGACGATATTGATGCGGCGGTTCTGACGGCCTTTCTTTTCGATCTTGGCAACCAGAACCCTGCCGATTTCGGCCGTACTTTTGACATGCGTTCCGCCGCAGGGCTGATAATCGATCCCCTCTATCGTGACGGTGCGGATGCTGTTTCCATCCATTGGCGGCTGTACCGACATGGTGCGAACCAGTTCGGGGTTGGCTTTAAGTTCCGCTACGCTGATTTCACCGTCATAGACCTCGGCATTGCGTGCGATCAGTTCGTTCAGTCTTGCGGTCAGTTCATCCTTGTCAGGCGCTTCATCAGGCAGGTTGAAATCAAGCCGCGCCTTGTGGGCGGCGATATTGCCGCCTGTGACGTCGCCTTCGACAATTGCGCACAGCAAATGCAGGCAGGTGTGAAAGCGCATCAGGCGGTGGCGGGTTTCCCAATCCAGTTCGGCCGTGATGGTATCGCCGATTGCGGGCAGGTCATGCCCCTCGGCGATGATATGCAGGATTTTGCCGCTGTCGCGGTCCTTGATCGTGGTTGCGACCGGTATTTCACGGCCATCGGCGGTTTTGAAAATCCCGACATCGCCGGTCTGGCCACCTGCGGTGGCGTAAAACACGGTTTGGTCCAGTTCGATGCCGCGGTCGGAAATCGACATGATTTTGGCGTCGCAGTTCTGGCGATAGGCGTCTTCGCGAAACAAAAGGCGGGTCACAGACTCCTCCATCCTTGGTGGCATCCTTGGTGGCGATCAGATCATGCGACCGTCGGTTTACCGCCAAAATCGGGGCGGCGGCGAATGTGCCCTTGATGGGGCGGGGCAGCATCACAGGGACGGTCCGGTCTGAAATCTTGCAGTGAAATCATGGTGCTGCGCGAAGGCTTGGTTTGTCGAGGAGTTTTTGTGAATGTGGTGTTTGTATAAAGTGATACATAATTTCGGGATTAATGTTGATGTATGTACGAAATGTATGGTATCCCCTTGGCCCAAATTGGGGGTGAAAGAAACTTGGCTGCTGTTATTCATGTCAAACTGACGGGCGAAGGTGATTTCGGGCCGGTGGATCTCGAATGTGCGATCCCGCCTGCGCGCCTGCCTTTGGTGATGGCGGCCCTGTTTGGTTCTCCGACCAGTTTGCGGGCGGGGGCGGCGCAAGGGGGCGGTGCGGTTGATCATGGGGCAGCTTCTTCGGGGGCTTCGATGTCCTCTGCTATATCGCCTGCGGCATCATCTTCGTCTGCCCCATCTTCGACAGTCGGGCCTGAAGGCTTTTCGCGGGAAATGCCTGCTGGCGTGCAATTCCCTGTAACGGCGCGTCCTGATCGATCCGGCCCGGTTCTTTCATCGGCACACCCGGCTATTGTTGGTGAAGGCGCAACGGATGCGATTGATCCGGCGAACTTCCTGATTGGATATATTGGCAATCTGGGGGATCTGATTGCCCGGCTTCAGCCGCGCGGTTTTGCCGAAACCATCCTGATTGCGGCGATCTGGCTGCATTACCGCGATGGGCGCAGTTTTGTGACGCGCGACGATATCCGGCGGTTGCTGCGGCGGCAGGAACATCTGCGCATGCCCCGGAATTTCGGTCGCGATTTTCATACCGCAATCACGCGGGGCTATATCGAACCGGTCGACGAGGACGGGGGATTTGCCGCGACCGGAACCGGGTATCAGTGGTTTCGTGACGCTTGTATTAAATGATACAAAAATCCGATAAAGTGGTTGACGTTATGTATTGGTAATGTATCATTATTGACGTGGGACAAGAAAACAGGCGGGGACAAAATGCGGGAATGGGAAGTACGGACAAGCTGCAGGGTCTGGCGCGGGCGATATGTGATCCGTGGGGGCGTTGATCGCATCGCCAATGATATCGTCAGCCTGCAGCAAAGCCGCTTTCCGGGGATTGAAACCGGCAAGGTTTCTCTTCGGGTGGTGACAATGGCCGTGATGGCGGTTCTGGCCGAGGAATGCTGCGAAGACGGCGTGACGGCAGCGGAACTTTCGTTTTTGCTGACCACATGCCTTGGTCGGCCGATTTCGCCGACCCGGATCGAACGCGAAATGGAAACGCTTTCGGGGCTGGTCTGGTCCGGGCCGTGGGGGGCGGAAACGCTTTATGTTCTTGAAAAGCGCGGTCTTCGCTTTTTTGAAAGCGCGCGCATGATGGCGATGAACGACACCGACGCCCAAAGCAAGGATTTGACAGAATATACAGGCGCGGAGGAAGGCGGGGTTTTGCCGAAGATCGATCCGTCGATTACGGCAAGCCCCGCCCCACACGCCCGGTACCGGGTGGTGGGATAAACCGCCATTATCCGGCTGATCAACAACACCCGCCTAACGGCTTTGCCCGGGCGGGTGTTTTGCTGTGTGCAGCATTGAACTGGTGCCCCGGTGGGCTATTCACAGCAACTGCATCTGCCCGTTGGCATTCGGGCGGACAAAGCTGCTGCAATCAGGCTTGACCTGAGAGCATAAGGTACGTAATGATTTAAAGATGGAAAACATTGTTACGCATCAGAACGCCTATTTTACGTCGTGCACATAGCGCGGCGCCTGTTGATGTGTTTGTAAATTAAACCAAGACCGGCTGCCCCAGGGCGGCCTTTGTTTTTTCCATAAACCGGTTTGCCCGAGGTGGCCCCACCAACAAGGAAACCGGAAAATGACCCATATCTCCCTTGCGGATCGCATGCCGACACTTGATTTCACGCCCAATGCCCTGAAAGACGGGATCGGGGTGGTGCCGCTTATTCTGATGGCGGGGTTTGCCGATACCATTGCGGCAGCGAGCGCGCTGGTCGCAAATGGTGCTGTCATAATCGAGGACAAACAGATTGTGGATCCTGATCATCATATCCTCAGTTACGCGTTTGATGATGGCGAGGTATTGCGCCTTACCGTTGGCGGCCAAAGGACAATGCTGATCCGTCGTGCAGAGTGATTGGGGCGGAGTGACCGGGGCGGAGTGATCGGGTTGGTGCCCGCCGGTCGCGCGAGCAGGGCTTGGGTGTGAGGAGGGCGATGTTGCTGGTGATTTCAGAACAGCGACATTTGCCCGTTCGCGCTGGGGCGGACAAAGCCGCTGCAATCAAGGTTGAGCGACCGGCCGGTCATGCCGTGTTTTTTGCGTGCGGCATCAAACCGTCTGGCGATCAGGTCGGCAATCGGGCCGGTGCCGCGCATGCGGGTGCCAAATTCGGATTGATAGCGTTCGCCGTCGCGCATCTGGCGGATCAGGGACATGACCTTTGCCTTGCGATCAGGATAATGGGCCGCAAGCCATTCTTCGAACAGGTCGGCGATTTCAAGCGGCAGGCGGACGACGATGTGCGATACGGACGTTGCCCCGGCGTCATGAACAGCGGCAACCAGATTTTCGATTTCCATGTCATTCAGGCCGGGAATGATTGGCGCGCACAGGACCGTGACCGGGATACCGGCATCGGCAAGTTTGCGAATGGCATCAAGCCGACGGTGCGGGGCGGAGGCACGCGGTTCGAGAAGGTTGGATAATCTGTGATCAAGGCTTGTGACCGATATTGCGACAGATGCGCGGTTTTTGGCGGCCATTGGCGCAATCAGGTCGATATCGCGGGTGACAAGTGCGCCCTTGGTGATGAGTGAGAACGGATGCTGGCAATCCGATAGCACCCTGATGATCGATCTGGTTAGTTGTTTTTCACGGTCTACCGGCTGATAGGGATCGGTGCTGGTGCCAATGACGATCGGGGCGGGCATATAGCTTTTGACGGCGAGCTGTTTGCGCAAAAGGGTCGGGGCGTCGGGTTTCCAGAACAGTTTTGTTTCAAAATCCAAGCCCGGCGACAGGCCCAGATAAGCGTGGGTTGGCCTGGCAAAGCAATAGATGCAGCCATGTTCACAGCCGCGATAGGGATTGATCGAACGGTCAAACGGCACATCGGGGCTTTGATTTCTGGTAATCACACTGCGCGCGCCATCAATGCCAAGGGTGGTGCGGATGCGCGGCGCGTCCTGATCTTCGATCAGGCTGTTCATCCAGCCATCATCGACCGCCTGATGGATATGGCGTTCAAATCGGCCATCAATGTTCGATACTGCCCCGCGGCCCTTTTGTCTGCGCGCGGGCAGCAGATCCGGATCAAAATCCGGATTGATCCAGCCTTCGCCCGGTTGGGCGGTTTCGATGTGATCTGATGTCGGTTCGATGATGTTTCGCATATGTTCAAATTATAGAACAAAATAGGAACATTCAAGCGAAATACGTTGTACCCAGGTTGCCCCCGCCGATATCAACGCGGACAGCGGCAGACCGTTGGCATGACATCATCCGGTTATCAACAGCATTCCTGATTAAGGGCAGGTCGGCGTTGCTGTCGTGAAACTGATGGAGCCGGTGCTTGTCCCGCCACCGACATTGCATGTGCTTACATTGCCGCTGTTGCCGGAGCCGGAGAGATTCGTATTGTTCAGGTTAAAGAAGATCAGGTGGTTGTTTGTCGCCCCGCTGACATTGAGTGTGTTGTTCTCGAAGACGAGGTTGTCTGATCCGATGACTGACATGGCATAGGCAAAGGTATCGTTACTGGTGGATGTGATCGTATTGCCGCGAATGACGGTGTTTTGTGCGTTTCCGATCACCTGTATGCCAAAGGACGTGTTGCCCGTGGCGTTGCTGGTCAATGTGCTATTGATGATTTCGACGTTATTCACGCCGTTGATCCGCACTGCTGCGGTTGCCTGCGTGTCGGAGGTGGAGACGGTAACGCCGACAAGGCGGCTGTTGCTGGCCATGTTGAAAATATGGCTTGGACTGCCGAAACCGACCGGAGAGGATCCTTCGCCGCTTAGGCTGGCACCCGGTGTGGTAATGGTCACGGTACGACCGGAAGGTGTTTGAACGCTGAGGTCGCCAGCCCCCATGATGGTTTGACCATTTTGCACATCAAGTCGGCTGTTCACGTTGGCAAAGCTGCCATTCAGGATCACGGTCGAATTGGCACCGGCGGATGAGATGGTCGTGGCGAGGTCGGCACTTGATGTTGTTGCACTGCTGACAAGTGTGATGGTGTTGCCGTTGGCTGTGCTTGTTATTTCCTCTGCCGTGGTGAATTGCCCGGCCTGACTGACGATATCAATGTCGCGTATGATCGGATCGGTCATGCGGCGTTCGATAGCGTTCAGGCGCGGTTTGGGATTATCGCCAAAATCCTGAAGCGGAATGCGCAGGCGGAAGCTGGCAAAGCTTTGTGTGCCGCGCGGGTCGTCATGCTGGATTTCAGCCCCCAGCGAAAAGCGCGAACCTTCCCACAGGAACGGTATTTCATCAAAGGACAGGTCAAGCCGCCCGCGAGGTCCCTGTAGCGTGTCCACATCGTCTTCGGTAAAGCGATAGCCGCCTGCGTAAAGGCGCAATTGTTGTGGTGCCGTGGCTTCAAACAATGGTGCGCGCCAGCCGATTTCGGCATCAAAACCGCGAAGAGCGCGTTCTTCGCCCTGACGGTACATGATCGTGGTGCCGGAAAAATCCGCCGTGCTCAGGCTGTCTTCCATATAGCTTGTCCTGCCGACCGGCATATAGGCATTGGCGCGAAAATCCCAGTCAAGCGAAAGGGCTTCGGCCCCGAAAGTCACCTGATTGAATTTGTTGTCATACGCGCTATGGCGGCGATCAAAATAACCATAACCGCCAATATTCCAGCCGCTATCAAGCATCTGGCGAATGCCGACACCGAAATTGCCCTCGTGACTGTTGGCATCATCCATCCGCGCGCGGATATTGGCAAAGGCCAGGGTATCGTCATCCTGCCATAGCGGAATGAACAGATCGGTTTCACCAAGGTTGCGGTCGGTGCCGGCCTTGCCTTCCAGATCGATATGCGGTCCCCATTTGTTGCCGCCATCTGCGTCCTGAGCATGCGCGGATGGCGCGAAAGCGACGGCGCAGCTACAGACAAATCCAACCGCATATTTTTTCATTTTTGTCTTCAATCATTTTGATCTGGCTTATGCGCGGCAGGAAAAAATCGCTGGCATTTTGCGCATCAGACAGATCGGCAGTTAAGCCAGTTCATGAAATGGAAGTCCGAGGATTAGGGGATTTGCGCATGGGTCGCCACAGCAACGGCAGGGATGCGATATTTTCCTGCGCGAAGTGGATATCCATTGCGTTTTATGGATAGGAAACAGTGCGAGGCGCGCAAAAGAGGACTATTGAGCCCCGACTTTTTGTCGACCTTTTAAATTGCCTTTTCGATTGTCATGTATCGGTACAATCGCGCGCTTGCCGGTTTTTACAATCCATCTATAGTTTCGGGGCCACCCTTTTTATGGAGCCATTCCGATGGATTGGACACAGTTTGTCAGCTTTACGCTTGTCACCGCCCTTCTGGTGATGTCACCGGGCCCCAATGGCGTTCTGATTGCCAAAACCGTTCCGACATCGGGCCGTGCGGCAGGTTTTGCCAATGTTGCCGGTTTCGTGACCGCCTTTTACCTGCATGGCACATTGTCGATTTTAGGGATTTCGGTGATCCTGGTGCAGTCGGCACAATTGTTCATGATGGTGAAGATTGCCGGAGCGGCATATCTTTGCTGGGTCGGGTTCAAGGCGCTGCGTGAGGCGTGGCGCGGGGTTAAAACCGTTGCCGAAGTGGCACCTGCCAAACGCCGCAGGACGCTTCTGGTGGCGTATGGCGAAGGGTTTCTGACCAATGCGCTTAACCCCAAGGTATCGATTTTCTATCTTGCGGCATTTCCGCAATTCATTCCGGTCGGTGACGGGGCGATTACATCGGCCTTCATGCTGGTTTGCGTGCATGCCAGCATCAATATCATCTGGTTTTCTGCGATGATCATTCTGTTATCGCGCCTGACAGGCGTGGCGCGCAGCGGATCGTTCCAGCGGGCGTTAAAGGCCGTGACCGGCAGCGTGTTTATTGCGTTCGGGATCAAGCTTGCGATGTTCCGGCCCTGATATCGGGCCGGGCCGGAATACGATCATTTCCGGATGGCGATCAGGGCCATGACAGCGGTAAACAGGCCAAACAGAATGCCGCCCACCGGAATGCCAGCAAGGATACCGGAAAGGGCGGCATCTTCGTTGATCAGGGCTTCGAACGCGACCAGCGGCAGGATCAGGGATGCCAGAAACAGAAAGACCGGATTGAACAGTTTGTTTTTCATGGTCTTAACCCCCGATCATCGCAATCAGCAACAGGCCCAGCGCCATGAAGCCGCAAAGGGCGGTCAGAAGCACACCGGTTTTCAGCACGACCGACAATACCGGTCCTTCCTTGCCCGAAAGCCCGACCGTCGAACAGCCGACCAGAATTTTTGACGGGGCCAGCATGCTGCCAAGCGATGCACCGGTTGCCTGTGCGGCCAGAACAAGGGCGGTTGAAATGCCCGAAAGTTCGGCGGTGTGGCGCTGGAACATGCCAAAGACCACGTTGGAATTATTCGTGCTGCCGGTCATGAAGGCACCCAAGGCCCCGATGGCCGGGGCCACCACCGGATAGGCGATGGCAAAGGAGCCGGAAAACAGCGCAGCACCGCCTTCGGCCAGGGCATAGGTCATGCCCGCGTGATCCATGATGATGGCAAGGCCGATGACCGGCACCATGCCGATGCTGGTCGGAAGGCCGCTTTTGACCGTGCGTTGCCAGATACGTCTGGCGATGCCGTTGTCATAGCGTCCGCGGATTTTGAAAAAGGCAAAGCTGATGGCGGCGGTATAAAGCAGCAACGCGCCGGGATGGCCAAAAATGGCAATCGGTTTGGCGCTTTCGGCGTCGATATTCCAGCCCAGATCGGTTGAGATTGCCGGGAAATCGAAGGTCAGGCGAAGGCCGGACAGGAAATCCTCGACCGGGGGAACAAAGGTTGCCAGACCGACAATCACCATGAAAACGAGGTAAGGGGTCAATGCCTCGATCAAAGGCATGTGGTGATGATCGTCATCCCCGTTTGGTTCGGTGACGTCATCGGGATGGGGTTTCCAGAACCGGGTGACGATGATCGAGGTGACAAGCCCGGCAATCCCGGCGGTCAGCCCGCCCAGCGTCCAGACGCCGTAATTCGCCATCAGATATTGAACGACACCCATCACACCGGCAATCAGCACAAGCGGCACGATCCGGCGGCGCACGGTGCGAAAACCGCCATCCAGCCACAGAACCGCCGCACCACAGGTAAAGCCCGACAGGCCAAGCAGAATGGCGGAATAATGCGTCAGTTCGGTACCGGGAATGCCGGTCACGCCGATCAGGGCCTCGAACGAGGTTGCCATATTGCCAAACAGCACCGACCAGCTATGGCCGATCATCGGGGCGGCAACGGCGATGACGGGCGAGAACCCCATGCCGAGCAAAAGCGGTGCGATGACCGCAATCGGCACACCAAACCCCGCGACGCCCTGCAAGAAGGTGGCAAACACATAACCAAGGATCAGCAATTGCAGCGGGCGATCATCGGTTAGCTGGCGGATGGCGCGCCCGATGGTTTTGATGGCACCGGCTTCTTCGGCCGCGAAATAAAGGATCAGGGCGGCCCAGACGATATAAAGGATATAAAGCGCCAGCATCACGCCCTTGGCCTGGGCGATGATCAGCATATCGGTCGGTGCACCAAACGCGATCATGGCGATGGCAACGGTGACAAACCATGCGGCCGCACCGGCGCGTGCCGCGCCCCAGTTTGCCTTGATCATCAGAAACAGAATGGTGGCGATTGGCAGGGCAGCCAGAAGGAAGTCTGTCATGGGGGCGAGCCAAAACCTTTTGGAACAATGTGTTGCGGTTGATTTTCCAACCGGGCCGACATCTTGTCCCAGTGCTTCTGCAAGCGCAAGAAAACAGTTATGGCATTTCGTATGATGAAATACAAAACCGGGCCCGGCTGGTTTCAGTCGAGCCCGGTGATTGTCTGACTAATTGTTTCAGGCGCAGTTTTGCGCGGTTTGTTCGGTTTCAAGTTCGTCGCGCAGTTCTGCGGCAATCGAGAATGATTTCAGCCGTGCCGCGTGATCAAAGATATTGGCGGTGACCATGATTTCATCGGCCTTGGTCATATAGATGAAATCGCGCAGTTTTTTGCGTACGGTGTCGCGCGAGCCGATTGCGGCACAGCGCATGGCATGATCAACCCCGGCCTTTTCCACCCGGTTCCAGATGTCATCCATCGATTTGACCGGTTTGGGCAATTGACCCGGCGAACCGCGCCGCAAGTTCAGGAATTGCTGCTGCATGGAGGTGGCAATAAATTCGCCTTCCTCGTCGGTATCGGCGGCGAAGAAGCCCATCGCGGCAATCGCATAGGGTTTATCAAGCTGTTTGCTGGGTTCAAACCGGTGACGATACAGCGACAGTGCATCCATCAGCATATCGGGCGCAAAGTGCGACGCAAAGGCAAAGGGCAGGCCAAGACGTGCCGCCAGGTCAGCCGAAAACAGGCTGCTGCCCAGAAGCCACATCGGGACTTCGGAGCCATAACCCGGAACGGCCCGGATCGGCGGATTGCCTTCAAGGGGGGCAAGGAACTGCTGGACCTGAAGCACGTCCTGAATGAAGCGTTCCTCGGTCCCGTGCATATCACGGCGAAGGGCGGCGGCGGTACGTTGGTCCGTACCCGGTGCGCGCCCGATGCCAAGATCGATACGGCCGGGATACAGCGCATCAAGGGTGCCGAACTGTTCGGCAATCACCAATGGCGCATGGTTGGGCAGCATCACACCGCCCGAACCAACCCGGATGGTTTTGGTGCCCGCCGCGACATGCGATATGACAACCGAGGTTGCAGCGCTGGCGATGCCGGGCATGTTGTGATGTTCGGCCAGCCAGTAACGATGAAAGCCGAGCTTTTCGGCATGCTGGGCCAGTTCAAGCGTATTGCGAAGCGCATCGCGCGGATGTTCGCCCTCGTTCACGGGGCAAAGATCAAGAACGGAAAAACGGGGCATAGGCATAATCCCAATTGGGCGCAGGCCGAAAACGGCGCGCCGGATTTCAGTGTTGGGATTAATCTAGCCCAAAATCAGATGCTTGCCAGTCAGGGAGTGTCGGTTTTAGAGTCAGGGCCGGAGAAAGGATAGAATATGCTGATCATTTTTGGCGGTTTGCCCGGTGTTGGCAAGACATCCATTGCACGCGCACTGGCGCAAAAAATCGGTGCGGTGCATCTCCGGATCGACACGATAGAGCAGGCGATCCTTGATGCCGGGGTGCCACCCGATGATGATATCGGCCCGGTCGGCTATATGGTTGCCAACCGGCAGGCGACCGATAACCTTAAACTGGGTCTGACGGTGATCGGGGATGCGGTCAATTCGGTTGAAGAAACCCGAAGTGAATGGCGACTGGCAGCAGAGCGCGCCAGTAAACCCTATGTGCAGATTGAGCTGATCTGTTCCGATGCGGGGGAGCATCGCCACCGTGTCGAAACCCGGCCCTGTGACATTGAAAACCTGCATCAGCCCGACTGGGACAAGGTCCTTGGCCGTCATTACGAGCCGTGGCACGGGGTTGATCTGATTATCGATACGGCAAAGATGACGGTGGATCAGGCCGTCGATGCAATTTGCGGTGTGATCGATAAAAATAAATAAGGTTCAATTGTTCAGGTCGTTTTCCTGATCTTCTGCGCGATGCGCATTCAGCGTGCGGCTGACGAAATTGCGCAGTACGGTCGAGATATCGTTGCTGCGATAGGCCAGTGCGAGATGCGCCATCGGGACATCGCCCGCGACCTTGCGATAGACGACGCCATTGACCTGCAATTGTGCCATGGCGGCGGGGACGAGCGAGAAACCGAGTTCGGCGGCGACAAAGTTGATCACCGATCCCAATTGCGGCGCACTTTGCCCCATGACCGGTTCAAACCCGGCGGCACGGCAGGCGGCAACGACGATATCGAAATGGGTTGGTCCGACCTGGCGCGGGGTCAGGATCAGGGCATCATCGCGCAGGGTTTCGAGTGCCACCGTTTCATGCCGGGCGGCCGGATGACCCGCCGGAAGCACGATCAGCATCGGTTCGGATTTCAGGCGATGCAGTTTGATGGCATCGCTGTTGGCAGCACCTTGGCGCAGGAAGACGGCATCAAGCTGTTCGTCCATAAGCGCATTCAAAAGGCGGGCGGAATTGTTTTCTTCCAGCGTCATTTCAACGCCGGGATAGGCGCGCCTGAAATCGCGGAAAACGCGCGGGACGCTGGGGCTAAAGGCGGCGGATGCGGTGAAGCCCACCCGGATCGAGCCGATTTCACCGCGACCGGCGCGCTGTGCGGCGCGGACGGCGCGTTCCGCCAGTTCGGGGAAATGCTGCACGATATCGCGAAAGGCAATTCCGGCCTCGGTCAATTCCGCGCCATGCGGGACGCGGTGAAACAGCTGGGTGCCGATTTCGGTTTCAAGATCGCGGATCTGCTGGCTTAGCGGCGGTTGACCGATGCCGATGCGGGCTGCGGCACGGGTAAAGTTCCCCTCGCGGGCGACTTCAAGAAAATATCGAATATGGCGCAGTTCCATCCGGTATCTCCAAAACATATCGAAAATGACTGTGACATATATTGGATCGATATCGCAAAAGCTGCAATCCTTTCGGTCAGATCAGAATTCTTCAAAACGAGGCCGGAATATGAGTGCCTATCGGGCGAAAAGCCCCGCAGCGCAGGCTGCCAATGATGATATCAAGCCAGCCGCCGCTGGGGCCGAGCCGGTTTATACCGAACCGGGATCGCCGGAATTCCGCCGGATCAGTCTGGCGCTGTTTCTGGCGGGGTATGCGACCTTTTCGCTGATTTACTGTGTTCAGCCGCTATTGCCGGAACTGGCGCGCGATTTTGCCGTCAGCCCGGCATCCAGTTCGCTTGCGCTGTCACTGACGACCGGGTTTCTTGCCTTTGCCATCCTGCTTGCCGGGGCGGTGTCCGAGGCATTCGGGCGCAAGCAATTGATGTTTGCATCAATGTGCGGCGCGTCGCTTTTGAACCTGATTGCACCGCTGCTTTCCGATTGGCATGCGTTTCTGGTGGTGCGTGCGCTTGAGGGCCTTATTTTAGGTGGGGTTCCGGCGGTGGCGATGGCGTATCTGGCCGAGGAAATGCATCCGCGCGGCCTTGGCACCACGATGGGAATTTACATCAGCGGGACCGCACTTGGCGGCATGAGCGGGCGCGTGGTGATCGGCATTCTGACCGATATGTTTGGCTGGCATCTGGCACTTGGCGCGATGGGAGCGCTTGGTTTGCTCGCCGCCCTTGGGTTTGTCATTCTGTTGCCGGCATCGCGCAATTTCGTGCGCCGCCCCGGATTTCAATTGTCGTATCATATCCGCGCGTGGGAAGGGCATCTGCGCCATCCCGGCCTGCCATTCGTGTTCCTGATCGGGGCATTTGCGATGGGCTGTTTTGTGACGGTGTATAATTATGCCGGGTTCCGTTTATCCGCGGCCCCCTATGACCTGAGCCAGGGGCAGATCAGTCTGATCTTTGTGGTTTATCTTTGCGGGATGGTGACGTCTTCCATTGCCGGTGCCATGTCCGACCGGATCGGCCGGGGCCCGGTTTTGCAGGCGGGGATCCTGATTGCAGGTGCCGGGGTTGCCTTGACGATGCTTTCCAGCCTTTGGGGCATGATTGGCGGCATCATGGTCCTGACCAGCGGCTTTTTCGTGGCTCATTCGGTGGCAAGTGGCTGGGTCGGGCGGATGGCGAAACAGTCCAAGGGACATGCGTCGTCGCTTTATCTGCTGGCCTATTATCTGGGGTCTAGCATCATGGGATCGGTTGGCGGCTGGTTCTGGTCGCATGGTGGCTGGGACGCGGTGGCGGCATTTGCTGGCGCACTTCTGATTGGTGCAGCGATTTGCGGAACTTACCTTTGGCAGGTCGCAAGACGGGCTGAGGCCGTTGCCTGACACACAAAAAGAAACCCCCGCCAGAAGGCGGGG
>NZ_AUNC01000034.1:0-269862 GCF_000714555.1 Thalassospira permensis NBRC 106175 | reverse complement strand
CTACCGATGTTTTTACCGGTGTTTATCAATAGCGGCATCGACATGGCGTGGCTTGCGATCCTTGTGGCGATGAACCTGCAGACCAGCTTCCTGACGCCGCCTTTTGGCTGGGCACTGTTCTTCCTTAAGGGTGTCGCGCCAAAATCGGTGTCGACCATGGATATCTATCGCGGGGTTATTCCGTTTATCGGTATTCAGGCACTGGCCCTTGTGCTGCTGTTCATCTTCCCGGAACTGACAAGCTGGCTGCCCGATCTTATCGGCTGGTAGCAACCCCGCAAAATATCAGGCGATTTGTCCACGATGTGAAAATCGCCTGATACATCCCCGAAATTCAAGATAGATTTCAGATCATAACAGGGCATGCCGGATACGCGGCATGCCGAAGTTTTTGCGCCATCAGGAGGCCCCGAAATGCTCAGAACCAGAACAAGCCTTGGCGGGATGGTCACCGCCCCGCATCATCTGGCCGCCCAGGCCGGGCGCGATGTGCTGCGCGACGGCGGCAACGCGGTCGAGGCGATGATTGCGGCGGCGGCCACGATTGCGGTTGTCTATCCGCATATGAATGCGATTGGCGGTGACGGGTTCTGGCTGATTGCCGAACCGGGCAAGGACCCGGTGGCGATCCGGGCATGTGGCGGGGCGGCAGGCTTGGCAAGCCCGGAATTTTACCGTGACCTTGGTCATGACAAAATCCCGGCGCGCGGGCCGCTGGCGGCATTGACCGTGGGTGGGGCGATTGGTGGCTGGATGGAGGCGGCAAAAATCGCAAGGAAACTGGGCGGTACATTGCCCATCGCGCGCCTTGTCGCCGATGCGGTGCATCATGCGCGGGCCGGTGTGCCGATCACGAAATCGCAGCATGAACTGACGCGTGACAAGCTGCCGGAACTTCGCGATGCGCCGGGTTATGTTGCGACCTATGCCGCGAATGGCGTGCCCGAAATCGGCGATGTGTTGAAGCAGCCGGCTCTTGGCGAAACGCTGGAGCGGCTTGGTGCCGTCGGGCTTGATGATTTTTACCGTGGCGATATCGCGCGCGCCAATGCCAAGGGGCTTGAGGCGGCGGGAAGTCCGCTTCGGCTCCCGGATTTCGAGGGCTATCACGCCAAAACCATGACGCCGCTCTCGGTGAAGCTATCAAGCGGCACCGTTTTCAATATGGTACCACCGACGCAAGGGGCCGCGTCGCTGATGATCCTTGGCTTGTTTGACCGGCTGGGGGTGAAAGCGGGCGAGGGATTTGATCATATCCACGGCGTGATCGAGGCAACCAAACGCGCCTTTATCAAACGCGATGCCCATATCGGCGATCCGGACCGGATGGATATTGATCCGATGGCGCTTCTGAGCGATGCGATGCTCGATGCCGAGGCGGCAAAGATCGATATGAAAACCGCGCTGCCCTGGCCGCATATCGCCAAGCCGGGCGATACGATCTGGATGGGGGCGACGGATAAAAACGGCACGGTCGTCAGCTACATCCAAAGCATTTTCTGGGAATTCGGATCGGGCGTTGTGGTGCCCGAAACCGGGGTCCTGTGGCAGAACCGCGGGGCAAGCTTTACGCTGCATGACGGTCCCAACCAGCTCGGTCCAGGCCGGTTACCGTTCCATACGCTCAACCCGGCGATGGCGCGGCTGAACAATGGCGATGTGTTGACTTACGGCACCATGGGGGGCGAGGGACAGCCGCAAACCCAGGCGGCGGTGTTTACCCGCAATGTCCTGTTCGGGCAGGATTTGCAGGCGGCCATCACCGCACCGCGCTGGCTGCTTGGCCGGACATGGGGCGCGGAAACCACGACCCTTAAACTCGAAAACCGGTTTGACCCGGCCCTGATCACGCAGCTTGAAAAAGCCGGTCATGCGGTTGAGGTTATCGGTGATTTCGAAGACATGATGGGCCATGCTGGCGGCATTTTGATGCGCGCCAATGGGGTTATGGAAGGGGCCACCGATCCGCGGGCGGATGGGGTGGTTGCGGCGCTTTGAGTTTGTTGTACATGTGTTTGAATGGCGAAAAGGCCCCGCAATTGCGGGGCTTATGCTGTCAGGAAAACTCCCACTCGATCACATGCCGGTAAGTCTCGCCGGGTTTCAACCACGGGCTTGGGAAGTCCGGGCGGTTGGGGCTGTCGGGGAAGGTTTGGGGTTCGAGCGCGATGCCGCCTGATTTGTGAAGGCTTTTGCCGTCCGGCGTTTTCATGGCATTGGTGAAATGCTGGGAGAGGTAGAATTGCAATCCGGCCTCGGTTGAGAACAGTTTCATCGTCCGGCCGCTGTCGGGATCGGACAGGGTGGCGATGGGGCGCAGGGTGCCGCGTGTGCCATTGAGGCAGAAATTGTGATCAAAGCCCTGATCGGCATTCAGGAGGTTCTGCGCGATTACGGCGGGGTTTCGGAAATCATAGCCGGTTCCGGCAAGGTCGCAGCGACCGGGAAGGGGGATCAGGCGGTCGTCAATCGGAAGATAGGCATCGGCATCGATTTCAAGGATATGCAGGGCCGCGCATTTATCAAATCGGCCCGTCAGGTTCCAATAGGCGTGGCTGGTCATGTTGACCGGGCAGGTCTGATCGCAGGTCGCCTTGATTTCAAGGCGCAGGCGATTTTCAGCGACAATTGAATAGGTTGCGGTCGCCGCGAAATTCCCCGGATAGCCTTGATCCCCGTCCGGGCTTTCGAGGTGAAAGGCGATTTCGTGATCGGTGTTTTGTACGACCGACCAGTCGTGCCGGTCAAAGCCGGTAACGCCACCATGCAGGTGCGTCGGGCCTTCGTTGGCGGCCAGTGTCACCCGGTCACCATTCGGGGCGATATAGGCCGAATTGGCAATGCGGTTGGCATAGCGCCCGCACACCGCACCGATATAGCTGTCATGGGTGGCATAGGCATCATCATCGGGCAGGCCGACAGCGATATTGGTTTCCGTGCCGTCGTCATTTCTCAGCCAAAGCGCCCGGATGCGCGCCCCAAAGGGGGAGAGCAGGATTCGCATTTTTGCGGTCCTGATTTGCAGGGTTCCGGCCGGGGCCGGATGTATCGGGATTGCGGTCGGGTTTTTGGACATGTCGCCTCGTTTCATCTGGAAGTCCCTGTTTTATTTTGACTTTGCGGGTTTTTGGGCCGCTGTCAACCGCGCTTTATACGCGAAAGTGGGGAGGCGCATTTAGGCCGTTGAGTTCCTTCAAATCATATTGTATTACTATATGGCTTTTAGCAATAAAACAGCCTTTAGGGAGGAAATAATGAAAAGTCTCAAGCAGCTTGCGGTGTCGACGGCAGCCCTTGGTGTTGCACTTGGTCTGTCCTTTGCGGCACAGGCCGAAATGATGATCGGCTTCTCGCAGATCGGGTCGGAAAGCGGCTGGCGCACGTCCGAGACGGCATCGATCAAGGCCGAAGCGGAAAAGCGCGGCATTGATCTGAAATTCTCGGATGCGCAGCAGAAACAGGAAAACCAGATCAAGGCAGTCCGTTCCTTCATCGCCCAGGGCGTTGATGGCATTCTGCTGGCACCGGTTGTTGAAACCGGCTGGGATCAGGTGCTTCAGGAAGCCAAGGATGCCGGTATTCCCGTCGTTCTGGTTGACCGTGGTGTTGCCGCCGATGAAAGCCTGTATCTGACCAAGGTTGCATCTGACTTCGTGGTCGAAGGTGCGCTTGCCGCCGCATGGCTGGCAGCGGAAACCAATGGCGTCTGCGATGTGGTCGAGCTTCAGGGCACCGTTGGCTCGTCGGCTGCCAATGACCGCAAGGAAGGTTTTGAGTCCGTTGTCGGCAATTTCCCGGGGATCAATATCATCCGGTCCCAGTCGGGCGATTTCACCCGTTCGGGCGGCAAGGAAGTCATGGAAAGCTTCCTGAAAGCCGAAGATGGCGGCAAGAACATCTGTGCGGTTTATGCCCATAACGATGACATGGCGCTGGGTGCGGTTCAGGCGATCAAGGAAGCCGGTCTTGACCCGGCCGAAGATATCCTGATCGTATCAATCGATGCGGTTCCCGATATTTTCAAGGCGATGGCCGATGGCGACACCAACGCCACCATCGAGCTGAACCCGCATCTTGGCGCACCTTCCTTTGATGCGATTGCCGCTGCCAAAGAAGGCAAGGAAGTACCGAAATGGATCAAGGCCAATGGTCCGCTTTATCTGCCTGATACCGCTGCCGAAGAATACAAAATGCGCAGCAAGTAAGGCCGTTATCCGCAACCGTGCGCCTTACCGTGCGGTTGGGGTGACGCAACTGGCGTGATGTCTGAACGCATCCTTGTCGATGGCAAGGGTGCGTTCGGCCACATCCGGCCAGCGAACATAAAGGGAGAGGGGCTATCCATGTCTGAGAAGACGCAATCCGTGCTGTCAGTACGCGGGGCGGGAAAGTTTTTTCCCGGCGTCAAAGCCTTGCAGGATGTCGATTTCGATTTGCGATCCGGTGAAATTCACGCGCTTCTGGGTGAAAACGGTGCCGGGAAATCGACGCTGATCAAGGTGATTACCGGGGTTCATCCGCGCGATGCCGGAACCGTCCTGCTTGACGGGCAGGAAATCCATCCAAATCATCCGGGCGATGCACAGGCGCTTGGCATTTCGACGGTCTATCAGGAAGTGAACCTGGTTCCCACGCTGTCGGTTGCCGAAAACCTGATGCTGGAACGCCAGACATTGAAATTCGGGTTTATTTCATGGAAGAAAACCGAAAGTGATGCCAAGACAGCCCTTGAAACGCTGGGGCTTGATATTGATGTCAACCGGCCGCTTGGGTCCTATTCGGTGGCGATCCAGCAATTGGTTGCGATTGCACGTGCGGTTGCACTGGATGCGCGGGTTCTGATCCTTGACGAACCAACCGCAAGCCTTGATGCCGAGGAAATCCGCACCCTGTTTCGCATCATGGGCGAATTGCGTGCCAAGGGGCTTGGCATTGTGTTTGTCACCCATTTCCTGGATCAGGTTTACGCGATCACGGACCGCATCACGGTCCTGCGCAACGGGCGGCTTGTCGGGACGTTTGTGACCAAGGAACTGGCGCAGATTGACCTGATCAATCACATGCTGGGCCGGGAACTGGCCGAGGTCAGTTCGCACCGCCATCAGGATGAAAGCAATTTCACCGGCAAGGGCCGCCAGATCCAGATCAAGAATCTGGGCAAGAAGCGCGTGCTGGAGCCAGTGACGCTTGACCTTTCGGGCGGCGAGATTGTTGGTCTGGCCGGGCTTCTGGGGTCAGGCAGGACGGAGCTTTCGGAGCTTATCTTCGGGGCGAAAAAGGCCGATAGCGGCCTTGTGTTCCTTGACGGGGAGCCGGTGATGCTGCGCTCCCCGCGCCATGCCATCCGGTCGGGTTTCGGGCTTTGCCCCGAGGACCGCAAACAGGATGGCATTGTTGCCGAGCTTAGCGTGCGCGAAAACATCATGCTGGCGCTTCAGGGGCGGCGCGGCTGGCTGCGCCCGATTGCACGCGCCGAGCAGCAGAAAACCGCCGATGAGATGATCAGGGCGCTGGGGATTGCCACACCCGATAGCGAAAAGCCGGTCGGGCAACTGAGCGGTGGCAATCAGCAGAAGGTCATTCTGGCGCGGTGGCTGGTGTCCAAGCCGATTTTCCTTATTCTTGACGAGCCGACACGCGGCATTGATGTGGGCGCGCATGCCGATATCATCAAGCTGATCAAGGAGCTTTGTGACGAGGGGCTGGCCCTGCTGGTGGCGTCAAGCGAGCTTGAGGAAATCGTTGCCTTTGCCGACCGGGTGGCGGTGATGCGCGACCGCCAAAAGGTTTCCGAACTGACGGGTGCCGAAATCACGCAGGACAGGATCATCGAGGCGATTGCACGATGACCAGCTTGCAGGACAAAAAGAAATTACGGGAAAGCAGCACCATGTCTGCATCTTCTTTGCTGAGCCGGCAGTGGTTTGGCCCGGTGGCGGCCCTTGTGCTGATCATTCTGGGTATCGGGATCATATCGCCGGACTTTTTTGATATTCGCATTGTTGACGGGCATCTTTACGGGTCGCTTGTTGATGTGGTGCATCGCGGCGCGTCAACAGCCCTTGTGGCGGTCGGCATGGCGGTGGTCATCGGCACGCGGGGCATTGATCTTTCGGTCGGTTCGGTGATTGCGATTTCAGCCGCCGTCATGGCGGTCCTGATCCGTGATACCGATCTGCATCCCGCCGTCATCATCCTGGCAGCCCTTGGCGCCGGGGTGCTGTGTGGACTGTGGAACGGGATGCTGGTGGCCTATCTTGATATCCAGCCGATCATCGCGACCCTGATCCTGATGGTGGCCGGGCGCGGGATCGCGCAGATGATCACCGATGGCCAGATCGTGACCTTCCACGGGGCGTTTTTCGAAGGGATCGGCAGCGGGTATCTGCTGGGTATTCCGTGGCGGGTGATCATTGCCGCGGTGGTGATCGGGGCCCTTTACGCCGTGATGCGCAAAACCGCCCTTGGCCTGTTTGTTGAATCGGTTGGCGGCAATGCGCGCGCCAGTCGGCTTGCGGGCATTGATGCGCGCGGGATCAAGCTTCTGGCTTATGCGATTTCGGGGCTGTGTGCGGCTTTTGCCGGGATCATTATTGCCGCCGATATCCGGGGGGCGGATGCCAACAATGCCGGGCTGTGGCTTGAACTGGATGCCATTCTGGCGGTTGTTATTGGCGGTGCGTCGCTGATGGGCGGGCGGTTCTTTATCGGCATGACGGTGATCGGGGTTCTGATCATTCAGTCGCTGACCACGGGCATTCTGTTATCCGGTCTGCCGTCGCAATATACCCTGATCGTCAAGGCGGCGGTGGTGATGGTGGTTCTGCTGGTGCAGGCACCGAAATCACGCGAACTGGCGGGCAAGGCGTGGGAAAAGATCGGCAGCCGGAAGGTGCGGGGGAATTCCGATGAAAATTAATGAACGTTATTACCCGCTGCTTGCCACTTTGGCGGTGCTGGCCCTGCTTTACGGTTACGGGATTGCCGAACATCGGGCGTTTTCAGATACTTATGTTCTGGGTGCGCTTCTGACCGATAATGCGTTTCTGATCATTACTGCGGTCGGCATGACATTCGTCATCCTGTCGGGCGGGATTGATCTTTCGGTCGGCTCGATGATTGCCTTTGTCGGCGTCCTGATGGCCGAACTGGTGACCGGGTTTGGCATGCATCCGCTGGTCGCGGTGGTGATTTCGATTGCGGTTGGCACGCTTTTCGGGGCCTTCATGGGGGTGATTATCGCCAAGTTCGATATTCAGCCCTTTATCATCACCCTGGCGGGGATGTTTTTCCTGCGCGGGATGTGCTTTTTGATCAACCTTGATTCCGTGCCGATTGATCATCCGTTTGTCGCCGATTTCAGCGGATTTAAAATCCCGCTGCCTGGTCGTGGCTGGATCAGTGCGGCGGCGCTTTTGATGTTATTGACGGTGATTGCCGGGGTGGTGATTGCGCATTACACCCGGTTCGGGCGCAATGTCTATGCGATTGGCGGGGACCGTCAGTCGGCTGAATTGCTGGGAATTCCGGTGCAGGGCACGATCATCCGGGTTTATACTTTGTCGGGCTTTTTCAGTGCCTTGGCCGGTGTTGTTTTCGCGTTTTATACCGCGTCGGCCTATCCGTTGGCAGCCGTCGGGGTGGAGCTTGACGCGATTGCGGCGGTGGTGATTGGCGGAACGCTTCTGACTGGGGGCATGGGCTTTGTGGTGGGCACGTTCTTTGGCGGGATCATCATGGGGGTGATCCAGACCCTGATCGCGTTTGACGGGTCGCTCAATAGCTGGTGGACCAAGATCATGATCGGGGCGCTTCTGTTTGGCTTTATCGTGCTGCAACGCCTGATTACACGGTCATTTTCGGGGATGCGGGCCGGAGCGGGGTGAGCCGGATTTAGCCTTTTCGGGTGGGGGAATTCGGGCCGGGGCGGTGTTGCTGCTTCGGCCCGAATTGTTTTCAGGGGCGTTTATTCCGGCGGTCAGAATGCGGGTTTTGGGGCCGGTTTTTTATGAAGTTATTTTTCATAATTAATCCGATTTTTCAATTTTGGTGAATAATGGATCGGTGAGGGGCGTGTCGGGGATCGCGCGCGGACATTCCGGGCACGAAAAATCGGCTTTTATTTGTATGAGGAATACAGGTTTTGGCCGTCATGAGACGAAAAACGGCTTTTTATTTGTATGAGGAATACAAAAGGGGCCGTCCCGATGACAGCCCCGTTTTTGTCTTTTGCCGCTGTTTGAGGGCGATGACATCGCCGGGCCCGTAAAGCGGGTATCAAAGCGGTATCACAGACCGGTCAAAGCAGTATCAAAGCAGTATCACAGACCAATCACGTCCCAGTCATGTTCGCTTTTCATGCCGAGCTGCTGGCGGAGTTGCAGCATGGTGCGGCTGAGCAGGTTGCGCATGGCTTCGCGGGCGTCGCCGGGTTCGCGGTGCGCGATGGCGCGGTAGACCGCGAAATGGTCGGGCAGGGATTTGACATGGGCCTTTGGACCGCCCGAAGACAGGCGGAACGAGCCGATCAGGGCGGTTTCAATCAGCATGCCGAACGATTTCATGAAATCATTGCCCGACGCATCCAAAATCGCCTGATGGAAAATCAGGTCGGTGATATAGACGGCCTCGGTCCCGAGTTCGGCATTTTCCATGCCGGTATAGGCGGCCTCGATGGTGGCGAGCTGTTCCTCGGTCGCGCGTTCGGCGGCCATGGCGGCGGTGTTGGGCTCGATAATCATGCGGGTTTCAAACAGGCCATACAGAAACGCCGGATCGGGATCGGGGAAATGCCAGGACAGAACATCGGGATCAAGCAGGTTCCAGCTTTTGCGCGGTTTGACGCGCGTACCGGTTTTCGGCCGGCTTTCGATCAGCCCCTTGGCCGAGAGGATCTTGATCGCCTCGCGCAATGCCGTGCGCGAGACATCGAGCGATTCACTCAAGGCTGCCTCGGTCGGGAGGACATCGCCCGGTGCCAGCTTGCCCGAGACGATCCGGGTTCCCAGATCATGGGCAACGATGCTGTGCAGGCTGCGCCTTGCATAGGTTCTTGACATGGACGATGGCATTCAAATTCCTCCGGTGCGGTCTTTTGATATCTGCGGACGGCGGTGGCTGGATCGGTGACCGCACTCTGACATTATTCATATAATATGAATTTATTTTAAGGGCAACTTCTGCGCGCCCGATAATGCCTTGTGCTGCAACGCATATAATTATTTCGGTGCGGTTTTCAGGGGGCTGTTTGCACCACATCAGAGGTGTCATTTTTATAGACCACTTATCACCAAACAAGAAGCAATCAGTTGAGTGTTGTATCAGGCCTGATTTTGCCGGTTTGCGGCTTGACAGCAAGCGACATCCTGATAATTAATGTTATTGTATGAAGAATAAAAGAACAAGACTGTCAGGAGGAAGCGGCCCATCGCGCGGGACCGGGTATCGTAAACGGGTATCATAATCCGGCCCGAAAGAGGTGCGATTGTGGATTTTCGCATGCATCCATGCGGTGATCATCCCATGCGATGCCCCATCAAGTATCCCGTACAGTATTTTGGGCGGGGTGCATCCTGCCAGTTTAACCCTGATCCCGATCATGGCGTGCCGGACGGACCGGTACCCGGAGGGGATCGGCACACAAAGACCAGATGACGGGAGAGCCGACGATCATGTCCGATCGCATGCCAACGAACTATACCAGCCTTGCCGATAAATCGGTTTTCATTACCGGCGGTGCCACGGGCATTGGCGAGGCGCTTGTCACCGCCTTTGTCGAGCAGGGGGCGAAAGTCGCCTTTGTCGATATTGCCGAGGAAGCAGGCCACGCGCTTGTTGAAAAGCTGGGCAAGGATGCCAAGAACAAGCCGCTTTTCATCACATGCGACATTACCGATATCAAGGCGCTTCAGGATGCGGTGGCAACGGCGGCCAAGGCCAACGGCCCGGTCACGGCACTTTTGAATAATGCCGCCAATGATACCCGCCATAAATGGCAGGACGTGACGCCGGAATATTGGGATGAACGCCAGGCGATCAATATCCGCCCGTCGTTTTTTGCCATTCAGGCGGTCGCCCCGATGATGCAGAAGGCCGGTGGTGGTGCCATTGTCAATTTCGGGTCGGTAAGCTGGATGATGGGGCAGGGCGGCATGCCGGGCTATACCACGGCAAAGGCCGCAACCCATGGGCTCACGCGCGGCATGGCGCGTGACCTTGGCAAGGATGGCATCCGGGTCAATACGCTCGTGCCCGGCTGGGTCATGACGCAGCGCCAGCTTGACCTTTGGGTTGATGAAGCCGCCGAGCGCGAGATTGACGAGCGCCAGTGCCTTAAAAACAGGGTGATGCCGCAGGATATCGCACGCATGGCGCTTTTCCTGACCTCGGATGAAAGCCGCATGGTCACGGCACAGAACTTTATCGTTGATGGCGGCTGGGTCTGATCGCGGTCTGATTGACCGGAAAATACCCCCGATTTTACGAACAGAGACATTATCAGGACAGATTTCATGAGACTGGTTCAATACAAGGATACCGCCGGCGCGCAGCATGTGGCCGTGGTCGAGGATGCCAAAACCCTGATCCCGCTTAAGGCGGTTGCCTCCACGCGGGAGCTTGCCAGCATCGCGATTTCGCAAGGGGTGACGATGATCGAGGCGGCAAAGGCCCGCATGGGCGACACCAACGTTGATTATGACGAGGTCGCCAAATCCGGCCGTCTGTTGCCGCCGATCACCCATGCCGATCCGGCGCATTTCCTTGTCACCGGAACGGGGTTGACCCACCTTGGCTCAGCCTCCGCCCGGGCGAACATGCACAAGGCCGATAACAAGGCGGCGGACGAAACAGATTCCATGAAGATGTTTCGCATGGGGGTTGAGGGCGGCAAGCCGAAAGCGGGCGAGACGGGCGTGCAGCCGGAATGGTTTTACAAGGGCGATGGCTCGGTCGTGGCCAATCCGGGGGCGGATATCCCAAGCCCGTCCTTTGCCCTTGATGGCAGCGAAGAACCCGAAATTGCCGCGATTTACGTGATTGACCCCGAAGGCAATCCGGTGCGCATCGGCTTTGCGATTGGCAACGAGTTTTCCGACCATGTGATGGAACGCCAGAATTACCTTTATCTGGCGCATTCGAAATTGCGTGCGTGTGCGATGGGGCCGGAACTGCTTCTGGGCGATCTGCCAAGCCATGTTGAAGGCACGTCACGGCTTTATCGCGATGGCAAGGTGATCTGGGAAAAACCGTTCCTGAGTGGCGAGGACAATATGTCTCACTCTCTTGCCAATCTTGAATATCATCACTTCAAATATGATCTGTTCTGCCGCCCGGGCGATGTGCATGCGCATTTCTTTGGCACGGCAACGCTTAGCTTTGCCGATGGCATCAAAACGCAGGATGGCGACGAGTTCGAGATCGAGGCCGCCCCGTTTGGCCGCGCATTGCGCAACCGTTTGAAAACGCAGGCGGAACGCAAGGTGACGATCAGGTCGATCTGATTGATCGGATCGGTCTGACGCCAAGGGATATCAGGGTTTTACCAAGGGGCCGGAATAAAAGCCCCGTCTCCCTCCAGAGCACTTCGTGCCCCGGCTCATGTTATTGGGCCGGGGTTTTGTTTTTGTTGGATGTTTTTTAGGAGTTCAATCCTAGCCAATTTAGTTGTTTTTGGTTTTTGCGGGAATAAGGACTGAATATTTTTCTGTATAAGTTGTGTTCGCTGTTTGAGGTAGCAAGCATGAATGCTACTAAATAAGAACAAACTAAACTTCATCAGGGCTTGTAGTGGGTTATGCCAGAAAAACTCTCCAAATTTTGGATGTATGTAGTCAGTTGGTTCAGGGGTTATGTTCAAGATAATTCTGATTATGTTGATCTTGCACCCACAGACAAAGCCGATCCTGACGGAATTTATTCTGACGCTCTGTTTCATGCGACCAAGAACCCGAATGTGTATAATATTGCTCTTACCGGGCCTTATGGTTCGGGAAAAAGCAGCATCATAAAGACCTTTCTCAAACGATATAAAAAATATTGGTTCTTCAAAAAGCCAGTGTTGCAAATCTCTCTGGCCGCCTTTTTGCCGGAAGCGGCTGCACCTGATGGAGAAGTGACCAAGCAGGAGATCGAGCGAAGTATCTTGCAGCAGATGCTTTACGGGGCAGATGCGAATAGTCTCCCGCTATCAAGATTCAAGCGCATTCGGTCGCCAAAGTGGTGGTCTTGGTTTGTATGGCCGTTTGCTATTGTTGGAATGCTTGCGTGCTGGAAGTTAATAGATCAGCGAGCCGCGATCTTGGATCTTTCGTTTTTTCAGCCACTAGATGAAACCAACTGGTTCAACCTAAGTTGCTTTACCTTGGGGATGGTATTCGTTTGGGTGGTATTGCATCAGATATATGTCAAGAGCCTCGGTATTTCTTTAAGGAGCATTTCGCTCAAGGATATCGAGATAAAGCCTCATGCCACCGAGCAAGAGTCCATTCTCAATCGTCATCTGGATGAGATCATATATTTCTTCCAGTCCACGGACTATGATTTGGTTGTGATCGAAGATTTGGATCGCTTCAATAATTCCGATATTTTTGTGACCTTGCGTGAGATCAACAGTCTCATCAACGCCAATGCAGGTGTCAGAAGGCAGATACGTTTTCTCTACGCGCTCAGGGATAACATGTTTGTGAACACGGATCGGACCAAGTTCTTCGAGTTCATTATTCCCGTAATACCGATCATTAACAGCTCTAATTCAATCGACAAAATCATTGAACAAGAAAAACGCTTGTCTCTTCCCAAGCGACTTGATCGCCAGTTCTTAAGGGAGGTGTCGCGCTATCTCAATGACTTGCGGCTCATTCAGAACATCTTCAATGAATATGCAATCTACCTCAAAAATCTGGATAAGAATAAGGAGAATCTCCTCGATCCGAATAAGCTCCTTGCCGTCCTGATTTATAAGAACGTGCTGCCAAGCGATTTCGAAGAGCTGCACCGGGAAAAAGGGAATCTTGCTAGGATACTTCGTGTGCATGGAGAGTTGATCACCAAAGCGGAAGATCGCTGCAAGTCTCAAATATTGGAATTGGAGCAACGGATTATCGACGCTGAGCGGCAGGTGCCATGTGATTTGGAAGAACTCCGTAAGATTTACGCTATAACTTTGATAACCAAAATTCCGAGCGGTTACCCATTGATTAGCATCAATGGGCAATGGGTCGATCCGATGCAGTCGCTTTGGAAGCGCGAGGGGTTTGACCAACTCTTTGAAGAGCGGCAAGCTACGTGTCGCTCACATCAAGGCTCTCAGAGGAACTTAGACATCAATGCCTTGGAAAAAGAGGTAAATGCAGGCAAGACCTACAAAGAACGCAAAAAAGAGATTGAGGACAGGTCTGACGCATTCAGAGATAGTGCATTGAAAAGGATCAAGGAGCTAAAAGGCGAAAGTTCGAGCCTCCGAATGAAGAAATTCAATGAAATCATTCGAGCCAATACAGAAGGAGAAGAGGAACTATTTAAGGTCTTTGATGAAAACAAGGAACTAATTAAGTTTTTGGTTTTTGAAGGATTCTTGGATGATACCTATTATCAATATACATCTCTTTTCCACTCCGGTCGCCTCTCGCCTAACGACAACAAGTTTCTGATACAAATCCGGGCCTTCAACAATCCTGAGCCAGATTTTCAGATCGACAATCCGAAGGAAGTCATTGCGGCGATGCGCGAAGACGACTTTCGGCGGCATTTCGTTCTAAATGCAATTCTTGTTGATTGCATGCTGAGCAATCCAATTCAATACGACCCGCAGATTACGGATTTAGTGGAGTTCCTTTCTTCAAGTTTTGATGAATGTAGCGCCTTTTTCGAAACCTATTACGAGAGAGGAAAGTGTGTCGCTGAGCTGACGTCCGAATTGCTTGAAAAATGGCCCGGTTTTGTGTCTGCCGTGCTTGAAAGCTCGGATAGCTTCACTCACGTTGCAAGGCTTATAGCTCATCTACCCGAAAAACATCTCAAATCGCTGAATCAAAAAGACGACCAAATATCGGAGTTCCTCTCGACGAATTTGTCCGAGGTTCTGGCACTGGGAATTGATTTTGATCCTAAGCGTCTCAAAATGCTTCCTTTCGAAACGCAAGATTTAAAGACTATCCAGCCATACCCTGCAATAGCTAGACTATTGACCGATGAAGGGCTGTACAAAGTTTCCATCCCAAACATCGAGTTTATTTTTCGAGATGTATTGAGTTTGCCCTCTTTGGATAAATTGCAAACCAAGCACTACTCGACTGTTTTAAAAAGCGGCAACACTGTCCTGATCAACAAAGTTGAAGATGACTTTGAACACTATCTAAAGAGTATTCTTCTAGCTATTGAGAATAATACGGAAGAGGATGTTGCAACGATCATCAAAGTGCTTAAGCATGAGGAGATTGAAGGCGAACATCTTGAGACTTTCCTCGAAAAGCAATCGGCAAAATTACTCTCGCTTGATGACATTCCGCTGCGGTTTCATAAACCGATATTCAGGTTGCAAAAAATCGAAGCATCATGGGAAAACTGCCTCACGTTTGTCACCAGCGAAGCTTTTGATGCAGAAAGTCTTACGGCCTTCCTTCAGAAAGGGGAGACCCAAGCCGAGCTTTCTTCAGTCACCATCAGTCAAGATCAATCCTCATTGCCGTTGAGACGATTCTTGATCAACAATAACGAATTGGAAGAGGGCATATACAGAACGTATGTCCGAACAATTCCTATGCGATTTACGCAATTCCCTGACAATATCGATCCGAAAAAATGGCTCATACTCATTGAAGAGGGAAAAATCGTCTTTTCGGAGGCGACCTTTTCCCGTTTATCAGATTACCCAGATTATCAGGTGTCATTCATTGCGAGAAATATTGATCGCTACTTTGTGAGCGGGGGGAAATTCTCACTTGATGATAGCTTCCGTGAGAAGCTGTTGAATTCCAACATCACAGATAATCAAAAGCTGAAAATCATCAATGATATGGACTTAACGTTGATTGCGAGTTTGCCGTCGCGCGCATCTGTTATCGGGAAACTGTTTCATCGTACCAACGCCGATATTAGCCATTTGACAGCAGAGGCTGCTCAAGCTGTGATCATCAATACAAAACCGGTTTCTGCCCAAGTCTCGCTCTTCAATAAATGTCACAAGATTCTATCTGCCGATCAAATCAGGCAGACCCTAAAGCAAATGCCGGAACCCTTTCCGGAATTCAAACCGGGATGGCGTCAACCAACAATACCTAAAACGGAGTCTAATGTTGAATTGGTGAAATGGTTGGATAAGCGCAAAATAATTTCTTCATGGAAAGAAACATACTTTGGAAATGATATCCGCGTGTACAATTTTAGAAGTTGAAATGCGACCGAAACTTAAGGGAGCTCGTTATTTCTGGGGATTTAAATTATGAAAACATACATTAGTGAGTTTTTAGGGAAAATAAGGAAGATTGACCAGAGGCAGAAGATTTTTCTTATTTCGTCCATTTGTGTTGCACTCGTGATTATCACGCTTCTTTTTCCCCCGTTCTATGCTCAGGTCCAAGGAAATGTGGTTGGTCTTGGGCACCATTTTTATTTCGCACCGCCAAATTTCGGGCGGGTCGATATTGGCCTTTTGGTAATGATCTGGTTTCTCATTTTCTTGGTTGCGGGACTTGGTGCTGCTTTTGTACTTGTGAGCAAAAAAGCGAATTTGGGAGCAGATTCTAAATAACCGAAATTTATCCTCAGCTTAGAGTGTTTCGGAAATGCTCTTTCCCTTCCTCCCAAAAGGTAATTCCCCAACATGACAGAGAAAATTAGTAATCCTACTGTCCTTGACGGCAAAGCTTTGTCGAAACAGATCGAACTGGAGCTTGCCGGTCGGGTTCAGGTGCTTCGGCGCGGTCTTGATGGCATGGTTCCGGTTTTGGCGACGATACTGGTTGGGGGTGATCCTTCTTCGGCGACCTATGTTCGGATGAAGGGCAAGGCGTGCGAGCGGATCGGGCTGGAACCCCGTCGGGTGGAGCTTCCCGAGGAAACGACGACCGAAGAATTGCTGTCTGAGATCACGAAACTGAATGAAGACCCGCGGGTGTGCGGTATTTTGCTGCAACATCCGGTGCCGTCGCAAATTGATGAACGCGCGTGTTTCAATCACATCGATCTGGCGAAGGATGTGGATGGTGTCACGGTGCTGGGCTTTGGCCGGATGTCGATGGGCGAGGCGGCCTATGGATCGGCCACGCCCGCCGGGATCATGCGGTTGTTAAATCATTACAAGGTGCCGGTTGAGGGCAAGCATGCGGTGGTGATTGGCCGCAGCCCCATTCTTGGCAAGCCGGTTGCGATGATGTTGCTGAATGCCAATGCGACCGTGACGATTTGCCATTCGAAAACGCAGAACCTTCCGGAAATCGTCAGGACGGCGGATATCGTTGTTGGGGCGGTCGGACGCCCCGAATTCATCAAGGGTGAATGGATCAAGGACGGGGCGGTTGTTATTGATGCGGGGTATCATCCGGGCGGCATTGGCGATATCGAGCTGAGTGCCGTGATCGACAAATGTTCCGCCTATACGCCGGTTCCCGGTGGTGTGGGGCCGATGACAATCGCGACCCTGATTGCGCAGACGGTTGAGGCGGCGGAAAAGTTAGGCCGTTAGTAGGGTAAATTCACTTTCCTCATTGCCGATCATGCGCTTTGAGGGGGCCGTCAAAATTTTACATTTCGCCGGTCCGTATGGTGTCGGCACCCTTGGCATGGTCAAGCTTGCCCAGCGTTGTCGCCAGAGCGTGCTGCATCTTCCTGGCCGCACCAGAATATGCGCCTTCAAGCGTTGCGGCCTGTTCGCTGACCACTTCGGGTTGACGCCCCTCAAGGCGGGCTTCGATCAGGCAATGCTTGTCGGACCGACCGGACTTGTCGCCATCTGCATCGGAAAGGTGGACTTCAATACGGGTGATGTGTCGACTGTAGCGATCCAGATGGTTGTGGATCCGGGTCGCAATGTGGGCGGAGAGTTTTTCTCCGCCCGCTATGTTATTGTCGGTACTGACCTGAATTTGCATGACGAATTCCCTTGCTCATGCTTGCTGGTTTATTGGCGGTTTTATTGCTTGATGCGGGAAATCTTGGTGCCTTCGATGCTGACGCTGAGCATCAGGCCTTCCTGATCGAAGATGAAGGCATAGGCATCATCCTTTAGCGTTGATGTGGACAGGTTCTTGGCGGCACCTTCGTCCATCACCACCACGGTCGGGCCAACGCCGATTTCCCAGCCGTTGGATTTGTCGAGATAGTCTATCGCCTTGTCGGTCATCAGAAACACGGCATAGCCGAAAGATTGCGCGCCGGCCTGAAGGCCCCAGGAGGCCGAAACGGAGTTGTAATACTTGTCGATCTTGCCGTCCTCAAGAAGGACGCCCTCGCCATAGGCACCGCCAAAGACCAGACCCGCCTTGATAATGCGCGGGAATACCAGGATCGCCTTGGCATCCTTGGAAAGCTGTTGGGCGACCGGGTGGGTGCTGTAGAGCTTTTGCAGGGACTGGTTTGATTCAGTGTTGAGTTCCTCGACCGAAGCTGCATGTGCGAGCGGGGCCGTAGTGATCGAGACAGGAAGGGCGGTCGCGCCGGTGAGGGCGAGCGCAACAAGCATGGTTCGGATGTTTGTCATGGTGGTAGTCCTTCTGAATGAGAGACGTTCTTAGGGTCACACGGCGCGGCCCCGGAAGGCACGGACAAGCCAGAACACGATGAATATCGTCAGAACCAGACCGAGAACACCGCCCAGTCCCGCACCGCCATATGAGCTATAGCCGTAATATCCACCACCACCGCCGATAAGCAGCAGCACCAAAACGATGAATATGATTGTTCTCATTACCTGAAATTCCCTTTGAAAATTGATGACCTTCGCGTCATCAAGGTGTTCCGGACCGAGATGGCCATTGTCTGAAATCACATTGGTGGTGCGGTGTGTTTTAAATCGCGATCAGGTTCTGGCAGCCCAGCCCGTTAACGTGCCAATGATCGGCGAATAACACACCGCAGCGCGATCAGGCCGCGGCCGACGTGATGCCGTAATAGGCGCGGAATTTTTCCTCAAAGGCTGGATCAATCATTTCAGAGGCGTCGTAGGCCTCACGGTCTTTTACCTTCTGGCGATTGACGCTGATGTTCACCAGTTCGTCCTCCGAATTGATGTTCTTTACCGAGCGCGGGGAGATCAGCACCTTCTTGCCGGTCCACCAGTTTTTTGTATCGATGACGAGGTAATGAATGCCCCAATCGGCATCCTGGATGATCATGTCCTCGACGTGACCGATCTCGCCGTCGGTGGCATTGATGTGATAGCCGGTGACCTCTTCGACGCTGCGCAGATGCACGTCACCGCTGTTTTTACGGGCAAGGATCATTTCCTCCTCGCGCTGCTTTGAGGCGGATGAAACCGGCATCGCGCCGCCCATTCCGCCCATGTAGCCGTAACCACCGGCCATGCCAGCACCGCCGGTCATGCCATAGCCGCTGTTCCAATACGGGCTGTATCCGTAGTATCCGTAAACGTTGGTTTCCATCTGCCGCGACACGGGCTTGTCCGTGTCTACCTTCGGGCTTTCCTCGATCTGCTTCTTTGTCAGTTTTATGGAGCATTCCTCTTTTTTAGCATCGAGGTGGTCCATCGCGGATGTCGGCAGCAGAACCTTGCGGCCCGACAGCCAGTTGCCGGTATCGACGACCAGCCACCGGACGAGCCAGTTGGTGTCATCGAAGAAAAAGTCGCTGATCTTGCCGATTTTGCCGTCACTTGCCGAGATGGCGTAGCCAGTGATCTTCGATCCATTCCACAACATGTCAGACTCCTTTGCGTTATCGGGGATTGTTGATAACACGGTGATTCTTAAACCAGTTCAGGTGGAACGAAGCTGATGCATATTAACTTCCGCGTGCATTTTTTGATTGGTTGAAGGCAGCGTGATGGGGGCTGCATAAAGAAAACCCCGGCAGTCAGGGAAACTGCCGGGGTGCTGGGTCTGCGCGTCAAGCATCAGGGTGGGGGTGGGGCGATGCTTAAGCCTGTTCGGTTGCGGGAACAGGGCTGGTGCGCAGGCCCAGTGTAGCGATGATCGATGCGCCCACCAGCAACATGCCGGCGATGGTAAACACGCCAAGCGCGCCGCTGGCATCAAACAGAATTCCGCCAACGCCAGAGCCCGTCGCAATCGCAAGCTGGAAAGCTGCGACGAAAAGGCCGCCGCCGCTTTCGGCTTCGTCCGGGACGGTGCGCGTGATCCAGGTTGACCATGCGACCGGAACGCCGCCAAAGGCCATGCCCCAGATCGCGACAAGCACGGTGGTCGGGACAATCGCACCCTGAATGGAAACCATGCCGATCCCGGCAAGCCCCATGATCATCGGCATCAGGGCAATCGTCATACGAAGCGAGCGTGCAACTAGCGCACCGCCGACATAGGTGCCGATAAAGTTCGCAAGACCAAAGCCGAGCAGAATGCCCGAAACGCCCGCCGTGGCAACGCCGGTGATGTTTTCAAGGAATGGCCGAACATAGGTGAAGAGCGCGAAATGGCCGGTAATGATCAGGACCAGCGAAAACAGGCCGAATTTCATGCGCGGGCGGCTGATGACCTCGACCAATGTCCGCAGCGTCGCACGGCCCCGCGGCGGCATTTTCGGCAAAGTCAGGAACTGCACGACAAGGGCTAGAACGCCGAGCAGGGAAGCCAGCAGGAACACATCGCGCCAGCCAATCACATCGCCAAGATAGCTTCCGAGCGGGGCGGCAAAGATGGTGGCGGCCGAAACACCGCTAAACAGGATCGAGAGCGCACGCGGAATGCTTTTTTCCGGCACAAGGCGCATGACGGTGGCGGCCGACATGGTCCAGAAACCGCCAAGTGCGATCCCCAGCAGGACACGACCGGCCAGCAGCACCGCAAAGCTTGGCGCGGTGGCGACCATGATGTTGGAGATGGTCAGAAGGATCGAAAAGCCCAGCAGGACATAACGGCGGTCGATGCTGCGGGTGACGGTCGCGGTCAGAAGGCTTGTGATCAGGGCCAGAATGGCGGTGGTTGACATTGCCTGACCCGCCAGACCTTCGGTAATCTGCAGGTCATCGGCCATCGGGGTCAGCAGGCTTACGGGCAGGAATTCGGCCGTGACCAGCCCGAAAACCCCCAATGTCATGGAAATAACCGCCCACCAGGCTGGCGCGCCTTGCGCAGCAGCAGCCGTGGGCTTATTTACTGTCTCAGTCATCGAATGTCCTCTCGGATAGAGTGTTTGTGCATTGCAAACAGAATAGAGTGGACTTGCCGGACGGGCTATGCCAGTTTCTCCTTGATTATTGATCAATCGTCCGAAAGATACCGGAATTGATGACATGCAGATGCTTTCCAGTGACCTGATCAGCGAGCTTTTGCTCGGCATGCGGCTTGACGGGCTGCATTACAACCGCATCCAGATTTCCCCGCCCTTTGGCGTGCGATTTGGCGAGGACCCGACGCGGGCACAGTTTCATTTCATCGCGCGCGGGCGGGTTTACCTGCGCACCGATAGCGGGGTTGTCCATACGCTTGAGGCCGGTGATGCGGTGCTTTTGCCGCGCGGGGGCATTCATGCGCTGCTGTCCGATCCGTCCATCCCGTGCCTTGATGTGACCGATTACAGTGTGACGACGATCTGCCGCCGGGTGGATGATATCCATGCCTGCAAGGCGGAACTTTGCCGCAGCACCGATACGCTGATTTTCAGCGGCTGCATGGAATTTGACTTGGGCGGGATGCATCCGCTGGTCAGCATGATGCCCGAGGTGATGCAGGTCGGCACCCTGATTGATCGAAACCCCGAACTTTTACCGGTGCTGGAAGCGATGGCGCGCGAAGTTTCGACCGAACGTGCCGGTTTTGCCGGGATCCTGACGCGGCTTGCCGATGTGGTATCGGCATCGATCGTGCGCGACTGGGTCGAATGCGGATGTGGTGATGCGCAAGGCTGGGTCGAGGCATTGCGCGACCCGCGCATGGGGCGTGTGATTGCCGCCATCCATCGTGATCCGGGCCGCAACTGGACCGTCGAGATGATGGCATCGGAAATGGGCAGTTCACGGTCGGTCTTTGCCGAACGGTTCCTTGAGGTCACCGGGGTGACGCCGCTTCGCTATGTCACCGAACTTCGCATGCGGCTTGCCAGCCAGTGGATCACCCGTGATCGCATGGCGATTGATGTGGTGGCCGAACGGCTTGGCTATGGCTCGCAGGCGGCATTCAGCCGCGCGTTCAAACGCACGACCGGCAAATCACCGGGCACCATGCGGGCGGCATAGCCAGCCGCGCGGTTTATTGTCAGTACGAGCTGCGTACGACGGCGACCAGATAGCGGCAGTTTTCGGGGCTTTTATTTTCAAATATGCAATCTTGCGGCGGGCCGAGTTCAAGGCTATCGCCGGTGTCGAGGTGATGCACCCTGTCGCCTTCGTGAAACAGCAATGTTCCCTCAAGCACCCAGATCGCCTGCTGAATGAAGCTGTATGCGGAGGCGGGCATGGTGACCTGTTTGCCGGGTGGCAGGGTGACTTCGACAAGTTCGAGCGGGATTTTCTGCCCCGATAGCACCTGACGGCGGACATAACCGGTTTCGGGATCCGACCATAATGGCTGCTTTGCCTGTTTCCGTACACCATGATGGACGGGGCTTGCCGACGAGAGCAATGCCGAAACCGTAAGCGACAGGGCCCCGGAAAGCCGCCCGAGAACCGTTGCCGTAGGGCTGGCTTCGCCGCGTTCGATCTTGCTGATCATGGCCTTGGAGACGCCGGATTTATCGGCGAGTTGACCCAAGGACCAGCCGCGGATTTCGCGTTCGCGCTTAAGCCGGGCAGCAAGGGTGGCGGTGGTTTCGTCTTCTATAGTGATCATGGTGATATTTATTTTCCGTAAAATCGATATTGACTGTCTACTATAATGGATTATCGTCAGCAAGAGATTATCGGTATGAAAAAACGGAGACGATGATGCTTGTGCGCAGTGCGACGGAACGGGACCTTCCGGAAATTCTTGAAATTTATAATCAGGTTCTTCGTGATAGTACGGCGATTTATGATGATGTGCCATCCACCCTTGAGGAGCGGCGCGAATGGTTTGAGGGACGCAATCAGCAGGGATTTCCGGTGCTTGTCGCGGAAGACGATGGCAAGGTTCTGGGCTTTGCGTCCTATGGCCCGTGGCGGGCGCGCTGGGGATATCGCTTTACGGTCGAGCATTCCGTGCATGTGCATGTCGATCATCGTGGCACGGGAATGGGCAGGGCGCTGTTGACGGCGCTGATCCCGATGGCCAAAGAGGCCGGTATGCATGTGATGATTGGCGGCATTGATGCGGAAAACGTCAATTCCATTCGATTTCATGAGCGGTTTGGTTTTGTCGAGGTCGGCCGCGCCAAGCAGGTTGCGCGCAAGTTTGACCGGTGGCTTGATCTTGTGACGATGCAGCTTTTTTTAAACGAGCCGGGTGCCCGCGCGTAAATGACGCAGAAGATTCCTGTTGCCCTCAGGATAACGACAGCAGGGCCATGGCGAGGGATGCGATCAGCAGGGCGGCAAACAGGATATTGATGATCCGCCCGAAACGCGGATCGGATAGCAGGCGCGCAAAGCCCGCCCCGAAAACCAGCCACAGGCTATTGACCAGCACGATCACCAGCGCCAGAGCGGCGATTTTAAGGGTGTTATCCAGCCAAGCGGAATATGGCGCGATGGCATGGGCGGCATAGACCGCGCCGATGGCGGCGAATGCCTTGGGATTGGCGATTGCCAGCATCACGCCGCCGCGGAAATCCGGGGCTTTGGCTTTAGGGCTGGCTTGGGTCTGATGGGCTGGTTTGCTGGCTGGCCTGATCGGGGCGGTGGCGATTTTCCATGCCAGATAAAGGATATAGATCGCGGCAATCGCCGTCAGGACCTGACCGGCAATTGGATGGGCGAGAAGGGCGGTGGCAATGCCGGTGGCGACCAGCAGCAAAACCGCAATCGTGCCGGTGATGATCCCGCCGAGATAGCCAAGGCTTGGCCGAATGCCAAAGGCCGAACCACTTGCGGCCAGGCTTATGGTCGCGGGGCCGGGGCTGCCCATCAGCGGCAGGGCGGCAAGCCAAAGCAGCAGCAGATTTTCAATCATCACTTTGCGCACCTTTCCGGTTTGGGGGCCATCGCCGGAAATGTCGCATGGTTTGCCGGATGTCGTCTTGAACGATTGTGACGCGACGTGCTCTAGAAATGCCCGTAAAGGGCGCGGGTGGCGTTTTCGGCGGCGTCGCGCAGGGCCGTCAGAATGTGATCGCGTTTCTGTTCGATCAGGGTCGGGGATGCGCCAAAGACCGAAATGGCGGAAACCATGCGGCCATGCTGGGTCAGGATCGGGACGGCGAGGGCGTAAATGTCGCTTTCGCGTTCGCCGTTATTCATTGAAAAGCCCTGTTCGCGGATGGTGCGCAATTCGGATTTAAGGGCGGCCAGATCGGTGATGGTGTGGTCCGTCATGCCGGTCAGGCGGACCTGATCAAAATAACGATCCTGTTCATCGCTTCCCATGAAGGCCAGCCACAATTTGCCATGCGCCGTGCAAAAGGCATCAAGGCGCGATCCGATGCGGATATCGACATAAAGCGACCGATCCGGCAGGGCCTTGGCGATGCAGACCGCCATGTCGCGGTCAAATTCGGTGGCCATGCAGGCCTCCCCCACGTTACGCGCCAGATCGTCCAGCACCGGCTGGATCAGGTTCGGCAGGCTGCCGTCGCGCAGTACACGATCCCCCAGATCGGCAAAGACATAACCAAGGCGAAACACCCCGCGTCCGACCATGCGAAGCGCACCGGCGTGCTCAAGCGTATGCAGGAACCGGTGGGCGGTGATCATGTTGATATCCAGCGCCTTGGCGGTGTCGCTGGCGGTCAGTTCAGACCGTCCCTCGGCAAAGAGTTCGAGGATGCGAAAGGCCTTGAGCACCGATCCGTTTAGCTGGCTTGTCATGATCCGTATCCTTTGACCCGGGAGGCATATGTTGCACGCGCATGATTTTGCGTCGCGGTGCCTTGACGCATGCCCGATTTCAAGAATAAACTATATTATAAATCAAATTTCAAATATAGAAATATGGCAGGAACGTCAAATGAAAAATGACAAGGCGCACATCACGCTTACCGCGGGCGGGGCTGTTCTGGCGCGGATGAAGGCGATCGGGGTGGATTACATCTTTGCCAATTCCGGCACCGATTTTCCGCCGATCATCGAAGGGCTGGCCGAAGCCAATGCCAAGGATATCGAGCTTCCCAATGCGCTTGTCATGCCGCATGAAAATGCCGCGATGGGCATGGCGCATGGCTATTACCTTGCGACCGGCAAAACCCAGGCAGTGATGGCGCATACCAATGTCGGGTTGGCTAATTGCGCGATTGGCGCGATCAATGCCGCGACGGAGCATGTGCCGGTGATCCTGATGTCAGGACGCACGCCCGTGATGGAACAGGGGCGGCTTGGCGCGCGGACCGTGCCGATTGGCTGGGGCCAGGAAATGCGTGATCAGGCGGCGATGGTGCGCGAGGCATCGAAATGGGAATACGAGCTTAAATTCCCCGAACAGGTGCCCGATGTTGTTGATCGGGCCTATGCAATCGCGTCCTCGGTCCCCAAGGGGCCGGTTTATGTGTCCCTACCGCGCGAGGTTTTGTGCGAACCCTGTCCGGGGGATGCGATTGACGCGCCGCTTCGCATGCAGCCGGTCCGGGTGATGCCGCCCAAGGAAAGCCTTGAGGATGCGGCGCGCATCCTTGCCAATGCCAAAAACCCGGTGATCATTGCCCAGCGTGGCACGGGGACAGCCGAAGCCTTTGATCGCCTGTCGGGTCTGGTTGATCAGTGGGGTATTCCGGTGGTGCAATATTGGGCGATCCAGTTGGCGCTAGCCACCGGTCATCCGATGATGGCGGGGATGGATCCGGCACCGTGGCTCAAAGACGCTGATGCGGTTCTGGTGATTGATTGTCTTGCCCCGTGGTCACCCGATATTCATACGCTCCGCCCCGATTGCAAGGTGATCCAGATCGGGCAGAACCCGCTTTATTCCCGTTTTCCGGGGCGCAATTTTGCCGCAGACCTATCGCTCGCCGGGGAAACCGGTGACGTGATCATGGCGCTGGCCGACGTGCTGGATCGCCATCATGGCGATCATCGCGAAACCTGCGCGGCCCGGCGTGAAAAGGTCGCGGCGATCAATGCCACCACGCGCAAAAAGGCGCTTGCGGCGGCCGATGCCGGATCGGTTGATCCGATGACCAAGGCGTTTGTATCGCGCTGCCTGTCGGATGCGATTGTCGGGCGGTCGGCGACGGTGTTTTCGGAACTCGGCTGCCCGCTGGAGCCGCTTTCGCTTTCGGAGCACAGTAGCTGGTATCAGGAGCCACATTCCGGCGGGCTTGGCTGGTCCTTCCCGGCATCGATGGGGTATCAGCTGGCGGATAAAAACAAGCTGGTGATCGCCACCATGGGCGACGGATCATACATGTTTGCCAATCCGACGGCCTGCCATCAGATCGCCGAGGCGCTGGCGCTTCCGATCCTGATCCTTGTTCTGAACAATAATGAATGGGGGGCGGTGCGCCAGTCGGTGACCGGGATGTATCCCGACGGTTATGCGGCGAAAACCAACCAGATGCCCCTGACCGGGCTTAAACCCAGCCCCGATTTCACCAAGGTTGCCGAGGCCAGCCGGGCCTGGACGGCGAAGGCCGAACGGGCGGCCGATTTGCCGGAAATCCTGCGCCAAGCGATTGCACATATCGATACCAACCGCACCCATGCGCTGGTTGAGGTGACGATTGCGCCGTAAGGGACGGTAATGCAGAGCCGATGATGAAAACCGGGTGTCGTGGTGATGATGCCCGGTTTTTTATGATTTAGGCGCATCATCGGCCTATGATTTACCGATTACGGAAATCAATCGACGCGGGAGCGTTCGCAGAACATGGAAAATCTGATGGAAAAACATCCGGAGAAAAGCGTGCCCGCCAAGGATGTTCATGACGGGGTGAAGCTGCTTGATAGCGGTGTGAATTTTGTCGGCGAGCAGGTGAGCTATCCCAAGGGCAAGGCCAGGATCAGATCGGTGCTGGCGACGATGGCGCCGGGGCAGAAAACCGGCTGGCACAAGCATGGCGTGCCGACCTATGGATATATCCTTGAAGGGCAGATTACGGTTGATTATGGCGACGGGGGAAAGACGACCTATCGCGCCGGTGAAGGCGTGCTTGAGGCAATGGATTACTGGCATGAGGGGATCAATGATGGTGAGGTGGCGGCACGTGTCGTTGTCGTTTTCATGGGGGCCGAGGGCGCGGAAAACGTGATCTACAAGCCCGAAGATCCAGCCGACTGAGTTTTGATTTTGTAACGCGGTAAGGGGTGCTGCGGGTTTGATTACCGGGGCGCGTCTTTAAGCTGGTCAAAAATCCATTGTGCAACCGGGCCAAGTGGCCTGTCCTGACGGTGGGCGACGACAATGTCGAGGACCGGCATGTGATTTAGTCCATCCCAGCTTTCGGGATCGAGCAGGGCGAGGGTTCCGTTGCGGATATGGTCGGCGACCATATGTTCGGGCATGCCGCCCCAGCCAATCCCGCGTAAAATCATAGCAAGTTTGGTTTCAAGGTCATTGACCTTCCAGTAATTCAAGGCCTGAACGGCATGATTGCGTTGCAGGGTCGGGGTATCGCGCGCCGATGTGATGATCTGGGTGTGGGCGTGCATCGCATCGATATGGATTTTTCCCGGAAACCAGGCGAGCGGATGGTCCGGTCGTGCAACGGCGCACATTCTGACGCGACCGCAGGCGGCCCGGGCGTAGTCGGAGCCAAAGGGAATGAATTCCGGCAAGATCGCAAGATCGGACGCGCCGTTATCAAGGACTTCGGTTGTCTGGATCGTTACCGTCGAAAGGCTTACGCGGACTGTCGGGAATTGCTGGGCGAGAACCGCAAGGACATCCATCAGCGGGGCGTTTGATGCAAACTGGCTGATTGTAATCGTGATCGAAGCTTCGAGCCCGTCAGCGATGCCTTTGGCGTGTTGGCGGTAGCTGGAAATATCCGCCATGACCTTGCGCGCGTGGGGCAGCAGGGAATGTGCTGCCTTGGTCAGGGTCGGGCGATAGGCCGTCCGGTCAAACAGTTCAAGATTGGTCTGTTCTTCGAGTTTCTGGATCGTGTAGGTGACCGAAGATTGTGTCCGGTTCAGGTGTCGCGCGGTGGCGGCGAAGCTTCCGAGGTCGGCAATGGTGACGAAAACCCGTAATTGATCAAGAGTGATGCCGGACATAAATCTTCAACTTTTTTGAATGAGATAATCATAAATATAGAATTTTTTTTATGATCTGACACTCGTAAATTTTGTGCAGGAGCGAAATAGGGGAGGGGCACAAGGAGTGTAAGATCGTGCTGGGCGTTGATCCCCATGAATTTTTAGTGCCGTTGATACGGCAGTCCGTTTTGATGATGCACCTGTTTGCATTCGCATTTGCGTTTGTTCTGGTGGCGCGGGCAGACATTGCGATGCTGCGTGGTCAGTATCAGGAAGGCAGGTATGACCTCGGCAGGGATGCCGTTTACACGGCTTGGCTGTTGGGGCTGCTTTGGGTGTCCGGGGTCGCATTGATCGGGCTTGGCATCGGGTTTGATGTTGCCGCCATCACTGCGAACGGCAAGGTATTTTCCAAGGTTACGGTCGTCACTATCCTGACGATCAATGGCTTTTTCCTTCACCTTTATGCTTTTCCTGTATTCGCCGACAAACAGGAAAAAGCGTCATCGGTCAGGCTTTTGATATGCACGATCCTTGGCGCGGTAAGTTCCGTGTCGTGGTTTTGTGCATCTGCGTTCGGGGCCGCACGCGTGGTTGCGCCGTGGCTGGGTTACCAGCATTTCATGCTGTTTTATGGCATATGTCTGGCGACCGGGCTTGTTGTTGCGATTTTGTTCGTAAGGCCGGTGTTGCGGCGTCAGCTTGAGCGTCGGTCGTCGGTTTTGCCGTCTGCTGGCTTTGTTGCAGGGGCGGTTGCCGAGTAGTCATGAACAGAACCCGGAATGCCTTCTGCCGGATGCGGATTTTCAGATTTCAATCACTACCCGGCCATGTGCCGGGTAGGTTTTTTGTTGCGTGATTGATTGTCTTTGGGCCGGGAACAGCTTTTGAAAGGTTCGGCTGCCTGCTTTGTTAGCACTTTGAAATCGTTGCTTGCATCATAGGCAAAATCATTATTTGATTAAGGTGAATTCCTGATTTGCCTGCCCAAAGGAGCCAGCATGGACCGCGTTATCGGAACCTCGGGGCGTATTGCGTTCGCAAGTGCAATGCGCAATCTGCTTGCGGATGTGTATCCGGAACATGATCACGCCGATCTGGTGCGCCGGGTTTTTGATGTGCTGGACCTGCCGCTTGAGGGCGATGGGGCGGAGCCATGCGAGGAATATCTTCGTAAATGGGATCAGCGTGATGCGTTTCTGATCACCTATGGCGACAGCATTTCGCGCGACGGGCATCACGGGCTTGAAAGCCTTGGCGATTTTTATCGCACGTGGCTTAAGGACTGGCTGACGGGCATTCATATCCTGCCGTTTCACCCCTTTACGTCCGATGATGGTTTTTCGGTCAGCGATTTCAGTACGTTGCGCCCGGAACTTGGCACGTGGGATGATGTGAAGGCCTTATCCAAGGATGCGACCGTGATGGCCGATCTGGTGGCGAACCATATTTCGGCGTCCCATGTGTGGTTCAAACAGTTTCTTGCCGGGGAAAAGCCCGGTGTCGATTACATCAAAACCGCCAGCCCCGACGATGATCTTTCCGATGTGGTGCGCCCGCGCAGCCATCCGTTGTTAAGCAAGGTCACGACATCGGACGGTGAAAAGCATGTCTGGTGCACGTTCAGCTATGATCAGGTTGATCTGGATTACGGCAACCCGGATGTGTTTTTTGAAATCCTGAAAATCGTTCTGGAATATCTTAAGCACGGGGTGCGGGTCGTGCGGCTTGATGCCATCGGCTTTATCTGGAAGGTGGCCGGGACCAGTTCGATCAATCTTGATCAGACGCACAAGATCATCAAGGCATTGCGGCTGGCGACCACGGCGGTACATCCCGATGTTTTGTTCATTACCGAAACCAATCTGCCGCTGCTTGAAAACCTGTCCTATTTCGGTAATCAGGACGAGGCGCATCTGATTTATAATTTCAGCCTGCCGCCGGTGATCATTCACGCGCTGTTATCGGGGCGGAGTGATTATATCCGCAAATGCATCATGTCGATGCCGCCAGCACCGGCGGGTTGCACTTTTTTCAATTTTACCGCCAGCCATGATGGTATTGGCCTGCGCCCGGCCGAGAACCTGATCCCGGATGCGGAGATTGAGGTGATGACCGACCATGCGCGCAAGATGGGCGGGCAGGTGAGTTACCGGTCGCTTAAGGGCGGCGGGCAGAAGGCCTATGAACTTAACGTCACGCTGTTTAGCATGCTGGCGGAGAGTTTTGGCGGGGATCGTACCTTTGGCCTTGAACGGTTTGTGATGAGCCAGGCGATTGCCATGTCGCTTGAGGGCGTTCCGGCGATTTACGTGCAGACGATCTTTGCCACCGAAAACGATCAGACGGGGTACGAGGAAACCGGCATTCCGCGCCGGCTTAACCGCAAAATCTGGCAGCTTGAGGAGGCCGAGGCGCGGTTATCGGCAGAAGGCATCGCCAAGCGGGCGTTTGACCAGCTACGCGCATTGATGTCGATCCGCATGGGGCAGCCGGCATTTCATCCCAATGCGACGCAATATACCCTGAACCTTGGATCGGAATTGCTGGGCGTGTGGCGGCAAAGCCATCTGAATGATCAGAGCATTTTCTGTGTGTTTAACCTGACCGATCAGGTGCAGGACCTTGATCTTTCGAAGATCAACCTGATCATGACCGAGGGCTGGACCGATCTGCTGTCGCAGCAGGTGATCGAGGATTTCAACGGTATCCTTGCGCTAGCGCCCTATCAGATCGTGTGGATTTCAAATATCGACGGGCGCAATCGCATTGATAGCCGGTTGTTGCAACGTTATCGCGATGCGATGCCGGTTTGAGGTGGGTTTTCGGCCCGGTAGATACGCTGTAATACTTAAAATCAGAAAAAACTGATGTTTGCATCTTGCATTGCGGCGTGATGCGTTCCTATGATCGATATCGATAGAATGGACGTGTCGGGGAGCTTGTTGCGCGATGGCCTATGCGCAGGAAATTCGGCTGGATGACTTGCCGGACGATGTGGACGGGCAGGTTTCCCGATTGCTTGCGCTTTGGCAGGATGCCTGCCGTGACGGGGATATTCCCGACCGGCGTGATCTGGATTCCGACATGCTGGCCCCATGGTGCGATGATATCGGCATTTACGAATATCAGCCCGATCGCAATGATTTCGTCATTCGCCGCGATGCGCCGAACATGATCGCGGCCAGTGGCGAGAATTATCAGGGATCAACCCCGCGCCAGATCGATCTGGATTTCGGAACAACGGTCTATCCGACCCTGTGCGAAGTGATCAAAACCGGACAGGCGCAAATCCACATGATCGGGGTCGAGCGCGCGCAGTGGGAAAACTGGTTGCGGTTGATGTTGCCGGTGCGCACAAGATGCCGGAAGGGCGATCCGGTCATTCAGGTTCTGGTGGTGCATTTTCTGCACAAGGTATGAGGCGGCGGATTTAATCAGCCGCATCTTGTTATTTCACCTTGTATTCCCAATTTTACTCATGTGGGAGAAGCAGAAGGTCACGCAACAGAATGGCCGAGACGACAGATTTCGAACTTGATGAATTGCCCGAAAATATCGGACCGCATGTTGCGGATCTGGTCCGGCTCTGGCATGAGGCGCGTGCAGAAGACCCGGAGCAGATCGTGCCGTCGCGCGACATTCTGAGCGCAGAGCGGTTGCACCGCTGGCTCGACGATATCACCATCTATGAATATATGCCGATCAAGGAAGATTTCGTGGTGCGGATCGATGCCCCGTCGATTGTGTCCCTGAACCGGGAGAGTTTCCAGCGCGCCAGCCCGCGCGAGATCGACATGAAATACGGCACCTGCCTGACGGCGGCATTGTTCAACACGATGATGTGCGGAGAGCCGAAATTCTATCATGTCACCCTTGCCGTGCGCGCCGATCAGCACTGGTTGCGCGTTTTGTTACCGGTGCGCACGCGCAATCGGGACAGGGACCTGATTGATCAGATACTTGGCATCCGGTTTGATTATGAATGCCAGTATCATATTTGACCTATTGCGATGGGCCGGTGGGCGTCAAGTGCCGATCCCTGCATCGTTCAGGTCGTCTTCGACAGCAGCCGAGAGCTGTTCGAAGATGTCGCCCATCGCACTTTCAACGCGCTGCCAGCTTGGAATGAAGGGGCTTTCGAGCGGGTTATCAAGGTAATGCTGGCCGGCACTCATGATGACTTCGGCCAGAACCTCGACGCATTTTTCTTCTTCGTCGCGATTGATTTTAAGGCCGTTAAACAGCGCGTCCGCGCGGTATTGTTCGATCAGGTCAAGGGCGGTGCGATAATAGGTTGCCTTGAGGGTTCGGAAGGTTTCATGCGAGAAAACCGTGCCCTGGGTGGCGAGTTTGCGGAACAGGGATTTGGCGATGTCGCTTGCCATGCGTGACAGGCCGTCATCCTTTTCAGCCGGATCAAATTCGCGGTGCTTGTGATCATAGATATCGGCGATATCGACCTGTGCCAGACGGTGGACCGTGTGGTTGCGATACATTTCCGACAGCATAGAAACTTCGAGGCCCCAGTCGGATGCCACACGCAGCCCATAGGCAACGTCGGTCCTGATCGCCATTTCACCCGATAGGGAATAGCGGAAGCAATCAAGGTAATTGAGGAATTCGGTTTTGCCGACGACCTGTTTGAGCGCGCGGATCAGGGGGGTGACAAACAGGCGGCAGACGCGGCCCTTGAGCGTGCCATTGGCAACGCGGGCGTAATAACCCTTGGCAAAGGCGAAATTAAACGCCGGGTTGGCAATCGGATACATCAGACGGGCGGGAAGATCGGGTTTATAGGTTGCGATGTCGCAATCATGAATGCCGATGACCGAGCTTCGCCCCGATGCCAGCGTATAGCCAAGGCAATACCAGACATTACGGCCCTTGCCCGGTTCATAGCGGGCCAGATCATACTCGGCGAGCCGGTCATGGACGCTGCGCAGGCGCGGCCCGTCATTCCAGAGGATGCGGACATGTTGCGGCAGGTCTTTGAAAAATTCGCGCGCATAGGCGTATTGCGTGGCGTCCGCCCGGTCCAGCCCGACGACGATCTGATCGATATAGGTGGCCTGTTTCAATCCATTAAGGATGGTGGTCATGGCCGGGGTTTCAAGTTCGGAATACAGGCAGGGCAGGATCAGGGTTTGCCGACGCTGGCGGGCGAAGGCGGTCATTTCATAAGCGAGTTCTTCGGGGTTGCGGTCGATGATGCGGTGCAGGGTCGTGATCGGCCCGCCCTGATGAAAATCAGCCATGAAGTACCTCGCTTTTGTTATTGGTATTGGTCAATTGATCGAGAAGGGAATTGATTGCCGCGTTCCAGCCCGAAGGACCCGGTTCCGGGGCGATGATCAGTTTTTGATCCTGTATCAATGCGGTTGTTGTGATTGCGTGTTTTTGCGGTATCTGGATTGCGACATCGGCTGCGGCAAGCATGGTGGCGTCATTGGCGGAATCCCCCAAGGCGATTGTGCAAGGCGTTAAACCCGTTGAAGGCAGAACGCCGTTTTGCGCCAATAGTTCCAGCATGCGCGCCATGGCGGCCCCCTTGTCGGTCGGGCCGCAAAGGGTGTGAAAGCGCCCGCCCTTGACCAGTTTGAGGCCAAATGTTTCGGCAATGGCACGCGCGATGGTGACATCTTTGTCCGTCGGTGCCCAGATCAGCGGATCGGAGCAGTGCCGAAGTCCGGCGCGGGCCGCATCATCGGGGGAAAGGCCGGTTTGGGCGGCGATGATTTCGGGCGATGTGCTGCGGAAACTGGTCACGGGAATGGAGAGGGCCGCCCGGATGGCATCGCGGGCGGCATCAATGGTTTCGGTGGCGGGGCCGGGTTGTTCGGTTTGATCGCCAAGGCGGATGACACCGCCATTTTCGCCAATCAATCCATCAAACAGATGATCCGTGGCATTGAGATGGGAAAGTTCGGCCAGCGTTTTTGACGAGATCGCAATCAGCGGAATGTCGAGCTTTTTTATGCGTTCAATCGCCGGGGCTGCCGGGGCCCAGGAATAGGTGTCATGATCAAGCAGAGTGCCGTCAAGATCGGTGAAAATGGCGCAGTGGCTGTGTTCTGTCATTGTCCCGTTTGGTCGGTTTCAAAAGGCTTTTGACGGGGCCGGTGCAATAACCGGAACTTACCTTAGCATACAGGTCAAGACAGGGCGACAGTGGAAAGGTTAAACTTTATGCGTCGTTACATGTTGATGAAATTAAAGGCATTTTGATCCGGTATCGTGATCGCGCGTATGAAAAATAGCGAATTTGGCGTTTAATAATCCGTCAGGCTTATCAACATAAGATAAGTTCAGAAAAAACAATAAAGTGACCTATCGGGGTAAGGCGGCAGCATATGCCGGAACCATGCAGGAGTATGGTGTGGGGAAAAGACGAACGGGTATTGTTTTGCCGGTACTGGTGTTGATGGTGCAGATCGTGTGGGGGGCGGTTTGCGGCATGGTCCCGGGTTTGACAGGGGCGGTCGCGCAGGAAGTCGGCAAAATCACAGAAGCATCGGCGCAGAAGCCCGAAGTTCTGTTTGCGGTAGGCGAATGGCCGCCGATGATTACGGAAAATGCCGCCGGATACGGCATTCACACCAAGCGGGTGACCGAGGTATTCGAGGCGATGGGATACCGGGTGCGGTATGCTTTTGTACCGTGGCGGCGTGCTTATGAGCAGACCATTGCGGGGCAATATGCCGCGACATTCAGCTGGATCTGGACCGACGAACGCGCGGCCGAGGTCCTTTATCCGCGCTATCCAATCGCAAAGGCGCACCAGATCGGATTTTATCGCAAGGACAGGTTTCCCGCCGGGCTTGATGTTAACGCAATCGCCGATATTGCCCCCCTGGGGCTGCGTCCGGTCGGGGTTGCCAGCTATTGGTACGAGGTTGAATTTCGCCGTCTGGGCATTCAGGCTGATATTGTCACGTCATCGGAAGCCGCATGGCGGTTTCTGGATGCCGGGCGGGCTGATATCTATTTTGACGAAAAGGATGTCGGCCTGATGGATATGGCGCGGGTTCTGGGCGAGGATGCGGTGAAACGCTATGGCATTACCGATCCGGTGCAATCAGAGAACATGTTCATCCTGTTTTCCCGGGATCACCCGCAAGGCAAAGCGTTGCGTGATGCGTTTGACGGGTTCCTTGATACCCCCGAAGGCCGGGCCATGTGCCGGGGTTGGGGAGTGTGCGAACAAACCGCAAGTGCCACGCCCGGACCGAAAATGACGGTTAACGGGCAGGGGAGTGTGCCGGGAAATCCGGTCGGGGCAGATCAGGTGGGGGCAGATCAGGTTGGCGGTTTTTGACCGCCTTTTGATGATCCCTTGACCATCAGCGCCCCGATCAAAACCATCGGGATATGTTGCGATAACCATTGCGGTATAGATGTTCGATTTGTCCTATCCTTTTCCCGGTTTGTCCATTCTTCCCGTGTGAAATCAGGCGTATTCTTTCCTTATTGGAACGGTTCCTGTTCCGAAAATCAACAAGAATAGTCGAGTGAGGATTACGTCATGCATGTCCCTGTTGCCATTATCGGCTGCGGTCCTTCGGGGTTGCTGCTTTCGCATTTGCTGCATGTGCAGGGAATTGACAGCATTATCCTTGAACGCAAGGACCGCGCCTATGTCGAGGGGCGGATCCGGGCCGGTGTTCTTGAAATGGGGACGGTTGGCCTGATGGAGCGGGTCGGCGTTGACGCCCGCATGAAGCGCGAGGGCATCATTCATGGCGGCATCTATATCAGCGTCAATGGCAAGCGCGTGCATGTGAATATCGAAGAATTGACCGGCGGGTCGACCGTGATGATTTACGGCCAGACCGAGGTGACCAAGGATTTGATACAGGCGCGCCTTGATCATGGCGGTGAAATCGTGTTCGAGGCGGACGACGTCAGCTTGCATGATATCGAATCTGATGCGCCGCGTGTTCGATATGTCAAGGACGGCAATCCGGTTGAACTGACATGTGATTATATTGCGGCCTGTGACGGGTTCCACGGGGTCGGGCGGCAGACCATGCCGTCATCGAAGCTTGAGACGTTCGAGAAGGTTTATCCGTTTGGCTGGCTTGGCGTTCTGGCCCATGCCAAGCCGGTGGCGGACGAGTTGATTTATGCCAGCCACGACCGGGGATTTGCGCTGTGTTCGATGCGGTCGGAAACCGTCGTGCGCCATTATGTGCAGGTGCCCAGCAGCGAGAAAATCGAAGACTGGTCCGATGACCGGTTCTGGAACGAGCTTCGGGTCCGCCTTGGCGAGGCCGACGCGGAACTGGTCAATGAGGGCGAGGTGTTTGAAAAAAGCATTGCACCGCTTCGAAGCTTTGTTGCCGAACCGCTAAGCCACGGGCGTCTGTTCCTGGCAGGCGATGCGGGGCATATCGTGCCGCCGACCGGGGCCAAGGGGCTGAACCTTGCGGCGAGTGATGTGCATTACCTGTCAGAGGCATTGATCGGCAAATTCAAGCAGAACCGGGATGATTTGCTTGAAGCCTATTCCGATACCGCGCTGGCGCGCGTGTGGAAGGCGGAGCGGTTTAGCTGGTGGATGACATCAATGCTTCATACCTTTGATGATCATCACGATTTTGACGGCCGTATTCGCCGCGCCGAACTGGAATATATCCTGTCATCCAAGGCAGGTTTGACGACGCTTGCAGAAAACTATGTCGGTTTGCCTTACTGATCGGCATGGTTCGGAGCCCCACGCTCCGTAATCCGCCCAGATTTCTGCAAGGGATGAACGGCCCGTTCCCACAACGGGCCGTTCTTTTTTGTCAAAGGCGGATTTCCGTTGGAAAAACGTGTTGGCCCGGGGGCTCGGAATGCCGCAGTTTGAAGCGGGTGCCCCCAAATAATCACAATTTTATGTGGAACTTCTTTGGGGTTCGGTTCGTTAGGCAAGTGTCGAATAAGTTAATGGATAACCACAGGAGTTTTATGATGGTGACCAAGACTGATACGGATAATGCAAAACTTCAGGCCGATGTCGAGGCTTTGCGCAAGGATCTTGCCGAAGTCACCAAGACGCTCAGAGCCATGGGCAGTGACCGCGCCAATTCTGTCGCCCAGTCCGCCGCAGAGCGTGTTCGCGAGGTTTCGGGCCAGGTTCATGACCAGTTTGACCATGCGCGCGGCGTTGCCGTTGATCAGGTGCGTGAGCGCCCGCTGACCTCGGTTGCTGTAACTTTCGGCATTGGCATGCTGGTTGGCGGACTCCTTCGTAAATGATCGATCAGCTTGTTGAAGCGATCACTGAAATCGCAAAGGCCGCCGCCGTAAAGCTGGCGGTCTTTGCGGTTATCGGGGTGACGATCCTGATCGGTATCGGTTTTCTGCTGGCGGCGGTGTTTATCTATCTGGCCGCACAGTTTGGGACACTTGGTGCCGCCCTTGGTCTGGGGACTGTTCTGGTCGCCCTTGGGCTGGTGGCGTTGGCGATTGTTCTGCAACGCGACCCAAGTGATGGGATTGCGCGACAAGATAAAGCGGGTGCCGACCCGGCACGCAGTGAAGATGCGCTTTTATTTGATATGCTGATCCATGCCGCGCGCGCCGGTTACGCAACCGGACAGGGTGACAAATCGCAAATGCAGGACGGTTTTGAACGCCTGTTTACCGACCTGTCCGACCTTGGCGCGTTTGATCGACCCGTCAGCGACCCGGAAGCCGGGGAAAAGGACCGCGAGACAGCAGATACAAAAATGGCGGGATAACCGGATGGTTCCCGCCATTTTTCATTTCAGATTTCCGAAAGCTTATTCGCCGTGGAAATGCACCGTGCCGATAAAGGGCAGGTTGCGGTTGGCTTGGGCATAATCGATGCCATAGCCGACGACGAATTCATCGGGAATGTCAAAACCGCAATAGTCGATGGGAATGGCGACTTCGCGGCGCGACGGCTTGTTCAGCAGGGTGCAGATTTCAAGCCGGTTCGGATCGCGGGTTTTCAGCAACCGGACGACTTCGGAAAGCGTATAGCCGGTATCGATGATGTCTTCGACCAGCAGCACGTCCTTGCCGCGGATCTGACCGTCAAGATCCTTGACGATGCGGACATTGCGCGAACTTTCGGTAGAATCGCCGTAGCTTGAGGCGACCATGAAATCGACTTCGACCGGAACGGTCAGTTTGCGGGCCAGATCGGCGATGAAAACAAACGATCCGCGCAGCAGACCGACAACGATCAGTTTTTCGGTATCCTTGAAGTTTTCATTGATCCGGGCGGCAAGCGCATCGATCTGTGTGGCAATTTCGTCCGCCGTTATCAGCGGCTTGACATCATAATCGGCCATCAATCTCGGTCCTGAAGCGTTATGGGATGATTTCCCGCTTGCTATCACAAGCCGCCCCCCATGACCAGCCCGTGAATGGTAACAGAAGTATAATCCTGCGGATTTTTCCCCGTATTCCGGCAAGTTTGCACGTTGTGATTGTTCAGGCGGCTTTAAAAATTATCGGTTCGTCGCCTTCGTGCCATTGGTCATATCTGACCATCGCGGTTTCAAACCAGCGGGAATTCAGGAAATCATCAAGCCAGCGTTGCAGATGGACAAAGGGTGCGGCATCAAACGCATCCCTGTCGGTATTGGCAAACTGGCGGACAAAGGGCGCAATGGCAAAATCGGCCAGTGCCGGACGGGTGCCAAACAGATATTTGCCAACCGCCAGACGACCATCAAGCCGGTTGAGGATTTTTTCGGCATCGCGGCGATGTTCGACCGGATCGGCGTCCTCGTAGCGGTTGAAATATTTATAGCGGTCCAGATGATGCTTGAACGGGCCGTCATTTTGCGAAATCAGGGCCAGCATGTCTTCAAGTTTGCCGCTTTCGGGTTCCAGCCATTTTTCCGGGTCATTTTCGGCCAGCGCCCAGACCATGATTTCAAGGCTTTCGTCGATCACGGTGCCGTCAGGCAGGATCAGGACGGGTACTGTGGCCTTGGGGGATGCATCGATCATGGATGGCGGTTTGTCGCGCAGGACGACTTCGCGCAGTTCGACATCGGTGCCGCTGGCCAGCAGGGCCATGCGGGCGCGCATCGCATAGGGGCAGCGACGGAAACTGTATAAAACCGGGCGTGCTGTTTGTTCGCTCATATAACCCGATTATCCTTTGGGGCAACGCATTGCAACCGCTTATCGGGCACAAATCCGATTGTCATGCGTTAGACATTCCAGCACAGCCTTCCCATGTTCAGAAAAGGGACAGGCGGGGATGTTCATTTCGCGGCAACGGCAAAACGGGATCGCCCAAAAGCGTTAAGGCAAAAAACTTGGGTCAAACGGCCCTTTTTTGCGCAAGCAGGGTTGATTTCATGGCACAGTTTGTGAAAGGACAATGTCCGTCATTTATTTCGCAAGATCCGTTGGGGGACGTGCTGGCGCGATTGCTGCGCCGTTTGCCCCGAACGCGGTCAAAAGACCAGAACCGACCTGACAGAAGCAAGGGACCAGCCACATGACACCGACCGAAATCGCCCGCGTTACCGATTATCTGCGCCGTACGTTTGATAATCCGAAAATTGCCGTCGATGCGCCCAAGCGCAAAGGCCACCCGATTGAAATGCGCGTTGGCGACGAATTTGTCGGTGTTGTGCACCGTGACGAGGACGAAGGCGAAGTCAGCTATTCGCTCAATATCGTGATCCTTGAGGAAGACCTGCCGCCAGCCGTTTAAGGTTGCGGCATTGCCGATACAAACGCCCCGTGCCCATGGCCGGGGCGTTTTTGTTTGTTTTCATCATATCGCCACGGATTGATCACAATCGTTGGACATATGAGGGGGCGGTTTCAATCGATCACGGAATATCATGACACGAACTCAAGGTTCCCTTCCCAAAGACGGGGCAAGGCTTTCATCGATCTTTGATGCCCTGTTAAACGATGATCAGGCTGTGCCGCCCGTAGATGGCGTGGCGGATGATATCAGCCTGGGCGCGCTGTTTGATGCGATGGGGGAAAAAAGCCAGGGGGCGTTGATTGTCCTGTTTGCGCTGATTGCCTGTGTGCCGGTACCGGGGCCGAACGCGATCCTGACCATTCCGCTGGCGTTTCTGGCCCTGCAACTGGTGATCGGGCGCAAGAAACTTTATCTGCCCGACTGGATGCGTCGCCGCAGGATTGGCCGCCGTCGCCTGAGCAGCCTTTACCGGCATATGCGGCCAAGGCTGATCTGGCTTGAAAACCGGATGTCGGATCGCTGGCAGTTCTTTGTCCCGGCGCAGCGTATGCCGGTTATCGGCCTGATCTGCCTTGTCATTGCCTTCATCATTGCCATCCCGATCCCGATTCCCGGTGCGAATAGCATCCCGGCCCTGTGCCTTGTCGTCGTCGGGCTTGGGCTTGTGCTGTCAGACGGGGTGGCGATTGCCGCCGGGGTTCTGGTCGGCGGGGTGACGGCAACCGGGATTGCGGGGCTGACATGGTATAGCGTGAATGCGCTGGCGGCGTGATGTCGCGCTGGCAATTATGCGTCGAAATCCGTTGATGTGGTGATGTGTTCCCATTGGGTGAATTCGCGCTGCAGGTCATCAAGTTTGGTGCGCACCAGCGACAGCGCATCGCGCCCCAGCAAAAGATGAACCGGTGGGTTGGAGGCGTTCAGAATATCCATCACCGCCTTTGCGGCCTTGGCGGGATCACCGGCCTGATTGCCGCTTTTCTTCTGGCGGGCATCGCGGATCGGATCAAACAGGGCATCATAATCGGAAATGCTGCGGTCGGAGCGGACCATGGAACGCCCAGCCCAGTCGGTGCGAAATGATCCCGGCTCAATCGCGGTCACATGAATGCCAAGCCCGGCGACTTCGCTGGCCAGTGTTTCGCTGATGCCTTCAAGGGCGAATTTGCTGCCGCAATAGTAGGAAATGCCGGGCATGGTGATAAAGCCGCCCATTGAGGTGACATTGAGGATATGGCCGCGTCTGCGTTGGCGCATATGGGGCAGGACGGCCTTGATCATCGCAACCGCGCCAAACACATTGACCCGGAATTGGGCTTCGAGTTCGGCAAGCGGGGATTCTTCAAGCAATCCTTCGTGACCATATCCGGCATTGTTGATCAGAACGTCAATCGGGCCGATATCGGTTTCGATCTGCTTGATCGCGTCGGGGATGGCCTCAAAATCCGTGACATCAAGGATGACGCCGGTGGTTTGTGCCGGGGACAGGGCGGTGAAGGCGGCAAGGTCGGCCTGTTTGCGGACCGTGCCGATGACATGGTGGCCTTCGGCAATTGCCGCCGTGGCAAAGGCGCGGCCAAAGCCGGAGCTGACGCCGGTGATCAGGATGTTTTTTGAATTTGTATTCGTGGTCATTCGCGATGGTCCTTTGTGCAATCGGGCAAGCCATGCGGGGCAGGCTTGGGGACGTGATGTGTTGTGATGTGATGACCAAGGCTAGTGATATCTGATTGTTTGGTATATGGGTTAAAGTCTGCATGGACTGTTTAAAAAGGAATGCATTATGCGCGGGCGGGAATATGCCGAACTTGAAGCCTTTGTCGCCGTGGTCGAAGAAGGCAATTTCAGGCGTGCGGCGGCACGGCTGCGCATTTCGGCATCGTCGTTAAGCCAGACGATTGGCAATCTTGAAGATCGTTTGGGTGTGAACCTTTTGCAGCGAACCACGCGCAGCACGTCGCTGACCGAGCCGGGAAAGCGGCTTTTTGAACGGTTTCGCCCGGCGATGGCCGAAATGGCCTTTGCGGTGGAAGATATCATGCAGTTTCAGGGGCGACCGGCGGGGACGGTGCGGCTTTTGCTGCCAAGGCTTGCGCTTGCGACCCAGATCGAACCGTGGCTTGGCGCGTTTCACGAAAAATATCCCGATATCGTTCTGGAACTTGTGATCGAGGATGCGCCGCTTGATATCGTGGATGCCGGATATGACCTTGGCATTACGCTGGGCGAGTTATTGCAAAAGGATATGGTCGCGGTCAGGCTGGGCCCGGATATCCATCAGCTTGCCGTGGCGTCGCCCGATTATCTGGCGCGGTATGGGGTGCCGCAAACACCGGCCGATCTGCACGGGCATAAATGCATCAATTGGCGCAAACCGGGGCGCAGGAAGCTTTACAACTGGGAATTTTGCGTTGACGGGCGATGGATCAGCGTTGCGGTCGATGGGCCACTGATCGTGTCGCACCGTGATACGGCGTTAAAGGCGGCGGCACAGGGGGTGGGGATTGCGTTTGCCTATTGGTCGTCGCGCTGGATGCAGCCGATGATCGATGACGGGTCGCTTGTGCCGGTTCTTGAAGAATTTTCACCGCCCTTTCCGGGCTGGTATCTTTATTATCCGAAACAGCGGGCGACACCGCCCGCTGTTCGTGCCTTGATCGATTTTTTGCGTCACTGCCATCAGGAAGGCCGCGACGCGTCGTAGTCCGCATGTCAGGCGGCCTGGGCATCCTCGGCCTTGATGACCTTGTGGTTGTCTTCGTTCAGGCCGAGTTTCCAGTAGCTTGAGATATACAGATCATCCTTGCCAAGCCCCCGATCATTGCGGAAATGATCGCGCAGCATTTTCATCGCGGTAAATTCGCATGCGGCCCAGACCGACGGGCGGCCATCGGCCCAGGGCAGTTTTTTGACCACATCGGGCAGGGCATTGGCATTTTCGCCCGGATGCGGGTTGATCACCCATTCGATGGTGACGTTTTCGGGTTTTTGCAAATCCTGCATATCGGCCTCGGACGCGATTTCGATCACGGCGTAACCGCGCGCATCGGGGCCCAGGGTTTCGAGATTGACCGAAATGGCGGGCAGGGCCGTCATATCGCCGACAATCAGGAACCAGTCGGCGGTCGGATCAACCAGCTTTTTCGGGCCGGGGCCGCCGATGGTGATCAGATCGCCGGGCTTGCAATTGACCGCCCAGTTCGAGGCCGGGCCGCCATGATCGTTATCATCGGAACCATCGCCATGCATGACGAAATCAATGTCAATCTCGCGGCCCTGATCGGTGATGCGGTCATGACGGACGGTATAGGTCCGGCGCAGAACCCGGTCCTTTTCATCGCCGTCAATCGGGAAGATCAGTTTGACATAGGCGCTTTCCTGATCGTCGGGAAAGGATGCGATGCCGTCACCGCCCAGCGTCACGCGCAGCATATTGGGCGTGACATAGGTTTTGCGGATCACGGTCAGATCGCGGGGGGCTGGTCTGTTCATTCCAAGCTCCTGTAGGGATTATCTGTTTTCAGGATTCCAGATTGTCGGCCATCAGGCTGGCAATTTCGTTGAAATCCGTGATTTGTTTCTGGCTTAAACCGGTGGCCATGCGCGTGCGGATTTTGGCTTCTACGGCACGATATTCTTCCATCAGCGCATCGCCCTTTGGCGTCAAATGCAGGGTCTGGCTTCGCCCGTCTTCGGGATGGGGGCGGCGTTCGATCAATCCGTTTTCTTCGAGTTCCTTGACAAGCCGCGTGATGCGGCCCTTGTCCTGCCCGGTGCGGGCGGCGATTTGCTGTGCGGTGACGCCGGGGCTTTTGATGATCCATTTCAGCGTGCGCATCTGCGAGATTGGCAAGGGCATATCGGCATCCTGCAAGCCTTCGCGCATGGCGCGCTTGAAGGCATGGACAAGCCGGTGAAGGGTTTCGCCGGGGACATGCGCATTTGCGGGGTTGGTTTCTGGCGTTTCCGTTGGCGTTTCCATTGGCGTTTCCATGGGCTTACTCATCGATATGTTTCTGTCGCGCACAGGCGCAAGGTGTTGCGGGGCTTGTTATGATGGCTTTGCGTCGGCTTCATAGCCATGCGGGGCAATGATGCCGGTGCGGATGGCATATTTGCGGCCCTCGCAAATGGCGGCCGATATCAGGGCAAAGCCCGCCGCAACCCCCATGATCGCACTCAGATCAAACGCACCACCGGTACCGATCAGGATTGCGGCAAGCGCCGCACCAACCGATTGCCCGGTCAGGCGGGCGGTGGCGAGCATGCCGCCAGCACCGCCGCTGCGGTCCCGTGGGGCGCTTGTCATCATCAGGCGGTTATTGGGGGACTGGAACAGGCCAAAACCAACGCCGCAGATCATCAGGCAGGCAATGATCGCAAGGGCTGTATGCGGGCTTCCGGCCGGGATCAGGGTGACGGCAAACAGGCCGATGGCAAAAATCCCCATGCCGATCCCGGTCAGGTGGATCGGTGAATATCGATCAGCCAGCCGCCCGGCAATCGGGGCGATGATGGCGGTGGCGACGGGCCATGGCGTCATCAGAAGGCCGGTATCAACCGCGCTATAGCGCAGCACGTCATGGAAATAGAATGGGAGTGCGACAAAGGCGATGAATTGCGCACAAAAGCCCGCAATCGATGACCCGATGGAGCAGGCAAAGACCGGACGGGCCAGCAGATCAAGCGGCAGCATCGGGCGTTCGCGCGAAAACTGCCGACGCACAAGGAAGAACCCGGCGGTAATCGCAATCACGAACTGGCCCGCGATCAGCATCGGGTGGCTTTGGGTGCCGACATTGCCAAGGGCCGAAATCAGCCCGCCGAATGCCAGCACGTTCAGGAATGCGCTTATATAGTCAAACCGGGTGCGGGTCGGTTTGGTATAGGGCAGGGCGAATGTGCCAAGAACAATGGCGATGATCGAAATCGGGATATTGATCAGAAACAGCCAGTGCCATGTCGTGACCGCGAGAATGGCCGAGGCGATGGTCGGCCCGGCGGCGGCGGAGATCGACACCACCATGGCAATCAGCCCGATGGCCCGGCCAAGCTTTGCCTGCGGGACGCTGTGGCGCATGAGGGCTGCGTTGATGCTCATCAGTGCTGCACCACCCAGACCCTGCAACACGCGGGCAAATGTCAGGAATTCGATATTGGGGGAATAGGCACACAGGGCCGACGCGATGCCAAAAATCACCATTCCGGCCAGATAGACCTTGCGAAATCCAATCGCCTCGCCAAGGGCGGACAGGGGCAGCAGGGCGACGACAACCGCCAGCTGATAGGCGGTGATGACCCAGATGGCGTGCGCCGGGCTGACATTCTGATCATGGGCTATGGCGGGCAGGGCGACATTCATGATCGACCCGTCAAGGACTGCCATCATGACGGTCAGTAACACGGCGATCATGGCGAATGACCGCTGGGGCTGCGGCAATCCGTCGGCGTGGATGGTTTTTGATATCTTCATGTGGGGCAACATTCCGAAAACAAAGCGTGCGGTCGCAAGAGGCGGCGCGAGGAGCGGGCAAACGGGGCAAAATGCTACCCGATATCGCGGTTGCGGGCACGGTTATATGGTTGACTTTATCAACCAATATAAAATGTGGTTGATTTTGTCAACTTGTTTTCCCCAAATTTATCGCAGTCGGTTTGGTGTGCGAGTATGTTCAAGTTTTGGGGAAAATACGCACTAAATAAATATGTTTTCCTGCTCTTATGGTTAGTTTTTTTACGGAGCAGTTGATCGTATTTTGAAGCTAGATGTTGTCGAAGTTCACTGGGGCGGGGTTTGATTGGCTGGTTATCAGACGATTGCTAATGTGCAATCGGGTTTTCAGTGGCTTAGTTGGGTAACTAGTGTACGTTTTTAAGCAGAGGCGTATTTAGTGTGATTGATTTACTTGGGGAGTAAGGGGTTGAGTACTGAACTGGTTCTTAAGGCGCTAAAGGGGCGTATGCCTTGGTCTGTTGCTCAGAAGGCGCTACATCTTTGCGGATTGCCGAGGGGGCAAGGGTGGCAGAAAACAATCTCAAAGCTCTGTGAAGAAACTAGTTTGTATCCAGACGAATTTAAGAAATTAGCTGACTATCACAAGCAGCACATTCTCTTCGGAGAGAAGAATGCCCATTTAATGAAGGTGGGAACTGCCGTTCGGGAACAAATACTATCTCAGATGCGAACAATAGAGATTCCTAATTCTGTTGTGCAGTCGAGCTACCCATTTGCTCTTTCAGAAGAAGATATGAATGAAGCGCCTGTAGGGCATACGTTAGTTGCTCACGAGCGACTAAAGCAGGGCGAAGCGCTTGTGTACGCCGCGTTAAGGACCTTAGTAATTAAGGAAGAAGTTCTTGCAACTGACTTTGATGATGTTGGCCGAGAAATACTTACTCAATATGCGGAAGTATATGGCACGAAGTTGGTTCGCACATTCGGGTTTGACGTCCTTTGGGTGCCATACGAAGGAGAACATGTAGATTTTCTTGTCGATTGTCCTAGGGGAATGAACCTTGTTGCTACATTAAATGCCATGGAGAGCTTCAAAGAGGTCGTGAAACGTGATTTAAGTTCCATCGAGTGGTCAAAATCTGAAAACTTGTTCCCTCTCATCAAAGGTATGTACGAAAATGATGATGAAGGAATTGTTGTCGAACTAGCATTTGGAACGAGTACTGCTTCACTAAAGCACGAAAAAATGAGGCGGGGCTCTATCTCGCTGCGAGATGAACTCTACCACGTTGGAGGTAAGGGCGCCCTAAAAACACCTATTGAGCCGTACAAAATTAGTATTGAGTGGTCTAATCAGTTGTCCAGTCAGGTTTATTCAAAACTTGAACTGAATTTGCATTCCAATTCCTATGAGATTGGGACTGTAAAACCTTATTTAAAGGATGCGGTGATTCGAGGATGTTTCGTCGCATCAGATTATCGTTTTGTCAGAAATCGAATCCTTAGTTATTTGAATTGAGCGCTAACGTGTTTTGAGCGCAGGTGTAATTGGATGAATTTAGAGAACGCACGGAACGAAGTGGTTGCAGGCTGGGGAGGGACCCAAGCCGCTAAGCTTTGCATGCGTATTCTCGATTACATTGCCGAGGCGAATTTCCAAGAATTAAGAATGCTTACCTTCAGACAGCTCTGCAACGCTTCGAAACTAGATGCCGTAAATGAGGACCTCATAGCTGCGTTGGCAATTTTGACAAGTGAGAAAGTTGATGTGCTGAAGTCTGGGGCGCTGTTCGTTGATATTGACGAAACTGAGTATGAGCTAAGCTCTGAGGAACTTCGCCAGATTCAACTCTATGGAACATTCATACACCCAGATACAGGCGAGGCCGTTGACGAAATTGAAGCACGAGTTTTTCCATTCTTTGCGCCCTCAGATAAACTGGCATTAAGTTTATGAATAATGTTGCAAGAGATATTTCATTACGCGATTTGTCTTTGATGGCTACATCGAACCCTAGCATGTTAATAAGCTTAAGGGTGATGTCCTTAAATGCTGCGAATGATCCCGTTGAGCAGGAATTCGTTGAGTTGATTGATGATGCTATTGATTTGATAGCTCTTGAATTTGCGGAGACTGCACATCATCGAAAGGATCGAAATGAAGATAGTTTAACTATCGATATTGTTTCGTTGCTTAAGGCTCATGGGTTTCTCGTCGAACATGATGCTGATGTTGGTGGACACTGTGACGTAGTGGTGAGAGGCCCGCGAGGTTTCTTGTGGCTGGGGGAAGCCAAGATTCACAGCGATTACGAATGGCTTAATAAAGGATATTTGCAGTTAACTACCAGATATTCAACAGGTATGGTCGGGCAACAAAATGGTTGTGTAATAATCTATTGCAAGGGACCCGACGTTAATCGAGTTGTGAATACTTGGAGGTCCAAGTATCAAAGCCTTTATCAGGAGGCTACTGTGACAAATTGCCCTAAAAACGTACTGGTTTTCAGGTCGGTAAATAAACACGAGCGTTCTGGATTGCCATTTACTGTGCGATTTGTTCCATTTAGTCTATACCACAAACCAAAAGATAAAAAGTAGCGAGTGGCGGTTTTCTGAGGTTAACTCAGGCACCCACTCAACAAATACCCCCCTGTCGGCGCCTCCCAATCCACCATCTCGCCGAGGCAATAGGTGCCGGGGCGTTTTTTGAGTTGGAAATTTTCGTCGAGTTCTTCCCATGCGACGCCGCCGGCCGTGCTGATGGCTTCATCAATCGGGCGGGGTTTGGTGATTTTAAGCGGTAGCGCCTTGATCGTGGTGGCGAGTTTGGCGGGGTCGTTCAGGGTTTCGCGGGGGGTGGTTTCGAAAACGAGCGCGGTTTTGGTGGTGTCCAGACCGAGTGTTTTGCGCAGGTGGTTGCCAAGCGAGTTTTTGCCGCGTGGTTTGTTTAAGCGCGCGGTGACGTCGGCCAGGTCGCGGTCGGGTGTTAGGTCGAGCGTTACGGTGGCATCGCCGGTTTCAAGCCATTGATCGCGAAGGGCTGCCGAGATGGCATAGACGGCACTGCCTTCGATCCCGGTTCTGGAAATCACGAATTCGCCGCGCACGGTTTGCGGGCCGGATTTGGTGGAGACCGTCAGCGTCACGGCCTTGACCGGGGAGCCTGCGCATTTATCGATCAGATGGTCGGTCCACGCGACGTCAAAGCCGCAATTGGCCGGTTTGAACGGATTGCATCTGATCCCGGCGGATTTAAGGATTTCCATCCATTTGCCATCCGATCCCAGCCGTTTCCAGCTTCCGCCGCCCAATGCCAGAACGGTGATATCAGCCGTGGCGGTCACTTCGCCGTCCGGGGTTTTGAAAACGGCATTTTCGGTTTCATCCCAGCCGGTCCAGTAATGGCGGTAATGGATTTTGCAGCCCAAACCATCCAGACGCCTAAGCCATGCGCGCAAAAGCGGGCTTGCCTTCATCGCGGTCGGAAAGACGCGGCCAGAGGAGCCGACAAAGGTTTCGATGCCAAGTCCGGCACACCAGTCGCGGATTTCGTTGGGGCCGAATTTGCGTAAGTGCGGTTCGAGCCGTGCGCGCGAGGTGCCATAGCGCGACAAAAACGTTTCGAGGTCTTCGGCATGGGTGATGTTGAGCCCCGATTTCCCCGCCATCAGGAATTTGCGCCCGGCACTTGGCATGCCCTCAAAGATCGTGACCGCATGACCGGACCCGGCGAGGCGTTCAGCCGCCATCAGCCCCGCCGGACCCGCGCCGATGATCATCGCGGTTTTGCCGTTTGGTTTTGGGGTATCCGGGTTTGATGACATGCGGGGCCTTTGAGTGCGGGGTTGTGTCAGGCGGTTTTAGCCGGTTTGGCGGGGGATGGCAATTTGCGGGATTACAGGCGGCGGCGTGGGAGCGCGTGGCACGATGGACTCCCGCTTTCGCGGGAGTGACGGTAGAGGAGCGGGGCGACGGTAGAGGGGCGGGCGACGGTAAAGGGGCGGGCGACGGTAAAGGAAGCGAGGCGGGGCAGGCACCGTGGCAGTGGCGATAGAGAGGCGGGGCGACAGTTGTTTTGCGCAAGGCAAGTATCGGGCGCCTGACCCATCCCCGTCATGCCCGCGAAGGCGGGCATCCAGTCAGCGGTTCCGGGTTTCTCCGATTTCGGTGATGGAGGTTTTGGCCCGATGGGTTCCCGCTTTCGCGGGAACGACGGTTGAGGGGTGCTAGAAAGATGGGAGAGCGTGGTACGGCAATGTCGGAAGACCCGCGCAAATTCGACCTTGGCGGAAATAGGGGTCGCTGTGACTTGCGCATTAAGGGCGAAATCGACCCTTTTGGCGGAAAAATGCGGCAAAGATTGGCAATTTGTCGATAAATCGGCTAACAAAATTCCGAAGGTTATAATGCATTCAAAAATAATGATCCTGTGGAGGAAACATGGTTTCGATGAGGGGAATGGCGGGCGCGGCACGGCTGGCGCGTGGATCGGTTGTTGCTCTGGCGATGGGGGCGAGCGCGCTTGTGGCGTTTGGCGCACAGGCCGCACAAGCCAACGAGAAGGTCGATATTGCCGCACTGGCGTTTGTTTCAAGCGCGCCGTTATTTATTGCCAAGGAAAAGGGTTACCTTGCCGACGAGGGCCTTGATGCCGAGATTTCGATCTTTCAGGCGGCCCAGCCGGTTGCGGTTGCGATTGCATCGGGCGATGCCGATTTTGGCGTGACGGCGTTCACGGGCGGGTTCTTTAACCTTGCGGCCAAGGGGGCGCTTAAGGTTATCGGCGCGCAGTTGCATGAAGATCCGGGTTATGACGGATCGGCCATTCTGGCATCCAATGCGGCGTTTGAGGCGGGGCTGACATCGGTTGATAAATTGCCCGGTCATAGCTTTGCGCTTTCGCAGGTCGGATCGAGCTTCCACTACATGATTGGCAATGTCGCCGAGAAGGCCGGGTTTGACCCGGAAAGTGTTTCGCTTAAACCGTTGCAGTCCGTACCCAACATGATTGGCGCGCTTAAAAGCGGGCAGGTCGATAGCATGATCATCGTGCCGCATATCGCAAAGCCGCTGGCCAATGCCGGGGCGGCGCATATTATCGGCTGGGTGAAGGATTACGTGCCTTATCAGGTCGGTGGCCTGTTTACATCGACCGAGAATGTCGAAGAAAACCGCGAGATGGTCGAGAAGTTCGTACGCGCCTATCAGAAGGGTGTGGCGGATTACCGGGCGGCCCTTCTGGCGACCGATGCGGATGGCAAGCTTGTTGAAAGCGACACCACGCAGGAGATTCTGGAGATCGTGCATAAATATGTTTATGCCAACGATCCGGCGGACAAGGCCTATCCGAAAATCCGCAATGGCGCGATGTTCATCACCGAGGAAGCCAAGCTTGACGTTGCCGATGTCAGGGCGCAGGTCAAATGGTATCAGGATCGCGGCTTTGTTTCGGCTGATGCCGATCCGGCGAAATTCATCGATACCAGCTTTATCCCGGCCTTGACCGAGTAAGGCAATATTTTCCCGACCGGGCCGGTTGCGTTGTCGGCTGGCCCGGTCGTTTCATTTTTAGATTTCAGATAAACGGATTGTGCCATGCGGCTGCAAATCAAGGGCATTTGCCATTCATATGATCAGGTCGAGGCGCTGCGCGATATCGATTTCGGGATCGAACCGGGCGAGGTCGTCGCCCTGATCGGGCCGTCGGGCTGTGGCAAATCGACATTATTGTCGATCATTGGCGGGTTGTTGGCCCCGACACGCGGCGAGATTCTGATTTGCGACAAGGCGACGCCGGAAGGGTGCCTTAACCCGCTGACTTATGTGTTTCAGGATTTCGCGCTTTTGCCGTGGCGGACGGTGGCGGGCAATATCAGCCTTGTTCTTGAAGATCACGGATTGTCCAAAACGGACCGTGATGCGCGGGTGGCGGAGGTATTGGCGCAGACCAATTTATCGGATTTCCGCGATGCTTATCCGAAGCAGCTTTCGGGCGGAATGAAGCAGCGGGTCGGGATTGCGCGTGCGCTTTCGGTGCGCCCGGCGGTTTTGCTGATGGACGAGCCGTTATCAGCCCTTGATGCGCAGACGCGGATTTTGCTGCTCGATGAATTTGCCGCGTTATTTGCGCGGACCGGCATGACGGCGGTTTATGTGACGCATAACCTGAACGAAGCCGTGCGGCTGGCAAACCGGGTGGTGGCATTGCGCCGTCGCCCCGGCACGATCAAGGAAATCCACACAATCGATATTCCGATAGCAGAGCGGCGCGAAGGCATGCCGGAGCTGATTGCGCATGAGCAGGCCCTTTGGGACCTGATCCGGGATGAGGCGATTGCGGCCGATAAGGAGCTTGAAAATGTCGCATGATATCAGCGAAGTGCGGGCAGAACGCCAAAGCACGGCATCGCCGGCAAGTCATGTGCGGTTTCGTGCCACGGGCTTTAACCCGAAGGCCAATCCGGTTGCAGCGTGGGGCTTTTTCGTTGCCGTGATTGCGCTTTGGCAATTGGGATCAAGCACGGGTGTGATCAGCGAACTTGCGATGCCAAGCCCGGTTGCGGTGGCCAAGGCGCTTTGGCAATTGATCGTGAGTGGCGATCTTTGGCTTCACCTTGGCGCGTCGTTGCAGCGGCTTGTTGGCGGCTGGATCATGGGGACGGTGGCCGGGCTTTTTGTCGGTTTTCTGGTCGGGATGTTCAGTTGGGCGCGCTCGCCCGGCGTGGCGTTTGTATCGGCCCTTTTCCCGATCCCGAAGATTGCGCTTTTGCCGCTTTTCATCATCTGGTTTGGCATTGGGGAGCCATCGAAATTTGCCACCATTGCCTTTGGCGTGTTTTTCCCGACCGTGATCAATACATTCGGCGGGGTGGATAATGTGCAGCGCAACCTGATCCGCATGGGGCAGAGCTTTGATCTGCCGATGTGGTCGGTGATCCGCAAGATCATCCTGCCCGGGGCGCTGCCGACCATCCTGTCGGGGTTCCGTATTTCATCCTCGATCGCGATCATCCTTCTGATTGCGGCCGAAATGATCGGCGCGCAATACGGGATTGGGGCGCTTATTCTGGCCGCAGGCAACCTGTATCAGACCGATCAACTGATTGCCGGTGTGGTGGTTTTATCGCTTTTGGGCTTATGTGTTTCGTGGCTTTTAGGAAGGCTTGATCGCTGGTTGCTGGGCTGGCGATAATCGATTTCGGACTGTTTGATCTGCCTTGATTTGGAACCAAAGCTATCCCCGTAACGTTCCGGGGACAGTCCCAACAAAAAGGCAGGTTGAAATGCATAAGAACCAGTGGATTCTCGTGGCCGATGGAGGCAAGGCGCATGTGATTGCGGTTACGCGCGATGCCGAAGGCCGTCATCTGGAAACGGTCGAGGAAATGCAGGCCGATAACCGGCCCAGTCAGGAAATCGCCAGCGACAAACCGGGACGCGGTTTTGCCAATCCAGCAGGCAATCAGCAACGCCACGCCATGCCCCCGGCATCCGATCCGCATGAACATGCCCAGAAGGAATTCGTCGATGATGTCGTCAGATATCTTGCCGATGAGTGCAAGCAGGGCAGGTTTGACAATCTGATTGTCATTGCGCCGCCCAAGGTGATGGGCGAGGTCCGCACCAAAATGCCCAAGCCACTGGCCGAGGCACTTGATGGTGAAATCGTCAAGGATCTGACCAATGTGCCGCTTGGTGATTTGCCCAAGCATCTGAGCGGGACGGGTGGCTGGCTTTGACCGGTCCCGGATTTGGCCGAATGTTACCGGTGATCCTGCCGGAATTGAACCGGTGACATCGCGGCCTTTTTGGCGAAAAAGCGCGAAAAATAGCCGGCATCGCGAAAGCCCAGTTCATCGGCGATCTGCTGAACCGCGATGTCGGTATAGATCAGGGTGCGTTTGGCCTCAAGGATCAGGCGGTGATGGACGACTTCGATGGCGGTCATGCCATAGATGTCCTTGGCGATGCGGTTGAGCTGTGTCGTGGTGATGCCGATTTCGCGCGCGTAGAATTCCAGCGGTTTGTGCTGTTTGTAGAAGGTTTCGATCTGCGACTGGAATTTGCGGAACTTGGCGGTTTTCTGTTCCTTGCGGCTTAGGCGCGCCGGATCGCCCGAGGGTGCATCGCGGCCGATGCCGAGCAACAGCAACCCCAATATGTTACGCAGCGCATATAACCGCCCGGTATTATGTCCGTAATATTCCGCGACCAGTTGACGGATCAGGAAATCGGTCGGGCTTGGCTGATCGGCGGTTGCCGATGCATCAACGCAAAGTGGTCGGTCAAGGCGTGCAAGCAATTTCGGGGCAGGGGCCAGAATTTCCTGCAAATGATAGTCGGTCAGTGAAATGACCCAGCCATCAATATCGGGGCTGAAGCGAAAGCCGTGCACGGTGCCGGGCGGCAGGGTCAGCAGATGGCCGACCTGCATGGTGAATTGCCGGTCGTCAAATTCGATCCCGGCATCGCCGTGCGTGATGTAAAGCAGCTGAAACAGATTGGCGTGACGGTGCGGCTGAATGTGCAGGTCATGCAGTTTGGATCGCGACGGGATGCTTTCGAGATGAAAGAATTCCGGTTCGGAAATGGCAATCTGTTCGGCGGTTCCGGGGACGGTATCGCCGGTTTCGCCGTAAAGTTTATAGACCGGAATGCTGTTGCGGGTTGCGACCATGATCATGTTTTGCTGTTTGCTTTGGGACAGTCTAGCGGTTTTCGGGTTTGACCAAAAGAAAAGCCCGCCACAGCGGGCGGGCTTTTCGCAAGCTTATGATGCGCGTTGCTAACCGCCGAGGAATGTTGGCACAAACAATGTCAGCACCGGGACAAAGATCAGCAACATGATGCGGACGATCTCGGCGGCAAAGAAGGGCATGACGCCGCGGAAGGTCTGGCTCATGGGGACGCCATCGGCAAGGGCGTTGATGATGAACACATTCAGCCCCACCGGGGGCGTTATCAGCCCCAGTTCCACGACAATCAGGGCGAGAATACCAAACCAGATTTTAAGGTCTTCGGCCCCCATGCCATAGGCCGCGGTGGCGGCTGTTGCCCAGTCACCGCCATTGATATCGACCAGGGCCGGCCAGAAGAACGGGATGATCACCACGATCATCGACAGGCTTTCCATGAAGCAGCCCAGAACGATCAGGGCGAGCAGCATCAGAACCATGATCAGCCAGGGATCAAGACCGCTGGTGGCGGCGGCCTCGGCCATATAGGCCGGAAGGTTGGCACGGCTGAAGAAACCCTTGAGGATTTCGGCCCCCAGCAGGATGAAGAAGATCATCGAGGTGGTGACAGCCGTATCGCGCAGCGACTGTTTGAGGCCGGAAAATGTCAGGCCACCCTTGCCGCGCAGGCGCATGTAACCGCCATAAACCAGAATGGCAAACACACCCACACCGGCCGCCGGGGTCGGGGTGAACAGACCGGCCCCAAGACCCAGAATGATTGATCCGAAAATCACCATCACCGGGATCAGGCGCAGCAATGCTTCGCGACGTTCCGCCGGTGCCATCGGTTCGGGGATCGGGGCGAGGCTTGGGTTAAGGCGGACCTGAATGGCAATTACCGCCATAAAGAACACCACCGCCAGCAAACCGGGGATGATCGCGGCTTGGAACATCTGGATGATCGATGCCTCGACCGTGACGGCGTAAATCACCAGTGCGACAGACGGCGGGATCAGGATGCCAAGTGTCCCGCCCGCCGCCAGCGTACCGGTGGCAAGGCGCGGCGAATAATTCAGGCGGCGCAATTCCGGCAGGGCGACCTTGCCCATGGTCGATGCGGTGGCAAGCGATGATCCGCAAACCGCGCCAAACCCGGCGCAAGCCCCGATGGCGGCCATGGCAACACCACCCCGGAACCGGCCCAGAATGGCATTGACGCCCTGAAACAGATCGCGTGAAAGGTTGGCCTGACTGGCGAGGTAGCCCATCAGGACGAATAACGGCACGACCGAGAGTTCATAGTTCGAGACAATCCCGTAAAACAGGGATTTGAACTGTTGCAGATAGGGTTCAAAGCGCAGGAAGGGGAAGAACAGGCTAAGCACATAGTTGCCGCCGATCCCGATCCCGATCATGGCAAGCCCGACCGGAACGCGGAGCGCCAGAATAAAGAACAGCAGTACAAGACCGCCAAGGCCGATTAATTCGCGTTCAGACATTGGCCGTGGCCTCGCTTTCGAAAATCTGGCTTGCGGCAATCAGCGCCCACAGGAACATCGATACGATGCCCGGCACATAGAACGGCCAGATCGGCCAGCCCAGAATTGCCGACAGGGTATTGTCGCTGCGGACTTCGATCAGGCCGTTGATCATCATATAGCCAAGGAACAGGGCCAGCAGCGTCACCAGGATGCCCGATACGATATCGACACCGCGCGCGAACCAGTTGGGAAACATTTTGATAAACACGTCGACGGCGACATGGCCGTAACGGGTCTGGCAATAGGGGAAGAACATCAGGGCCGCCGAGCTGACAACCATGCTGACGAAATCCTCGTAGCCGATAATTGCCGGGAAATTCGCACCAAACAGGCGCGCGAGTTTGTCCAGGCCGAATGCGGTCACGTTGACGATGGTTACCACCGCGATCAGCAGGGCCAAAAAACCACCCGCCACGGCAAGCCATGATGCGGCCTTGTTAAGCACGTGTTTCATCTGTCATTCATTCTCGCGGGCAATCTTGCGGGAAAACGGGGTTACGTAACGTGATGATACGTAACCCTGTCAGATTTGCCAGTAATCTGGAAAGATTACTGCTCGGTATGGGCGAGAACGGCAGCCTTGGCCTTTTCGACCAGAGCAGCACCGTCGATGCCGTTCGATTTTGCTTCTTCGATCCAGCGATCAACAACCGATGCGGATGCATCGTCAAAGGTCGCTTTTTCTTCCGGGGTCAGTTGAACAACCTGACCCTTGCCATCGTTGATCATTTTCTTGCCGACTTCTTCGACATTGTTGAAAACATCACCGATCTGGGCGGCAAAATCGCGGCCGGAGTTCCGGTCGATGATTTCCTTGAGATCGTCGGGCAGGCTTTCGTAACGGTCCTTGTTCATGGCGAACAGGAAGACCGAGGTACCAAAGCGCGAATTAACGCCCTGGCCTTCGACGGAATAGGAAACCAGTTCAGCCAGTTTCAGCGGCGGGACGACTTCGAACGGAACCAGGCCGCCGTCAACCACGCCAAGCGACATGGCCTGCGGCAGGGCCGGGACCGGCATGCCAACCGGTTCTGCGCCCCAGGATTCAATCACCCATGAACCGGTACGGGTCGGTGTGCGCAGTTTAAGGCCTTTGACATCGGCAACGGTGCGGACTTCTTTCTGGGTCAGGTGGATGGCCTGACCGGCATGGACGTGAACGGCGAGCGGATGGATGTCCTTAAGGTCCGGTGCCATGTCTTCCATCAGGTCCCAGATCGCGAGGTTGGTCGCGCGTGCATCGCCCAGATGAACACCCGGAAGTTCGAAAACTTCGGTATGCGGGAAGACGCCCGGGGTGTAACCCGGCAGGGTCCAGACGATATCGGCGACACCATCACGGACCTGACGATACAGTTCCGGCGGGTTGCCACCCAGCGACATGGACGGGAAAATTTCAAACTTGATGCGACCGTTGGATTCTTCTTCGATCTTTTTGGCCCACGGTTCGATCATCTGGGCCTGTGCCGGTGCTTTCGGGCCCAGGAAGTGCTGGATCGTCAGTGTGACTTCCTGTGCGTGGGCGCCAAACGACACCATGGTCGCAACGGCGGCACCTGTCAGCAGTTTCGTGATGTGTTTCATTCTTTCCTCCTTTGAACGTCCCGTGGCGTTGCCAAACGCCATCAAACGTCTCAGCCATGATGCGTTTTTTATCTGCAAAGTTTTCCTGAAGTTTTTTTTTTCTTGTTGTTTTTGTTATTCTTTTTGTTCGCATGTTTGCCGTTTATGCACAGCTGCCATGCCAATTTGTAATCAATCTAATGGTCGTCGCATGGTTATGTATAATGATATTGGCGCTTGTTTTCATAACCATATGATTATGTATCGTGGCGGGCATGAGTTGCATGATGCCGGGCGGCTTCTTCGCGGACCGCATTGATCAGGATTTCGACCGGGGGTGAGACCGGGCTGTCGATGCGGGTGGTCAGGCCCACCGGGCCAAAGGTATCGCTGGTATCAATCGGCAATTCGACAAGGTGGCCTTCGGCAATGTCGGATGCCACGGCCCCGTTCGAGATGATCCAGATCGCATCGGTTTCGCGGGTAAAGGCGCGGCCAAAGGATGTCGAAACGGTTTCGATCCGGTCGGGCAGGGCACCGATCCCATGCGCAATCAGCATTTTATCGACAGTCGAGTGAATGATCGCCTGTTTGGGCGGCACCAGAACCGTAAATTCGCGAATGCGCGTGATATCCGGGTTTTTATCGGCCAGCAATGGATGACCGGGCCGCGCAACCAGCGAGATATGTTCCGAATATAGATGTATGAAGGACAGGCCAGACATCTGATCAGGTTCGGCCAGACGACCGACCACCAGATCAAGTTCGCCGACGCGCAACTGCCCCATCAGCATGACGTTTGGTCCGGCGACGACCTTGACCGTTGTATCGGGGCTGAGTGCCTTGAACCGGCGGATGGCGTTTGGCATGACGCTGGCGGCGACGGTTGGCAATACACCAAGATTGATCGAAAGCCCGCCCTGCATGCGCACCTGACTGATGCTGTCGACACCCTGACGCAGAGCGGTGACGCTGGCGCCGGCATAACGCAGGAACACCTTGCCGAAATCGGTCAGGGTGACGCCGCGTTTGGACCGGTCAAACAGACGGGCATCAAGATGTTCTTCAAGTTCGCGGATGGTTTTCGATACGGCCGGCTGGGTGATCGATAATGTGTCGGCGGCCTTGACGACGCTGCGCTGGCGGGCGACCTCCAGAAAGCAGGTCAGATGGCGGAATTTAATGCGTTGATCAAGCATGGTTACCATTCCAGAAATCAAATATTCCTGTTTTGTATAATTGTATAGTTATGCATTTAACGCAAATCCTCATTTTACATAACCAAAGTCGCCTGCCAGATTGGGCGTAACAAGTCAGGGTGGAAATGACATGAGTTTACAAGTCGCCCCGATCAACGGGACACATATCCATTATTGCCAGACCGGCCCGAAAGATGGCCCGGCTTTGGTGTTTTCAAATTCGCTGGGTACGGATCTGCGTATCTGGAACGATGTTGCCCCGGCCTTTGCCGACCGGTTCAACGTCATAACCTATGACAAGCGCGGGCATGGTTTATCGGGCATTGGCGGGGCGGATTACAATATCGACCTGCATGCCAATGACCTGATCGGGCTTCTGGATTATCTCGGCGTCAAAGACGTGATTATTTGCGGTTTGTCCGTCGGTGGACTGATTGCGCAGAAGGTCACCGAACTGGTGCCGGAGCGTGTTCGCGGCCTGATCCTTTGCGATACTGCGCCGAAACTTGGCGATGCGGATGGCTGGAACACGCGGATCAATGCCATCCGGGAAGGTGGCATCGAGGTTCTTGGCGATGCCATCATCGAACGGTGGTTGTCGCCGACATATCGCCGAAAACGGCCGGTTGAAACCGCGATGTATCGCGACATGCTGGTGCGTACCACGGTCGAGGGTTATGTCGGAACGTGCGTTGCCCTTCGCGATGGTGATCTTCGTGATGCGGCGACCCGGATTTCGGTGCCGGTCCTTTGTGTTTGCGGATCGGAGGATCTGGCGACACCGCCCGATGTCGTGCGCGAGATGGCCGGGATGATCCCCGGTGCCCAATTCGAACTTATAAACGGGGTCGGGCATTTGCCGTGCCTTGAAACCCCTGAATTGCTTTCCCGGTTGATCGACCGATTTATCAAGGAGAAGAACCTTGTCTGAGAACCGGTATGAAGTCGGTATGAAAACCCGCCGTTCTGTTCTGGGCGATGCCCATGTGGATCGTGCATCGGCGAATGTCACGGAAATCGATGCCGGTTTTCAGCGTTACATCACCGAGAATGTCTGGAATGGTGTGTGGACCAGCGATGCGTTTACCAAGCGCGAACGCAGCATCGTGACCATCGCGCTTCTGGCCGGGCTTGGCCATGAAGAAGAACTGGCGATGCATATCCGTGCAACGCTTAATACCGGTGCCACGCGTGAAGATATCCGTGAAGTTCTGATGCATGTTGCGGTCTATGCCGGTGTTCCCACCGCCAATACAGCGTTCCGCATTGCCAAACAAACCTATGCCGAGATCGATGCGGCCGCCAAGGGAGAGTAACGCCATGTCCACATTCAAACCGCGTGATTGGGGTTCCCACGCTCCCTTTATCGCGCCCGGTTACAAATCCACCATTCTGCGCGGTCCGACGCGCGCCCCGCTTGCCATCAAATCCGGTCTGACCGAGGGCACTGGCCCGCGTTTTGCCCCGGCATCAGTTCGCAAGCTTGATTTCGATCTGACGAAAAACGGTATCACCAATGGCGAACCGCTGGGCGAACGCATTGTGGTGCATGGCAAGGTCATGGATACCAATGGCCGCCCGCAGCCCGACATTCTTGTCGAGGTCTGGCAGGCCAATGCAGCCGGGCGTTATGTGCATAAGGTGGATCAGCATGATGCGCCGCTTGACCCGAATTTTCGCGGGTCGGGCCGGTGCATGACGGATGCCAACGGCAATTATGTTTTCTATACGATCAAGCCGGGAGCCTATCCGTGGGGCAACCATTTCAATGCATGGCGTCCGAACCATATTCATCTGTCGTTGTTCGGGCCGGGTTTTGCCACGCGGCTTGTGACCCAGATGTATTTTCCCGGCGATCCGTTGCTGGAACTTGATCCGATTTTCCTGGGTACCGAGGACGCCGCGGCACGCGAACGCCTGATTGCGAAATTCTCGATCGAGAAGACCGAGGAAGGCTTTGCCCTTGGTTATCAGTTTGACATCGTCCTTCGCGGACGCAATGCCACCCCGATGGAGAATTAAGTCATGGCATATGGTGAAACCCCCTCGCAGACGGTTGGTCCGTATTTCGCCTATGGCCTGACCGCCGGGCAATACGCGTATGACTTTACCGACATTGCCGACACGACCATCGCCGGACCGGACGCGGAAGGTGAACATATCCGCATCACTGGCCGTGTTCTTGATGGCAACGGCGATGTCGTCAATGACGCGATGATCGAAATCTGGCAGGCCGACGCCAAGGGAAACTATGCCGAAAATCCGGTTGATGTTGCATCATCGGGTTTCCGGGGGCTTGGCCGTTGTGGCACCGGCACGGATGCGCAGAACCGCTTTTACTTTGACACGGTCAAACCGGGTGTTGTGGCCGACGGTACGGCCCCGTTTGTCAATGTCATCGTGTTCATGCGCGGCATGCTGGTTCATGCCTTTACCCGTTTCTATTTCGATGACGAGGCGGCATTGAACGCCAGGGATGATATCCTGCAATCAGTTCCCGCTGATCGCCGTGACACGCTGATTGCCAAGCGTGTCGAAACCCGTACCGGGGTTGAATACCGGATCGACATTCACATGCAGGGGGACGCGGAAACCGTGTTCTTCGACGTGTAAGTCGCTTCGGTCCGGATGGCTGTGTTCGCTGCTTTGGGGAAAGCCGGTAGGCGCAGCCATCCAAATCATTCCAACGCATCCGGCTGAGATATGCCGCGTTTTCTTGTTCTGGTTACCACAGGAGTTTTACCGTGGTTGCACGTTTCATGTCGCTTAAAGAGGCTGTCGCATCCTGCATCAAGGATGGCGATACCGTCTCGATGGAAGGTTTCACGCATCTGATCCCGCATGCCGCCGGGCACGAGGTCATTCGGCAGGGGATCAGGGACCTTACCCTGATCCGGATGACGCCCGATATGATCTATGATCAGCTGATCGGGGCCGGTTGTGCAAAGAAACTGGTGTTTTCGTGGGGCGGGAACCCCGGTGTCGGGTCTTTGCACCGGTTGCGCGATGCGGTTCAGGAAGGCTGGCCGCATAAGCTTGAGATCGAAGAACACAGCCATGCGGCAATGGCCAATGCCTATGACGCGGGGGCGGCGGGTCTGCCCTGTGCGGTGTTCAAGGGATATCGCGGGGCGGAATTGCCGCGCGTGAACAAGAATATCAAATTCATCGAATGCCCGTTCACTGGTGAAAGCCTTGCCGCTGTTCCGGCCATTCGCCCGGATGTTGCCGTGGTCCATGCCCAGAAAGCCAACAAAAAGGGCGATGTCCTGTTTGAAGGCATTGTCGGTGTTCAGAAAGAAGCCGTTCTGGCGGCGAAAAAGTCGATCATCACGGTCGAGGAGATCGTCGATAACTTTGACGATGTTCCCTACAACGCCGTGATGCTGCCGAACTGGGCGGTGACCGCGATTGTCGAGGTGCCCGGTGGTGCACATCCGTCTTATGCCCAAGGCTATTACAAGCGCGACAACGCGTTTTACAAGGCGTGGGACAAGATCGCCAATGATCGTGACAGTTTCACCGCGTGGATCGATGAGCATGTCATGAAGGGCGGCCCCGAAGATTTCGCCGCCAAGCGCGCAGCGAACAAAGGGTAAGCGGAGGAAAGATCATGGTTGACTATACCCCTACCGAAATGATGACGGTTTCTGCCTCGCGCGCACTCAAGAATGACGATGTGTGCTTTGTCGGGATCGGCATGCCGTCGGCGGCGTGCAACCTTGCGCGTCTGACGCACGCGCCAGAACTGACCCTGATTTATGAAAGCGGCACGATTGGTACGAAGCCCGATGTATTGCCGTTATCCATCGGGGATGGCGAGCTTTGCGAAACGGCGGTCAATACCGTGCCGGTACCGGAAATGTTCCGCTACTGGTTGCAGGGCGGCAAGATTTCCGTTGGCTTCCTTGGCGCGGCACAGCTTGATAAATACGGCAACATCAACACCACCGTGATTGGCGATTATGACGATCCCAAAGTCCGCCTGCCGGGTGGTGGCGGGGCACCTGAAATCGCGACGAGCTGTGGCGAGGTGTTTCTGGTGATGAAACAAAGCAAGCGCGGCTTTGTTGAAAAGATCGATTTTGTGACTTCGCTTGGTCATGGCAAGGGCGGTGATGACCGTGCGTCTTATGGTGTGGATACCAAAGGTCCGTCGCGGCTGATTACCGATCTTTGCATCATGGAACCGCATCCGGTTGGCAAGCATTTCATCGTGACATCGATCCATCCTGGCGTGACGCGCGAAGATATTATCGAAAACACTGGCTGGACTGTTGAATTTGCAGATGAAGTCGCCGAAACTCCGGTGCCCGACGCGCACGAGCTTCAGGTCCTGCGTGACCTGCATGCCCGCACCGCCAAGGCCCATGAAGGCCAGCAGTAAGGACCCCACATATGGCTGATGCTTATATCTGCGATTTTATCCGTACCCCGATTGGCCGTTTTGGCGGCAGTCTTTCATCGGTCCGTGCGGACGACCTTGGTGCCATTCCGCTGAAGGCACTGATCGAACGCAATCCGAATGTTGATTTCGGCGATGTCGATGACGTGATTTTCGGATGTGCCAATCAGGCCGGGGAAGACAATCGCAACGTGGCGCGCATGTCGTCGCTTTTGGCCGGATTGCCGGAAACTGTGACTGGCACGACGGTCAACCGTCTGTGCGGGTCGGGCATGGACGCGATCATCATGGCCGCACGCGCGATCAAATCGGGTGAAGCCGATCTGATGATTGCCGGCGGTGTCGAAAGCATGTCGCGTGCGCCGTTCGTGATGCCAAAGGCCGAAACGGCCTTTTCGCGCAATGCGGAAATCCATGACACCACGATTGGCTGGCGTTTCATCAATCCGGTGATGAAAAAGCAGTATGGCGTTGATTCCATGCCCGAAACCGGTGAAAACGTCGCCGAGGATTTCAAGATCAGCCGTGCCGATCAGGATGCCTTTGCCGTCCGGTCGCAGGACAAGGCGGTGGCGGCACAGGAAAACGGCAATCTGGCCGCGGAAATCACGCCGGTCACCATTCCGCAGCGCAAGGCCGACCCGATCATCGTTGACAAGGATGAACATCCGCGTCCGGGCACGACAGTTGAAAAGCTGGGCAAACTGCCAACCCCGTTCCGCGAAGGTGGTTCGGTAACGGCAGGCAACGCATCGGGGGTTAATGACGGCGCGGCGGCATTGATCATTGCATCGGAGGCGGCGGTCAAGAAATACGGCCTGAAACCGATTGCCAAGGTGGTTGGAGGTGCGACGGCGGGTGTTGCGCCACGCATCATGGGCTTTGGCCCGGCACCGGCCAGCAAGAAGCTTCTGGCGCGTCTTGGTCTTACCACCGATCAGCTTGACGTGATCGAACTGAACGAGGCCTTTGCATCGCAGGGGCTTGCGACATTGCGCGATCTTGGCATTGCCGATGACGATGCGCGTGTGAACCCGAATGGCGGGGCGATTGCGCTTGGTCATCCGCTTGGCATGTCGGGGGCGCGCATCACCGGGACGGCTGCGATGCAGTTGCAACGTACTGGCGGCAAATATGCGCTGGCGACGATGTGCATTGGCGTCGGGCAGGGCATTGCCATTGTGCTTGAAGCGGTCTGATTGATCGGTTGATTTCAAGAAGGCCCCTGTGCCGTTGAAGAACGGGCAGGGGCTTCTTTTTGTGTTGTTGACCGAACGCAGTCGCAGCGCGACACTAACGACCTGAAATAACACCTGTTTAAACGGTGGACCAAACCAGATGACGATTTCGCCCTTTGATTCCGCGATGCTTGGCAATCTGTTTGCCGATGCGGAAATTGCCGCCCTGTTTACCGACGATGCGCAGATTGCATCGATGGTGCTGTTCGAGGCGGCATTGGCATCGGCCGAAGCACGCGCAGGCGTGATCCCGGAAACAAGTGCGAACCGTATTGCCGATGTGTGCCGCGAATTTCGCCCCGATCCCGCGACATTGGCGGCAGGATCGGCAAGTGCCGGTGTGCCGGTGCCGGCATTGGTCAAGGCGCTTAAGGCCGAGGTCGGCGGGGATGATGCACGGTTTGTCCATTTTGGTGCAACCAGTCAGGATGTGGTTGATACCGGGCTTGTGTTGCGGCTTCGCGACGCGGTGGGGATTATCCGCCGTCGGACGCGCAAGCTGATCAAGGCATTGATTGCACAGGCCGAAACCCACCGGGCAACGGTCATGATCGGGCGGACCCGTTCACAACAGGCGGTGCCGACCACATTCGGGCTTAAGGCCGCCGCATGGCTGGCACCATTGGTGCGGATTGATCAGCGGATTGATACGTTATGTGCCGATCTGTTCCGGTTAAGCTTTGGCGGGGCGGCAGGGACGCTGGCATCCATCGGGGACAAGGCGATTGAGGTTGAACGCAATCTGGCCGATGAACTTGAATTGCCCCCAACCGATATGCCGTGGCACAGCCAGCGCGATGTTCTGGTCGATTTTGCCGCACAGCTAACCGCGCTGAGCGGTGCGCTTGGCAAGATGGGGCAGGATTTGGTGTTGCTGGCGCAATCCGAAATTGCGGAAGTCCAGCCGGGCAAGGGCGGCGGATCATCGACCATGCCGCATAAATCCAATCCGGTGCAGGCCGAAATGCTGGTTACGCTGGCGCGGTTCAATGCCGGGCAGCTTGGCACATTTGCGCAAAGCCAGATCCATGAACATGAACGATCCGGGGCAAGCTGGTTGCTGGAATGGCTGACATTGCCGCAGATGATCATGGCGACGGCGGCGGGATTGGCGCAGGCGGTTGATATGGTGCCGACCCTTAAGGTCAATGCTGATCGGATGGCGGCCAATCTTGAACTGTCACGCGGAGCGATGCTAGCGGAAGCCGCGACCTTTGCCCTTGCCGAGCATCTTGGGCGTGACGGGGCGGACAAGCTGGTCAAGGATGCGCTTTCGCGGTCTGCCGCCAATCAAAGCAATCTGTTTGATGAATTGCCAAAACTTACCGATGTCGGGATCGACTGGGCCAAGCTGCGCGATCCGGCGCATTATATCGGGCAGGCCGATGCCTTTGTCGAGCGGGTGGTGACAACCGCCCGTCGGGCGATCAAGGACAGTTGACATGAAAAGGCGGTCGGGAAATGACCGCCTTTTGATTTTGCCCGCCATCAGGTCACGGGGCGCAGGCGTTTTTCGACGGCATAGTTATGGATCGGGACACCGGCGACTTCAAAATCGCGGCGTTCAACCACGTGAAAGCCCTGTTTTAACAGGAAGCCCTTGGCGAGTTCGCTGGCTTCGGAATAGAGCTTTGCGATGTTGCGGTCACGTGCCGCTTTTTCGAGGGCGTCATACAGTGTCGTGACCGCACCGGTCCCGGCAATGTCGGGCAGGGCATATAGAAAATGGATATGCCCGTCGGCTTCGAGATCGCAAAAGGCGACGGCCCGGTCGTTTGCATCCACCGCAATCAGGCGCAGCCGACCATCATCCATCAGTTCGGCAAACCGTTCTGCGGTTGGGGCGAGAGACGCCCAGATGCCGACCTGATCAGGGTTATAGGCACGTGATCCCAGTTCCGTGACGGAACGGGTGTAAATTTCGGTCAGCACCGATGCATCGGTTGCGCGATACGGGCGGATGGTGATCACGTTTGTGAACCCCATGCAGCGTCAAAGAACCGAACTTCAAGTTGGGTTGCCTTGCGAAAACAGGAAAGACAGTTTGCACGGGCCGTGTCATCGAGTGTTGGCCCGGTTTTATCAAGCTGATCATTGAGGAAGGCGACGACGCTTTCGAAATAGGTCCCGATATGCAGATCAAGCCATTCGGCGTACCAGAATTCTTTGGGGTGGCTTTCGATTTCATTGTGAACCCGATCCGCCCAGCCAAGATAGGTGCCTTCGGCCACGGCCAGAACCGCCAGCATGCTCGCGTAGTCGTTGCTTTCCATGGCGGTGCGCATCAGATCCTTGAAGGCGCTCGTGACGTCCCAATCCGGCATTTCGCGGCGTTCCTGTTCGGTGACGCCCAGCGCATCAAGTGATCGTTCGAAATAGGTGTTTTCCGGTCCGGTCAGAAGGGCGAGAAACTGGCAGGCCGGAATCCGGTCCGGCAGCGTTGGCGCACGTGATACGGCACCGGCCAGAAGGGCAACAAACCGGTCGATGAAACGGTGGTCCTGAATCAGATAGTTTTTGAGATTGCGGTCGGGAACCGCGGCCTTACCCCAGGCATCGGTAAAGGGATGGTGGGTGACCTTGTGCCAATCATCGGCAACACACGCCTTGAGCCACTGGGAAAATGTGCCCGCCGGATTTTGCGCCTGCCAGACTGGCCAATCAGGTGTTGAGGCATTTTCGGGTTGTGATGCAACGTTGTCGGTCATGATCCATCCCCAGAAATTTTGATTTGAGAGGGGCTTAGCACGCGCGGGAAAGGACCGCAACCGGGCGGTTTTGTGCATTGCATTGCGATGGATCATTTTTAACACAAAAAAATGATAAAATTACATTTGATTATTATAATGTTTAATTATAACCTTTGAGCCAGAGATTATTCATCCATTTAAAAAGCGGAGTTTCGCGATGAAAGCCAATGTTGGAACATTTGATCGTGTGGTACGGATCATCCTTGGTCTTGTCCTGATTGTATTGCCGTTCATCCTTGCGACCGAGGCCGGTCCGTTTGCCACCCTTGGCGGTTTTGGCTGGCTTGCGATGATTGTGGGCGCGGTCATCCTGTTGACCGGGGTTATGCGATTCTGCCTGCTGTATCGCATTTTGGGTATTTGCACCTGTCAGACATCCACGAACTAGCATTATCGGTGCCCGACAATACCGGAGGAGTGGCATGAGTATCGGATCAGGCAAACCGTCGCTTCGGGCGGACAAATCGAAAATGCCGGTGGTGAAGGCATTTTTTGACGAGGCGACCTTTACGATCAGCTATGTGGTGCGCGATCCGCAAAGCAGTTGTTGCGCGATTGTTGACTCGGTTCTGGATTATGACCCGGCAAGTGGCCGGACCAATACCGTTTCCGCCGATGCGATTGTTGCCTTTGTCCGCGAGGAAGGGCTTACGGTGCAATGGATACTTGAAACCCATGTCCATGCCGATCATCTGTCGGCGGCCCCGTATTTGAAGGACAAGCTGGGCGGGCGCATGGGCATCGGATCAAAGATCAGTGTGGTGCAGGAAACATTTGGCAAGGTGTTTAACGCCGGAACGGAATTCCAGCGCGACGGCAGTCAGTTCGACCATCTGTTCGAGGATGAGGAAACGTTTGAAATCGGCGGGCTTTCGGCGCGTGCGCTGCATACGCCAGGGCATACACCCGCCTGTATGTCCTATGTGATTGGTGATAGCGTTTTCGTCGGCGATACGTTGTTCATGCCCGATTTTGGCACCGCAAGATGTGATTTTCCGGGTGGGGATGCGGCGACACTTTATCGGTCGGTGCAAAAGATTCTGGCCCTTCCGGGAGAAACACGGGTGTTTCTTTGCCATGATTACAAGGCACCGGGGCGCGATATTTATATCTGGGAAACCACGGTGGCCGAAGAACGCGCCCATAATGTCCATGTCCGCGAAGGTATCAGCGAGGATCAATTCACCAAAATGCGCAAGGCCAAGGACGCGACATTGGATATGCCGCGCCTGATCCTGCCATCGGTTCAGGTAAATATGCGCGCTGGGGAGTTGCCACCAGCCGAAGATAATGGCATCCGTTATCTCAAGATCCCGCTTAACAGCCTTTGAGGGCAAAGGCGGGACGTTTCCGACGCGAAAGAATGGATGCAAGGACGATGAAACGCCTGAATGACGATCTTACCGTATCGCCCCAGATGCCGATTGAGGCACTGGATCACATCGCCCAAGCCGGTTTCAAGACGATCATTTGCAACCGGCCGGACAATGAAGATCCCGGTCAGCCACCGTTTAGTGCGGTCAAGGCGCGTGCCGAGGAACTTGGCCTTACGGCGGTGTTTCAACCCGTGATGAGTGGCAATGTGCAGGACGGCGATGCCGATGCCTTTGCCAAGGCGTTAAACGAATCTCCCAAACCCGTCTTTGCCTATTGCCGGACCGGAACGCGTTGCGCGATTTTGTGGTCGCTTGCCAATGCCGGGAAGATGCCGGTCGAGGATATTGTCAAAACGGCTGCGGATGCGGGGTATGACATGTCTGGTCTGGCACCGCGGATTGCCGCACGGAGCTGATAATTCAGCGGTGCGGCCATTGGCGGAAACGGGCCGACGTGATTTGTGGCCTTGATGGCCCGGAGTGCCGAATGTGAAACGGTTGCACCGTTATTTTCCGATCCTTGACTGGGGACGGACCTATAACCGACACGACGCCGCCAACGATATGACGGCGGCGGTGATCGTGACGGTAATGTTGATCCCGCAAAGTCTGGCTTATGCGATGCTGGCGGGATTGCCGCCCGAAGTCGGGCTTTATGCCTCCATCCTGCCATTGATAGCCTATGCGGTGTTTGGCACGTCCCGTGCCCTGGCCGTCGGGCCGGTTGCGGTCATTTCATTGATGACGGCATCGACCATTGGGGCGGCACAATTGCCCGAGGGCGTTAATGCCTTGATGGCGGCGGTGACATTGGCGGTGATGTCGGGTTTGATGTTGCTGGCGATGGGGATTTTCCGTTTGGGATTTCTGGCCAGCTTTTTGAGCCATCCGGTCATATCAGGTTTCATTACCGCATCGGGCATCCTGATCGCGTTGGGGCAGGTGCGCCATATTCTGGGCCTTCAGATCCCGTCGGGAAATGCGGTGCAGACCGCGATTGCGATTGTGCGATCCGTTGCAGACAGCAACCTTTCGACGGTTTTGATCGGGATTGGCAGCCTGATTTTCCTGTTTTGGGTGCGGATGTCGATGGGGTCGCTTCTGGTGCGGTTGGGGATGGCCAGGGTTTGGGCGTCGTTCTTGACCAAGGCGGGGCCGGTTCTGGTGGTGATCGTCACAACATGGCTGGTCTGGCAGTTTGATCTGGCGGCGGTGGGCGTGCGGATTGTTGGCGATGTTCCGGTCGGGTTTCCCGGGCTGTCGATCCCATCCTTTGACCCGGAACTTGTCGTGCAATTTTTGGTGCCGGCATTGTTGATCAGCGTGATCGGATTTGTTGAATCGGTTTCGGTTGCCCAGACATTGGCGGCCAAGCGCCGCCAGCGCATTGTTCCCGATCAGGAATTGATTGCCCTTGGCGCATCGAACATCGCCGCCGGTTTTTCGGGCGGATATCCGGTGACGGGCGGGTTTGCCCGGTCGGTTGTGAATTTCGATGCCGGGGCGCAAACACCCGCCGCCGGTTTGATAACCGCGATTGCGATTGGGGCGGCGACATTTTTCTTAACGCCGCTTTTGTATTTTCTGCCGCATGCGACATTGGCCGCAACCATCATTGTCGCGGTATTAAGCCTTGTGGATATTGCGGCGATCCGGCGGGTCTGGGTTTATTCGAAACGCGATTTCAGCGCGATGATGGCAACCATTGCCGTAACGCTTTTGTTTGGTGTCGAGCCGGGGGTGATCAGCGGTGTGCTGCTGTCGATCATTTTGCATCTGCATCACACCAGCCGCCCGCATATTGCGGTGGTCGGTCTGGTGCCTGGAACCGAACATTTTCGCAATATCCATCGTCATCAGGTTTTGACCGGCACGCGGGTTTTGACGGTGCGCCCCGATGAAAGTCTTTATTTTGCCAATAGCCGTTATCTGGAAGACCGGATTTATGATCTGGTGGCGAAGAATCCGGGTTTGGCGCATGTGATTTTGATGTGTCCGGCGATTAATGAAATTGACGCCAGCGGTCTTGAAAGCCTTGAAGATATCAATCTGCGTCTGCGCGATGCCGGGGTTAAATTCCATCTATCTGAGGTCAAGGGGCCGGTGATGGACCGGTTGGCGCGCACCGCGTTTTTATCGCATCTGAGCGGGCAGGTGTTTTTATCCCAATATGCCGCGATTGCCGCCCTTGACCCAATGATCATCAACCCGGATCAGGATGGCGACGGCATCGCGACCGTAGAGGCAGGATAGCGTTTTTGCGTGACACATCTGCCAAAATTGCACTTTAAGTTTCTAGGGATTAGAACGATATGGTCACGGCGCGCGACAATGGCGCGCATGCCATGTGTTTGAAGGTGCCGTTTTGAGCGACTTATCACTTCGTATGGCGGTCGAGGGCGATCTGGATGCCCTTTGTGCCATCGAAAACCAATCTTTTGCCATCGACCGTCTGTCGCGCCGCGCGTTCAAGCGTTTCCTTGGTATCGAGACCGCGCGTCTGTGCGTTGCCGAGAAGGGCGGGGTGGTGATTGGCTATGCGCTGGTGATTTTCAGGTCCAACGTTGCGATGGCGCGGCTTTATTCCATGGCGGTGCTGGCCGAACATCGTGGGCTGGGTATTGGCCGCGCACTTTTGAACCGGGCCGAGGAACTGAGCCTTGATTTCGGGGCCCCGATCCTGCGTCTTGAAGTCAATCTGGATAACGATACGGCGATCCGTCTGTTCAAATCGGCAGGTTACCGCGAATTTGCGCTTTATCCGGATTATTATCCCGACCATTCCGACGCGTTGCGTATGGAACGGGTTCTGGTGCCGCAATCATTGCGTCGGCCATCGCCGATCCATTTTTATCATCAGACATTGCCGTTTACCTGTGGTCCGGCGGCGTTGATGATGGCGATGAATGCCCTTGATCCCGATATTGAAATGGATCGCAATCAGGAGATTGCGCTTTGGCGCGAGGCGACGACGATTTTCATGACGTCGGGGCATGGCGGGTGCGGGCCGCTTGGTCTTGGACTGGCGGCGCATAAACGCGGTTTTAATGTCGAGGTTTTAAGCAGCCGGGACGGGCCGCTTTTTGTCGATACCGTGCGCAAACCCAAAAACCGCGAGGTCGTGGAGCTGGTGCATTATGATTTCGCCCGTCAGGCACGTGAAGCAGGCATTCCGGTGACCACCGGGCCGTTTAGCATTGCGGAAATCGAGGAACGGTCAAAACAGGGCAAGATCGCGCTTGTTCTGATCAGCCAGTATCGGATTTACGGCGATAAAATCCCGCATTGGGTCGTGGTTTCGGGATTTGATGACCGGTATGTCTATGTCACCGATCCTGATATTGGCGAGGATCACGAACCGTTTAGTGGCAGCGATTGCGTATCGACACCGATCCTGCGCAACGAGTTTGACCTTATGGCGCGCTATGGCCGGGACAAGCTTCAGGCGGCAGTGTTCATCGAAAAAAGGGCCGGATAAACCGACCCTTTGTTTGTCATTTCGAGTGTCCGAAGACCTTCAGGGGCGTGCGATCTTGCCCAGAAGATGGGCGATGATGCGGCGATACAAATCCATACCCAGAACGACATCCTCGACCCCGCCATCGATACTGGGGTTGTCATTGACCTCGATCACCATCGGGCCGCGCGGCGTTTCCTTCATATCGACACCATAAAGCCCATCGCCCATCAGGCGGGCTGCGGCAAGGGCGGTTGAAACAATATCGGCCGGGGCGTCTTCAACCGCGACGGTTTCAAAACCGCCTTGTTCAAACGATTTGCCGTCATCTTCGTGTTTGACGATCTGCCAATGGCCCGGCGCCATGAAATAGCGGCTGGCAAAAAGCGGTTCGCCCCCCAGAACGCCGATGCGCCAGTCAAAGGTGGTTTCGACATATTCCTGAATGACCAGAAGTTCCGAGTTTTTGAACATTTCGGTTGCGACTTCGGCCAGGTGTTCGGGCGATTTCACCTTGCGCACCCCACGCGAGAAGCAGCCATCTGGCACCTTCAGGACCGAGGGGAAGCTGAACAGCTTGCCGATTTCGGCAATGCGGCGTTTATCGAAAATCATGCTGCGCGGTGCCGGGATGCGATGGGTGCGCAGCAATTCGGCAAGGTAAACCTTGTTCGTGCAGCGCAGGATTGAGTCCGGATCGTCAATCACCGGAATGCCTTCCTTGCGCGCGCGCTTGGCAAAACGATAGGTGTGATGATCAAGGGCGGTGGTTTCGCGGATCAGCAGCGCATCAAATTCCGATAGATGGTGGAAATCCTTGGCGGTGATCAGTTCGGCCTTCGCACCAAGGTCGGCTGCGGCCTGAACGAACAGGGCCAATGCGTCATTATCGGATGGCGGCAGAACCGCGTCGGGATCATGAAGGATTGCCACCAGCGCACTTGGCGGATTGCCGCCAGATGCCGGTTTGCGCACGCGACCGCGCAGATAGGCACGAATGGCACTTTCAAAGGCGGGAAGGTCTTCGGCATCCAGTTGGCTTAGGGCTGGGGCTTCGATTTCGCGCAGGATTTTCTTATCCGACGGGTTCAGATGCAGGCGCAGGATCGGGCAGCGGAACTGATCGAAGGCGCGTTGCGCGATATCGCGGAAACGCTTATCGACGGTGCGGCCGAAAAAGACGTCAATTCTGGTCGGGTGATCGCCGGGTTTGGTCAATGCTTCGACGATTTGCGAGCTCATTTCCGCGCGGGCGGTTTTTTGCAGCCGTTTCCAGTTCAGATCCAGAAGCACGTCGGCTTCGGGGATCACGCGTTCGCTGCGTGCGGCGGCAAGCAGGCTGCAATAATAGCCGCGTGACAGATATTCATAGGACTGACACAGGTTGATCACACGCCGGTTGCGGACCCCGTGGTCAAGCGCAAGATATTCGCGCACCCGCATGATGCGCGCACCGGGCACCTGAAACGGCAGGTCTTTGAGGCGGTCCACAAGGATCAGGGGGGCACCGGTTGCAACCGCAGGGGACCGTTCGGTCGGAATATCATAAAGATCATGTTGCAGGCGAATGCCATCGGCCCCGTCTTCGTAATAACCGGGCAGATCGGCAATCTGTTGATAGCCATGGCGATCATAAAGATTGCGGGCATTGCTGTTTTCAACACGGACTTCAAGGCGGATACGGACACATCCGGCATCAATCGCCAGGTTTTCAAGCCCGGCCAGAAGTTGGGTGCCAAGGCCCTTGCCGCGCCACTTATCGGAAATTGCCAGCGAATAAATCCGTGCCGTTGTCGTATTGGCGCGCAGCAGAAGCAGGCCATAACCGACGATATCGGGTGTTCCGCTTTCGCCGGCATCGGCGACCAGAAGACGGGCGGAAGATTGGCGCAGGAAGCGCGAAAAGCCCGATCGTGAAATCGCGTCGCTTGTGAAGCTGCCGCTTTCAAGAGCGCAAAGGCCATCCAGATCGGACCGGGTTGCTGTGCGGATGATAACGGGCAGGGAGGAATTTGATGTCGCGTTGGAGTTCACTTAGGGGCCTCCGGCTTTTGGGTGGCAATGGCAAAAAAAATAGCCTTCAACTTCGAGTAAGCCGGGCACATTTTTATGACAAGTGCGTTTAACGATCACAGCCATGCCATTATTTCATGCTCTCTGAGCCTTGGCGTCTTCGACCAGTGTATAGAATGAAAAGATGGCAGGCGCTTGGCAAGTGCCTTAAAACAATAAATGGATCGGACTGCGCGACGAATGCAGCCGGCCGTTGCATAAGTCTATCGGGACCGAGTGAAAATATTGGGGACGTCTTTGGTGAACAGGGGTAAACGCTACAGCCGCAAATCCAGACTGCGTGGCATTGGTGTTGTGTCTGTTCTGCTGATGGGGTCAGCCGTTTCGGGATGTTCAGGGGATGGTGTCTTATCCGAATTTGGGTTCGGTAAGGACAGCGATAGTGCAGCACAGGATGTGTTGGGTGTCCAGATCCCCTATCAGGTCAAGATAGAAGGTATTGATCCGCAGGAGGAAAAGCTGATCAATGCGTTGCGCGAAGTCAGCACATCGATCCGGTTGCAATCGCGTCCCACGCCATCACTTGCCGGGCTTGAACGCCGGGCGGAGGATGATGTGGAGCGGTTCGAGACCGTTTTGCGGGCCTTCGGGTTTTATGACGGGCAGGTCGCATTCAATATCCGCAAGGCCGAACCCGATGATCCGACCATATCGGACGACGAAAATGGCGGCGATGGCGATGACGTTGTCAGCGCGACAAGCGAGCCGGCTGCTGGCGCACCGGCGGGTGGGGAACAGCCTGATCCGGTCGATCTGATTTATCAGGTCGACGTCAAGCAGCCCTATCTTCTGTCTGAAGTGAAATTTTCAATTGTCCGTCCGGACCATACGACCAAACGCGAGGCCACGGATGAGGAGCTTGAGCGGTCGAATTTGCACCTTGGACAGCGTGCGGCCGCAGATCCGATTATTCTGGCCGAACAATATGCCGTCGATATCATGCGTGATCGAGGTTATCCATTGGTGGAAGCGGGCAAGCGAACCGTGATCGCCAATACCACCGAAAAGACCATTTCGGTGACCTATGAACTGATTACCGGTGCGCAAGCCAATTTTGGCAAGGTCAATGTCAAAGGGGCTGAAAGTGTTGATGAGGATTTCATCGCCGGTTATCGCAGTTGGAAACCAGGGCAGAAATATTCCCCCGAAGAAGTCAAAACGACGCGCCGCGATCTGGCGCAATCCAACCTGTTTGACAGTGTGATCGTCAAACCGGTCGGGCCGGTTGCCGAAAATGGTGAAATCCCCGTCGAGATCGAAGTGCACGAACGCAAACATCGCACGATTGGTGGCGGGGTTGATTTTTCAACTGCCGACGGGCCGGGGGCGAATGCGTTCTGGGAAAACCGCAATCTGTTCGGGGCGGGCGAACGGCTCAGACTTGGTATCGAAGGGTCGGGGCAAAGCCAGGGCCTTGAAGCTGCATTCCGCAAGCCGCAGTTTCTTAAGCGGCGTCAGGCGCTGGTCGCGGATGCTTCGGCCAAGAGTTACAGCACGGATGCCTATGACGGCGAACTGGTCGAAAGCTTTGTCGGTATTGAACGCAAGTTTGGCGATTACTGGTCGGTTACGCTTGGCCCAACGGCGGAATATTCCGACCTTACGGGGGCAGATTCGCCCAATGAGCAATTCTATCTTGGCGGTTTGCGGGGTGTTTTGCGGCGCGACAGCACCGATAATCCGCTTGATCCGACCGAGGGCAACCGGCTTGAATTCAACCTATCGCCCTATACCAGTCTGAGCGGCCCGAGCGCGCAATTCACATCCGTTTCATTCAATGGATCTCAGTATTTCGCCTTTGACGAGGACGGGGATTACGTTCTGGCAGGGCGTGGTCGTGCGGGGATGATCATCGGCGAAGACAGATCGGACCTTCCGGCCAACAAACGGTTTTATTCCGGTGGCGGCGGATCGGTGCGCGGTTACGAATATCAGAAAGTCGGGCCGATTGATGAGGATGGTGATCCGCTTGGCGGGCGTTCGGTGCTTGAAGCCGGGATCGAATTCCGCGCACGTCTGACGGAAAGCTTTGGCATCGTGCCATTCATCGAAGGCGGCAACGTGTTTGAGGCAAGTGACCCCGAAGACCTTGATCTGCTTTGGGCGGCAGGGCTTGGTTTTCGTTATTACACGGCGGTCGGGCCGCTTCGTTTTGATGTCGCCGTGCCGCTTGATAAGCGTGACAATGTTGATGACGATTTCCAGATTTATCTTAGCCTTGGACAAGCATTTTGACGTCGCCTGAAAATCCGAAACCATCGAGAGCCACCAAACGCGGAAAGGTCGCCAAATGGGTGCGGCGTGGCACGATTGCGTTCACATGCCTTTTGCTGACCGTGATCCTGATTGTCGGTATTGCTGGGACCGGGCCGGTATTGCGTGCGCTAACGCCGTGGTTAAACACTACGGTTGCAAAGACGATAGAGGGCGATTTCGAACTGGGCCGGATCGAGGGCAGCCTTTGGACGGGGCTTTCGCTTGACCGGTTGTCGATGTCCATGCCGTCATCCGGCTTGGCCGTGGATGTCAGTCAGTTCGGGTTTGACTGGTCCCCGCTGGCCCTTTTGGGTGGGACGCTTCGGATCAATCGCGTCGAAAGTGCCGTGATTGATGTGGTCTTGCCCGATATGTCGGGCGTAGATGAAACGGCAGAGGACGAAGAGGCCGCATCGGGCGGTTTTGCGCCGCCATTGGCCATCGAGCTTGGCAAACTGGCGCTTGGCAATGTGCGTATTTCCGATCCGGCCAGCGGCAAAAGCTTTGAATATGGTCTAAGCGCCAGTGCGGCAATTCGCGAAAACCTTGAAGCGGCCTTGTCACTTGATCTGCAACCGCTTGATGACAGCATTGACCGGCTGCGTGTCGAGCTTGATCTTGATGCCGATGCGCAGCGATTAAAGGCCGATATCGAAGGCGAGCTTGATCGTGCAGGCTTGGTCATGACCCTTGCCGGGTTGGCACCAGAAGATGCGCCAAATATCACGATCAGCCTGAAGGGGGATGGCCCGGCGACAGGCTGGAAAGGGCGGATTGAACTTGCGGCAAGTGACCTTGTGACGCTTGGCGGTGATTTGGGCTTGCGGCTTGATGAAAGCCGGATCGGGTTTGACCTTGATGGTGTTCTGGCAACGCAGGGAGAACTGGCCGATCAGCTTCCCGACCCGTTGCAGGGTGATCTTGATTTGGGCATTGGCGGGCAGTTTGATGCGGATGCCAATATCCTTTCGGTCACGCGCGGCGATATCGCGAAATCCGGGCTTGCGACGATTGGCGCGACGGCGGAAATCGATTTTGATGAGAGTACTCTTCTGGCCGATCTGCACGGGGATATTGATCCGGCGACATCGGCCCTGATCGAGGATGCCGTGACATGGGGCGGGCTTGATGTGACCGCCCATGCCGAAGGGCCGCTTGAATTGCCTGATGTGACGGTGATGCTGCGTGGGGACAAGGTCGTAACGCCGGTATCAACCATCGCGACGCTGGCACTTGATGCCGATCTTCGTGGTGATGAGGACGGGTTTTCTGTTCAAAGCCGGGTCGATGTTTCGGGCAATGACTGGCAGGATGCCGATCTTGGTGCGATGCTGGGCAATGCGCAGCAGGTTGCCCTTGATGCGGCAATCGCACCGGATTTCAGCAATTTTGCACTTGGCAACATCAATATCACAACGCCGGGCATTTCGGTTGACGGCAAGACCGATATCAATGACGTGATGGCGGTGACGGATGGCGAATTGATTGCCGATATCCGTGATCTTGCGATTTTTGCACCGATCTCGGGGCTTGATCTGACCGGGACGGGGCAGGTTGCGATAAGCGATCTGGCATGGTCGGTTGAGCAGGGCGGGACGGCGAATATTGCAATCAAGGCCGATCAGGCCGGGTTTGGCATTGCCGATCTTGATCGTATTGTCGGGGCTGCGCCGACCATTGACGGCAAGCTTGCGTTTAATGATGCATTTGATCTGTCGATCACGCTTGATCAGATTGCCGCGGCGATGGTTTCCGGCCCGGTGCAGATCGATATTTCAAATGAATTCAGTAATTTGTCGGTTAAATCTGAACTCTCGGTTCAGCCCGGCGTGGTGCCACCTGATATCGGTGTTTCCATCGCCCCGGCGACGGTTGCGATCAATCTTGATGGGGATATCGCGGCACCGGTCGGGACCATCAAACTTTCAACGCCATCAGTTTTGGCCGGTGGGCAGAAGTTTGAAAAACTTGATCTTGTGAGCGAAATGCGCTGGTCCGATCAGGCGGTATTGTCGCTGATCAACAAGGCCGGGTTTGCCTTGATGGGGCGCAATTACGATCTGACGGCCGATGTGGTTTTGCCCGCCGGTGGGTTGCGGGTGGATAACATTGCCCTGAGCGGTGAGCGGCTTGAGCTTGTCGGTAGCCTGATGTTGCCAGATTACGCGGTGCCGATGCGTGGCAAGCTTTCGGTGCGTAAACTCGATGCGGTGATGCTGTCGGATTTCGGGGCGTCGGTGACGAATGGTGCGCTAACCGCGGATGTGGCGTTTGTGCCGAAATCGGGCCAGCAGCAGATTGATGTGCATACGAACATCAAAGGCATTCGACTTGCCGCCGAAGAAGGGACAGAGCCGCCCGCAATCGAAGAAATCGTTCTTGCCGGTTCGATCCTGAACGCGTTTGAAAAGCCCGGTTTTGATTTGACCCTGAACGGGCTTGATATTCGTTTTGCGCCGCTTGCGATTAATGAGTTGCAGGCCGAGATTTCCGGCGACCTTTCGGCCATTGGAATTGCGACGAATGCCAATGGTCAGCTTCGCGACACTATTCCGATTAAACTCGATAGCATGGTCGAACTTGGGCTTTCGGATGGCATCAATGTTCGTGCCGATCAGCTTGATATCAATATCGGCAGCCAGAACATAGAACTTCGTGAACCATTGCTGTTTAGCCAAACCGACACAGGGCAGCAGAAACTTGATGCGGCATTGAATGTCGGCGCGGGGCAGGTGATTGCCAAGCTTGATCTGACGCCAAAGAAAAGCTTTGCGGCCAAGGCGCAGATTTCCGAGCTGGTACTAGGCCCGTGGGGAGAGATGTTTGGCCTGAGCGGGCTGGACGGCACAATGAATATCACCGCTGAGATGTCGGAACGTACCGGGGAACTGCCGGTGGCGACCGTTTCGGGCGGGATTGGCAAGATCACGACCGTCGCGGTCAAGGACCTGAAGCCATTTGAAATGGTGCTTGATCTGGCGTTGCGTGACGGTCAGTTCGATGGCAATGCGACCCTTGGCAATGATGAGGCCCAGATTGTAGAGGCGCGCGGCACCGTGCCGCTTGGTATTTCCATACTCAAACAGGATTACACCCTTGATCTGGTGGCTCCGATTGATGCGCTGGTCAAGGTTGATGGCGAAATCGCGCAATTCTGGCCTTATGTCCCAGCCCCTGATCATGTCATGTCTGGCAATCTCAAACTTGATGTGGTTGCCAAGGGTACACTCGATGCGCTTGACTGGAATGGCAACATCGCCCTTTCGGGTGGGGCGTATGAGCATCTGGAATATGGCACGCTGTTAAAGCAGATCACGATCAATGGCGATTTTGATCAGAACGGTTTGCGGGTTTCGGAAATCTCGGCAACCGATGGCGGCAATGGCCGGATTAGCGGGGCGGCCGAGGTGACGTTGGGTGGCGATCCGCTTGTCAGCTACAAGGCGGAGCTTAAGGTTGATAACGCAGCCCTGTCGCGTAAGGATGAACTGCAATTCTGGGCTGATGTGACGGCATCTGTTACCGGAACCGAACAGACTGCTGATATCCAAAGCAACGTGACGCTGCGCCGTGGCGAAGTCGACCTGACCCTTGCGCTACCAGTGTCGGTCTCGACGCTTGATGTCGAGAATATCGAAGATTCCAGGCAGCGTGAGGAAGAAGAGGAAAAGAAAAACGCCGCATCGGGTTTTGTCGGCAATCTTGACGTGACGGTTGATATTCCGGGGCGTTTGTTTGTGCGCGGGCGGGGGCTTGATTCCGAATGGGGTGGCAAGCTTGATATCAGCGGGACAACTGCAGAGCCGATCATTGTCGGGCAATTGCAGGCGCTTCGCGGGCAGCTTGATATCATTGGCAAGACATTCGTGATCAAGGATTCCAAGATCACGTTTTCCGGTGCGACACCGCCCGATCCGTTACTCGATATCGCAGGGGTTTATACCACTGATGATCTGACCGTAACCGCCGGGTTCCAAGGCCCGGCAAGCGACCCGGAACTGGTTCTGACATCCAATCCGTCCCTACCGGAGGATGAAATCCTGTCGCAGGTCCTGTTTGGCAAGTCCCAAGGCAGCCTGAGTGCGATTGAGGCCGTGCAGCTTGCCAGTGCGGTGAACGAGCTTTCGGGTGGTGGCGGTGGCCTTGATATTGTTGGGTCGATCCGCCGCTTTATCGGGGCTGATGTTTTGCAGGTGGGCGGCGGCGAAGACGGCCCGAACGTCAAGGTGGGAAAATACCTGACGGACGGGGTCTATGTCGGGACCAAGACCGGAACGACCCCGGGGTCAAGCGGGGTCGAGGTTGAGATTGAATTGACACCAAATATCAGTGTCACCAGTGAAACCACCGAAATCGACAGCAAGGCTGGCGTTCAGTTCCGGCTGGATTACTGATCGAGTTTGATATCGCTGATATCAACAAGCGCACCGCGCCGTGAAATCACGCGGCCGGCAACCTTTTGCGCAACCGCAATCGCGGCGGGCACGTCACGCCCGGCATTGCGGGCAGCAAGGTATGATCCGTTAAACGAATCCCCGGCCGATGTCGTATCGATGATATCAGTGACCTTGGGCGGTGTGACGGTGCCGGTTTCACCATCCTTGATCGAATAAAAGGTTGGTTCGCCGCCGCATTTTACAACGACTTCTGTTGCGCCAAGCGCATGCCAGCGGTTGGCCGTGGCATCGGGGGTGGCGTCACCAAATAGCGCGCTGTCGTCATCAAATGTCGGCAGGACGGTGTGGCAATGGGGGGCAATCGCCAGATAGGTTGCCATTGCAATGTCCTGATCGGACCAAAGGCGCGGGCGATGATTGGTGTCAAAGCAGACCTTGCCGCCCTGTTTGGCGAAGTTTGCAGCGATATCGATCAGGGTTTTGCGATCCTTTTCCGACAGAATCGCAAGCGTGATCCCCGAAAGATAAAGGCAGTCAAACCCGCGAAGCGCATCGCGCAACACGGCATCGTGGCCGCCCTGAAGCATCTGTTTGGCTGCGGCATCATTGCGCCAGTAGGAAAAACTGCGTTCGCCGGTTTCATCGGTCTGAATGGCATAAAGACCGGGCAGGGCGCCATCGATCCGGCGGACCAGTGATGTGTCGATATTGTCGTGCTGCCAGGCGGCAATCATCGCATCGCTATAGGGGTCGGTTCCCAATGCCGTGATGAAGGAAACATCTGTATCAGGCGCTGCAAGCAGGCGGCTGGTGCGTGCCATATAGGTCGCACCATTTAGCGTATCCCCGGCAAAGCCAAGGTTCGCCGCGCCAAAAATGCTGCCGGGGGATGTTCCGGCAAGCTCGATCATGCATTCGCCGATAAAGGCAGTACGGGTCATTGGGGCCTCGATGGGATGGTGGCGTGATTAGTCGCCGATGGGCTGGCGACCTGTCGGCGGATTGAGAGTCAGCAAAGATGACCTGATCCGGCGAAGTTTTTCAAGCGTTCGGTCCGGCGTGCGCCGGGCAACCGCGGTGGCAATGATATCGATGGTTGCCAGAAAAACATGCCGGGTGGCCGTTGGCTTATAAATATCAGGGTTTTCAGGCATATCAATGCCAATCACAAGGTCGCTTTCGGCGGCAAGCGGACTTTGCGGGTGGGTCATCGAGATGACCTTTGCGCCATATTGGCGGGCAATGGCGGCACTGTGGATCAGTTCGGTCGGGCGGCCGCTGGTGGAGATGGCAAAAAGCACATCTTCCTCGCCAAAGGTCGAGGCCAGCATGCGCTGAAGGTAACCATCACTTTGTGCCTGTGCCGGGATGCCAAGCCGGAAAAACCGGTTGGCGGCATCAAAGGCAACCGTGGTTGAGCCGCCGCCAACGCCCATAAAAGCGATCTGGCGGGCATTGGCCAGAATATCGGCGGCCTTGTCGATTTCGGTGCTTGAGAGCTGATCGCGCAGCAGGCGAAGGTTATCGACAATCACGCCCAATACATGATTGGAAAGCACGTCGGCGGCTGTTGTGTCGTCGGCCAGATCTTCGGGGGCCAGGTATTGCATGCTGACCGCAAGGTTCTGCGCCAGCCGTATTTTGAAATCGCGAAATCCGTCGCAGCCAAGGGTCCGGCAAAACCGGATCACGGTCGGTTCGCTGACGCCGACCTTTTGCGCAAGATCAGAAAGCGCGATGGTGGTGACGTCCTGCAAATGATCCTGAACGTAGTCGGCAACCCGTTGTTCGCGTGCGGGAAAGGTTCCGGCCTTTCGACGCAGGAGGCTGATGATATCGACAGTAGGTTGCATGCAAGCGTTCCGATCATTTTCGAATATGAGGTGTTGTTGCCAACACCCCGCTGATAAATATCACTTTTTCAGTTTGCAGGCGATAGCTGCGATCTTGATCCCGAGATTGCCCATCCTGCCGGATTTAACCGCAAAGCGGGTAGGGCGTTGATTGCCGAAATGCTTGATCGCCGTTGTTGTCTTCCGGTGGTTTTGGGCAGGTGACCCAATAATATAGGTAAAAATGTAGTTTAACTACCTATAATATCATTCGTCTCGGAACATTTGGGGTAATATCTAAGATTATGGTGCAAAAATATGTAGACAAGCTACAAAAATATCCTCAATGTGTAGAAAAATTACACAAAACATTCATCAGCGGAGAGATTGAGTAAGATGGCGCTGCGCCGTGTTGAAACCACAGCCGCAATGATCAGCCGGTCGTTAAACTGGGTGGTCGAACGAGTGATTGCCGTCCTGATGCTGGCCCTTGTGCTGGATGTCTGGCTGGGCGTGATTGATCGTTATATTTTTCACTGGCAACTGCCCTGGCCCGAAGAGCTTGCGCGCTATCTGATGATCTGGGCTGCGCTTTTGGCGGTATCGGCCGGGATTGCGCGGCGTGAACATATCGGCATCGGGATGTTCATCCTCAATACGCCAAAGCCGGTTCAGCGCACGGTGCTGTTCTGTGTCGATCTGATTGCGCTGTGTGCGTTTCTGTATCTGGCGATTTATGGCTTTGATTTTGCCGCGGGCGGTATGCGCCGTCAGGCGATGATTTTTGGCATGTCGCTGATGCTGCCTTATGCGGCGGTGCCGGTTGCGTCACTTCTTGCTGCCATTCAGCTGTTGCTGGTCGCACTTCGCGATCAGGGACGTTTTGTTCCCATTGATCTGGCGGAGGGCGCAGAATGATCGTCGGTATTGCTTTTGTCGTTCTGATGGTTCTGGGCATGCCGATTGGTTTTGCCCTTGGCGTTGCCGGGGTGATTGGCCTTTATGACATGGGCGGGGGCATGTTCCTTGTTCAGGGGCCAAGCAAAGTCTTTAACGGTCTGAACGTTTTCCCGTTTCTTGCCATGCCGTTCTTTATTCTGGCGGGCGAAATCATGAACCATATCGGCATCACCAGCCGCCTTGTCCTGTTTGCGCAGGCGCTTGTCGGGCATTTTCGTGGTGGGTTGGCGCATACCAACATGCTGGCATCGGTTTTCTTTGCCGGGTTGACCGGGGCGGCGACCGCCGATGCGGCGGCCTTTGGCAAGACACTGGTGCCAGCCATGGTTGAACGGGGGTATCGCCGCGATTATGCCTGTGCGGTGACGGCCGCCGGATCGATCATCGGCCCGACCATTCCGCCATCCGGTCTGATGGTGGTCTATGGATCGCTTATGGGGGTTTCCATTGGCGGGCTGTTTGCCGCCGGTATTCTGCCGGGGCTGATGATCTGTCTGATCTGCATGACGGTGATTGCGGTAACCGCCCGGTCCAAGAACCTGCCGAAAAACGAACGCCGCGCGTCGCTTTTGGAAATCTGGAAGATTTTCAAATCATCAATCACGGCCCTGATCATGCCTTTGATCATTCTGGGCGGCATTCTGGGCGGGATTGTCACCCCGACGGAGGCGGCGTCGGTCGCCGTCGCCTATGCGCTGTTTATCGGTATCTTTATTTACCGTGCGCTGACATTTGCCGATTTCTTCAAGATGTTGATCCGCACCGCGCGCGTTACGGGGGTGATTTTCATCATCATCGCCTTTGCGTCGATCCTTGGCTGGTGGCTGAGCTTCAATCGCATTCCGCAGGAAGTCGCAAGCCTTGTGCTGAGCCTGTCGTCTGATCCCTATATGGTCATTTTCATGATCGTCGCCCTGTTGCTGATGATCGGGATGGTCATGGATATCAATGCGATCCTGATCATTCTGGCTCCGGTTCTGGTGCCATTGACGGTTCAGATCGGCATGGACCCGATCCATGCCGGGATCATCTTTGTTCTTGCACTTAACATCTCGCTGATGACGCCGCCCGTGGGTGCGTGCCTGTTCGTGCTGTCGTCTGTCACGGGTGAAAAGCTTGAAAAAATTGCCGCCCAGCTTTGGCCATTCCTTTTGGCGGAGCTGGGTGTGCTGTTCCTGTTTGCCTTCTGGTCCGATCTTGCCCTCGCGATCCCGCGATTGCTGGGCTTCCGGTAACCGGCGGCAATGAAACGCCCCGATCAGGTCCGGATCGGGGCATCAAAACCAAGACCGCGGACAGAAATAAAAGGCCTTAATCAAGGAGAGGTAGAATGAATACGATGAAGCGTTTCGGGGCATTTGCCCTTGCGACGGCCATGCTGGCCAGCACCACGTCATTGGCTTATGCGGAACCCAAGGTTCTGAAATTTGCCCATGACAACAAGGAAGACCCGTTTGAAAACCCGGCGCATGCCTGCACCGCTGTTTTCGCCAACATTGTCGAAGCCGACACCAATGGCGAGATCAAGGTTGAGGTTTATCCGTCCAACCAGCTTGGTTCGGCGGCCGAACATGTGCAGATGGTTCGCGATGGCCTTATTCAGGCGACCCTGACCTCGACCGGGGCGATTGCATCCTATTATCCGCGCATCGACGTTCTGAACCTTGCCTTTGCGTTTGACAGCAACGCATCAACCTATGACGTGTTTGATGGTCCGTTTGGTCAGAAACTGGCGGCGGATATCGAAAGCACCCTTGGCGATGTCAAGGTTCTTGGCTTCCCGGATACCGGCGGGTTCTTTGCCGTGACCAACTCCAAGCATCCGATTGCAACGCTTGAGGACTTCAAAGGCATTCGTGTTCGCACCATGTCGCTGCCGTCGCACCAGAAAATCATGCAGTCACTGGGCGCAGAAGCCTATCCGATGGCGTGGGGCGAAGTGTATGCAGGTCTTCAGACCGGTGTGATTGATGGTCAGATGAACCCGGTTCCGACCGTGACCTTTGCCAAATTCAACGAAGTGCAGGGCTATCTGACCCTGACCAACCACCTGTTTTCGCCCTACACCTTTATGCTGTCGAAAGCATTCTGGGATGATCTGACTGCCGATCAGCAGAAGATTGTTCGTTATGCAGCACAGTCCTGTGTGGTTGCCAGCCGTGGTGTTTCACGCGTGATCGAGGCATCTGATCGCGGTCTTGCCGGTTTGACCGACAAAATGGAAATCACGGCATTGAGCGCGCAAGAGCGTCAGAAGCTTAAAGATGTGACCCAGCCGGTCGTGGTCAAACACGTTCAGGAATCTTTGGGCACGGAAGGCGTTGAACTTCTCGAACTGTTCCAGACGGAAGTCGATAAGGCCAACGCCCACCGCTACATGGAATAATCCATGCGCGTGCGGGTGGTGCTTCACCCGCACGCATTTTTCTTTTGCACATAAAATATGATGATTACAAAGAACAAAAAGGATGGGGTCATGAGGATTTTTTGCGCCTCTATTGCGACCGAAACCAATACATTCTCGCCGTTGCGCACCGATTTTTCCGATTTCAAGGAAAGCTTCTATGCACCGCCCGGACAGCATCCGGTGACCCCGACGCTGTGCAGTGCCGTCTTTACCGAGGCGCGCGTGCGTGCGGCAAAGGAAGGCTGGGACCTGATCGAGGGAACCGCCACCTGGGCCGAGCCGGGCGGTTTGGTCAATCGGGAAACCTATGAACAATTGCGCGACGAGGTTCTGGGGCAGTTGCGTGCGGCCATGCCGGTTGATGCGGTTATTCTGGGGCTGCATGGGGCAATGGTGGCGCAAGGATATCTGGATTGCGAAGGTGATCTGGTTTCGCGTGTTCGTGATATTGTCGGCCCGGATGTTATTATCGGCACCAGTTATGATCCGCATAGCCACCTGACCGAGCAGCGCATTGCGAACGCCGATATCATCGTTGCGTTCAAGGAATTCCCCCATACCGATTTTGTCGATGCCGGGCGTTCGGTGGTTGATCTGGTGTTGCGTACGCTTCGCGGAGAGATCAAGCCGACAAAGGCGGTTTTTGACTGCCATATGATCGAAGTTCTACCGACGTCACGCGAACCGATGCGGTCCTTTATTGACCGGGCCAAGGCGATGGAGGGGGCGGGTGATGTTCTTTCGGTATCGTTTATTCACGGCTTTATGGCCGGTGATGTGCCCGATCTTGGTGCCAAGGTGATTGTGACCACCAACAATAATCCGGCCAAGGCAAGCGAGCTCGCCCAAAAGCTGGGTCAGGAGCTTTTTGGGTTCCGCGGTACGACACGGCCAAGTTTTGTGACCCCAGATGTCGCGCTTGATCAGGCATTGGCAAGCGACGCACGGCCGATTGTTCTGACCGATGTGTGGGATAATCCGGGCGGCGGTGTGCCCGGTGACAGCACGATTTTGCTGCGGGCCGTAATGGCGCGCGGGCTTGGCGATTTTGCGGTTGGCACCATCTGGGATCCGATGGCGGTTCGGATTTGCATATCGGCCGGCGAGGGCGCGACATTGCCGTTACGCTTCGGCGGGAAAACCGGTGCACATGCCGGGGCACCGATTGATGCCGAAGTGCGGGTGAAAAAAATCCGGCGCGACTCATGGCAGTATTTCGGTGACAGCATCGTACCGCTGGGTGATTGCGCGGTGATCGAACTTCCGGGTGGGGGGGAGGTGATCCTGAATTCCAACCGATCGCAAAGCTTCGATCCCAGCCTGTTTTCGAATATGGGCATTGATCCGACGGCGAAAAAATATCTGTTTATCAAATCGACCAATCACTTCTACGATGCGTTCGCCAAGATTGCGGGCGAGATCATTTATGTCGATGTCCACGGACCTTATCCGTCCGATCCGAAAACCAATGGATATCATCATCTGACACGCCCGATATGGCCGATTGTTGATGACCCGTTTGCCGCAATTGCAAGCTGATTGCTGCCACCACCTGATGTGATAAGGACGCTGCCCCGATGACCGGAATGCCCCAATATCCCGAACTTGATACGCCGTGCGCGGTTGTTGATCTTGATATCGTTGACCGAAATATCGAAAGCTATCAGGCCTATTGCGACAAACACGGGATCGGGCTGCGTCCGCATATCAAAACCCATAAAATTCCTGCCTTCGCCGCCCAGCAGATGAAGGCCGGGGCGATTGGCATCACCTGCCAGAAAATCGGCGAGGCCGAGGTAATGGCAGATGCGGGGCTGGATGATATTCTTCTGACCTATAACGTATTGGGCGAACGCAAACTGGCCCGTTTGCGGGCCTTGTTTGACCGTATCAAAAGCCTGCGCGTGGTGGCCGATAATGCGGTTGTGGTCGAAGGATTGTCCAGGGCCTTTGCCGACAGTGCCAAGCCGCTTGAAATCCTGATCGAATGCGATACCGGTGGCGGACGTTGCGGGGTGCAAAACCCGGCAGAGGCCGTTGAACTGGCAAAGAAAATTCAATCGCTTCCGGGCGTGAAATTTATCGGTCTGATGACCTATCCGGCGACCGGTGGTGGTGCCAAGGTTGAGGCATTTTTCACCTCGGCCATGAAGGAACTGGATGCGATTGGCCTTGAATGCCCGGTGCGCAGTTCCGGTGGGACGCCCGATATGTGGTTGGCCCATGAAGTGCCGTCTGTGACCGAACATCGCATCGGGACTTATATTTATAATGACCGATCCCTGATGGCGCGTGGGGTTTGCAAGGAAGATGATTGTGCGCTTCGGGTTTTGACGGAAATCGTATCCTTGCCAACGCCGGGCCGGGCGATCATTGATGCCGGGTCAAAGGTTCTGACATCCGATTTGCTGGGCCTTGACGGATACGGCTATGTCGTGGGGCATCCCGATGTTGCGGTCAAGGCTCTGTCCGAGGAACACGGTATTTTGCATTTCGATCCGGCGACAAAACCGTTTGAAATCGGCCAGCGGATCGAAATCATCCCGAATCATGTCTGCGTTGTCAGCAACATGCTGGATCAGGTGCATCTGGTGCGTAATGGCGATATCGAAACGGTTGATGTTGCCGCGCGTGGTTGCGTGCTTTAAGGCAAGCGTATCTATGCCGGGTCGTGATTGGGCAGATAGCCGGTGAAACCGGTAATCAGCCATTTTCCATCGATCTGTTTTTCGCAGTAATAATGGGTTTTCCAAAGCAGACGGTCGGTTGATCCGTCTGTTTTTTTTATGGTGCCGTTGAAATGTTTGCGCACCAGTGCACGATTGCCGGTGATATCGATTTTCGAAAGGTCGGTGGCACGAAAAACTCCGTCAAACAGGTCTTCGGCATAATCGATTTCCTGTGCAACAATCGCCTGACGCAGCCATTCGTCACGATAGGCTGACAGATCGGGAAACATCATTTTCCAGTCATCCGGATCGTCGGATTTGCAGGCATCAATCGCGTAAAAACCGTCTGCCTTGAAGTCATCTTGCACCATGGACCAGTCGGCCGCGACAAAGGCCGCGATGTCGCGTGGCACCAGCATTTCCCAAATCTGATTGCGATCCGCATCATCGGCGGGGAACGGGCTTTGGATATTGCGGCTGCTCATGGTCTATCCGGCTGATTTTAAAATTGATTTTCGATATTCTGCCATTGCCTTTCAGGTCTTGCAATCACGACCGCATTTGTATCGCATTGCGTGATGGATTTGTGCGTAGCGTTTGCAAAAACCTGAAAAATAAAGAAAGATTATCGGACAGGCTTGATCTGCCGATAATAATTCCGGTCCGGGCAACGCAAACGAGGTTCAGATGAGTTGGGGTGGTTTTACCCTTGCCGAGCTTGAATGGCAGTATAATCCGCGCGAAACCGTGCCGGAATATATGACCTGTTTTGACCGGTTTGTTCGTTTGTCCGACGATACACGGGCAAGTGTCCACCACATGACCGATATCCGTTATGGGGGCGGACCCCAGGAAACCATGGATGTTTATCCGGCAGCCGAACCGGACGCACCGGTGCATGTGTTTTTCCATGGTGGGTATTGGCGAAGCCAGGACAAAAAGGACTATGCGTTTGTTGCCCGCGACCTCAACGCCGCGGGCTTTACTGTCATTTGTGCGAATTATGATCTGTGCCCGGATGTGACGGTGGCGGAAATCACCCGTCAGGCGATCCGTTGCATGACCTTCATTTACCAGAATATCGGCGACTTTAACGGGGATCGGGATCGTATCAGCATTTCCGGTCATTCGGCAGGCGGGCAGATTGTCGCGCGGCTCGCGGTTCATCATTGGGAAGATACCCTTAATGATGCCTATCCGTTTTGTGCGGTTGTTCCGGTTTCCGGGGTTTTTGATCTGGAACCGATCCGGTTCACCAGTATCAACAACGACCTGCAACTTAATGCCGCGACGGCAGCGGATAATTCACCGATGCTTGATGCCGTCCCACACGACATCAAAATGATGGTCGTGGTCGGCAGTAACGAAAGCCCGGAATTTGTCCGCCAAAGCGATGCTTATGCCGCCTATTGCAGTCGGGAAGGACTGCATGTTCCGGTTTATAAGGCATGGGGGGCGAACCATTTCACGGTGCTTGAAGAACTTTATCTTGGCACCGGTTCACTGTTTGGCCATTTCAAACGTTTTTTGCAGCGTTAATTTCACCCATTTCGGGAAGATTTTTGACCGGAAACAAAGTGAAAAACAGTGTGCGATCCTGTGACGCATGTCCTTTGACGTGGTATAAGATATCAACGCTACCACGCTGAAATCGAAAATAAATTTACAGGAAGGCCCATGCGTTTCATCTCTGCCGAAGAAATCGATAAATTCGTCTCGCCCCGCGATCTGGTTGAGGCGCTCCGTCAAGGATTTGCCGATGGCTGCGAAGCGCCGCTACGCAGCCATTTCAACATGGAACGCAGCAATGAGGATGACGCGACGTTTCTGATCATGCCTGCCTGGCAAAAGGATGGCGCGGCCGGGGTCAAGGTTGCGGCCGTTGTGCCGGGGAATTCAGCGCGTAACCTGCCGGCTGTTTCTGGGACTTATATCCTTTTGGATGCGGTGACCGGGCAACCATCGGCCGTGATTGATGGCACCAAGCTGACCACACGCCGGACGGCGGCGGCATCGGCATTGGCGGCGGACTACCTTGCGCGCCAAGATACGCGCGAAATGGTCATGGTCGGTTCCGGGGCGATGGCACCCAATCTGATCAATGCACATGCGTCGGTGCGTCCGATCAAAAAGGTCACGATCTGGAACCGCAATGGCGACAAGGCCCGCGCATTAGCCGCCGAAACCGCCACCCTTGGTTTTGAAGCGGTGGGCACGGATGATCTGGAAATGGCCTGCAAGACCGCCGATCTGATTTCATGCGCGACACTTTCGACCGAGCCGCTGGTGCGGGGCGAATGGCTTCGCGAGGGGACGCATGTTGATCTGGTCGGGGCGTTCAAGCCGACCATGCGCGAAACCGATGATGCCCTGATGCAGAAATGCCGGATTTATGTTGATAGTTTTGAAGGGGCCGCGGCCGAGGGCGGTGATGTGGTGCAGCCGCTAAATGCCGGATCGATTTCAAAATCCGATATTCTCGGCGATCTGTTCGGCCTGACGCGTGGTGAGGTCAAGGGACGCGAGACAGATACGGAATGTACGGTTTTCAAATCGGTTGGTCATTCGCTGGAAGATTTTGTTGCGGCAGTCGCGGTTGTCGATGCGGTGGGAAAGGCCGGTAAATGATCAGTACCGACCTTTTTGCCCCGGAGATGCTGGAAAGCTATCGCGGGACGGTGCCGCAGGACTGGATCGATTTTAACGGGCATGTGAATGTCGGGTATTACGTGGTTGGTTTTGATCTGGGATCTGTGGCGTTTCTGGACGGGGTCGGGATGGGGCGGACTTATCCCGAACGGCGCGGGTTTTCGACCTTTGCGCTTGAAATGCACATCACCTATGACCGGGAAATTCACCTTAACGACCCGTTCGTGATCCATACGCAAATTCTGGATTGCGATCACAAACGCATTCACATGTATCACGAATTGCGTCACGGGACCGAAGGGTGGCTGTCGGCGACCAATGAAATCATCACGATGCATATCGATATGGAAACGCGCCGTTCGGCGGCATTTCCCGATGACATTCAAAAGACGCTTGATCTGATCCGTGAGGCGCATCGCGATTTGCCGGTGCCAACGGGTGTCGGGCGCAAGATCGGTATTCGCCGCAAGGAATAACGATTTTCAATGCTCCGAAATGAGCAAACCCGCATCCAGTGATGCGGGTTTTTGCGTTCAGGCGACCTTTACAAACAGCTTGCAGATTTCACCGCTGTTGTTCACGTCCTGATCGCGTTCATAGGTCAGGCCCAGTTTGGCGAGAAGTTTAAGCGATACGGTATTTTCCGGCAGCGTATAGCCAAATATCCGATCAAAGCCCAGCGTATCGTGGCCATAGTCGATCAGGGCGGTACTGACTTCAAACGCATAACCCATGCCATGATGGCTTTCGGTAATGGCATAACCGATATCGGGTGCATCAAGCGTGTCGCGTTTGACAAATCCGCAAAGCCCGATACTGCATTCGGTTGCTTTTTCGTCCACGATGTAAAGCCCGAAACCGTGTTTCAGATAGCTGCTGAGAAGCCGGTCATCAATAAATTTTCGGGCGGCATCAAGATCATGGATGTTGCGATCCCCGACAAACCGTATCCAGCCCGGTTCGTTCAGCAGTTGCATGATAAAGGGGGCGTCGTTGTGGGTTCCGTGACGCACAAGCGTTCTTTTGGTTTCCAGTATTGTCATACTGTATTACCCTTGGTTTCGTGGTGGCGAAGACAGCATGCTAGCCTAGAATGCGCGTAAATGAACAATGAATTCGCCAAATACCGGCGGCGGAGGTCCGATATGGCTGTAAGGCCGATTAAGCTTAGCTTTGAAGGTGCACTGGGGGCACAGCTTTCGGCACGGTTGGATTTGCCAACGGGGCCGGTTCGGGCCTATGCGCTGTTTGCGCATTGTTTTACGTGCAGTAAGGACCTGACGGCGGCGCGCAAGATCGCGCAGTCGCTGACCATGCAGGGGATTGGCGTTTTGCGGTTCGATTTTACCGGGCTTGGCGGATCGGGCGGTGATTTTGCATCGACCAATTTCACATCCAATCTGGATGACCTGAAACGTGCGGCCGATTTCCTGCGGCATGAATTTGCCGCCCCCCGTTTGCTGATCGGGCATTCGTTGGGCGGGGCGGCGGTTTTGGCCGTGGCCGATAGCGTGCCCGAAGCAACCGCAGTTGCAACGATTGGTGCGCCCGCCGATGTCGAGCATGTGACCCATAATTTCGCCGATTACCTTGAAGATATCGAACGGGACGGGCAGGCCGAAGTTTCGTTAAGCGGGCGGCCATTTGTGATCAAGAAGCATTTCATTGACGATCTGCGTGCCCACAATATTGAAAAATCGGTCGGCAGATTGCACAAGGCGTTGCTGGTGCTGCATGCGCCGATGGATCAGACGGTGGGTATTGAAAATGCCGCACGGATTTTTGATGCCGCCAAGCATCCGAAAAGTTTTGTGTCGCTTGATAGTGCGGATCATTTGTTACGCGATCCCGATGATGCGACCTATGCCGCCGAGGTGATCAGCGCCTGGGCCAGGCGTTATATTACCGACGAAGACCCGGTAAATGACGAAGTGCCAGACGGTGCCGTCGTGGTGCGTGAAACCGGACTTGGCAAGTTTCAGGCGATGGTTCTGGCCGGGCATCATCGTATGTTGGCCGATGAGCCCGAAGATGTTGGCGGGTTTGACAGCGGACCGTCACCTTATGATTTTCTGGCGGCCGCCCTTGGGTCATGCACGGTGATGACGATGCGTATGTATGCCGATCAGAAACAGATACCGGTCGATGGCATTCGGGTCGAAGTCCGACATGATAAAATCCATGCAAGCGATTGTATGGAATGCGGGGCAGAGTTCGAACAAAAGGGCGGCAAGATCGACCGGTTCGAACGGATCATTACCCTGCATGGTGATTTTACCGAGGAAGTCCGGGAAAAGCTGATTGCGATTGCCAATAAATGCCCGGTACATCGGACATTGGAAGCCAAGTCATTGATCGTGACACGGGACGAGCGGGATCGGTAGAATTCATATTCCCGTGCAAATGGCCAAAATAAAAACGCCCGGCGAAATCAGCCGGGCGTTTTGCCTTCGAGTCGGAAGTGACCGGATTACGGTTTTGCCGCAACCACGATGAATTCAACCAGATAGTCCGGGGTGGCAAGTTTGGCTTCGCCGCATGCACGTGCCGGGGTGTGACCCTGCGGGACCCATGCATCCCAGATTTCGTTCATTTTGGCGAAGTCGGCCATATCGGCAAGCCAGATGGTGGTCGACAGGATGTTTTCCTTTGACGCGCCGCATTCGGCCAGAAGCGCATCAACCTTGGCAAGGCATTCCTTGGTCTGGTTGGTGACGTCGCTGCCCGGTTCGCCAACCTGGCCAGCAAGATAGATGGTGTTGCCATGAACAACGGCCTGGCTCATACGGGGGCCGGTGTGAAAACGCTGAACGGTCATCAAAGTCTCCTGATATCAAGATATGATTGGGTTTTGGTATGATTATGCGGCGTGATTATCACGTTTGGTAACGCCGCACCAGTCGGCAATGAACAGGGCAAGGACCTCGGTGACTTCCATCATGCTGGAAATCGAGACCCGTTCGTCAATGCCATGAATTCGTTCGGCTTTCGGGCCATAACAGGTCGCCGGGATATTGCCGTAAATCTGGAAGAACCGCGCATCCGTTGTTGCAGTGGAAGCATAGTTTTTGATCGTATTGCCGGTGACCTCGTGGTGAATGTCGCCGATCATGGTCATCATCGGATGGGTTTCGTCCATGACGCATCCCTCGGCCTGAAAACCGCGATAGGTGATGTCGAATTCTGCCCCCTTGCAGGCCGGGTGATTTTCCATCGCACTTTGTGCAACTTCTTCGATGGTTTCACGCACCTTGGCCAATTCCATGCCGGGATAGAACCCGACACGGATATCGGTCGAACAAACCGGCGGCACGGTTGATGCCCATTCACCGCCTTCGATCTTGCCCAGATTGAAGTTCACCGGATGGATATGCGCACCATAGGCCGCATGACGGTGGGTGGGGTGGTTCCAGATGTCTTCGACTTCTTTCAGGGTTTCAAAAAAGCCAAAGGCGGCCTCGATGGCGTTACTTCCGACTGAGGTATCAAGCACATGCGCCGGACTTCCGGTAACGTGAAGCTGAAACCACATCACGCCAAGCTGGGCGGTCATCAGCGTCTGATTGAACGGTTCGGGAATGATCGCACAATCGGCCCGATACCCGGCATGCAGGCAGGCCAGCGCGCCATTACCGGTGCATTCTTCTTCGACAACCGATTGCAGGATAACCGGGGCAGCGGGCTCAAGCCCCAGATCATGAAGGGCGGCAAGGGCGTTACAATAGGCAATGATGCCGGCCTTCATATCGCCAGCCCCACGGCCATAAAGCCAGTCGCGTTCGACATAGGGATCAAACGGTCCGCGTCGCCATTGCGCCACTGGCCCGGTCGGCACGACATCAATATGCCCGTTTAAAATCAGGCTGCGTCCGGTTTGTTTGGCCGGTTGATGAATACCGACGATATTTTCCCGTCCGTTATATTCCGTCGTAACCGGTGGGGAAAAGCCCGGTAAATCACGCAATGCGTCAATATTGATCGCAACCCGTTCGACCGAAAGCCCCATATCGGCGAAACGATCCGCGACCCAGTTCTGGGCGGATGTTTCATTGCCCAGAAGGCTGTCATGGCGAACCAAAGCGCAAAGGTCGTCAATCGCACGATCCCGGCGATTGGCAACGGCACTGCGCAGTTCATTGCGATCAAAATGGGTCATGGCACGATTTCCGTTCAATCCTTACGCGGTTTGGCCAAGGCCGGGACGGGTGGCGGCAAGGGCATCTTTGGTCACGCCAAGTTTCACCATCCGGTCCGGAACGCCATCGCCGCAAATCAGGCTGGCGGCATATTCACCCATTGCGGGGGCGGTTTGAATGCCATAGCCGCCTTGACCGGCAAGCCAGTAAAAGCCATCGGCATCTGGGTCGAATGCCGATACCGGATCGCCATCGGCAAAGAAGCTGCGCAAGCCGGCCCATGCTTCGCCGGGGCGATTGACCTTAAGAGTGGTTGCCGTCATCAGGCGGTCAATCGTGATGGCGATATCGAGTTCTTCGGGCTGGACATCATGGGGAACCGTCGGCGTCGCATCGGACGGCGACACCAGCAGGCGACCAGCATCTTCCTTGAAATACAGGCCTTCGCCGACATCAGATACCATGTGCCAGCCATGCGCATTGACATCAGATGGCAGATCAACCATCACCGCTGTACGACGTTTGGGGGTAATGCCCAGCGGGGTAACGCCCGCCAGTTTTGCGATTTCATCGGCCCATGCACCGGATGCGTTAACGAGGATTTGCGCCTCATAGGTTTCGCCGCCTGCCGTGACCTGCCAACCGGTTTTGGTTTTTGCAATTGCAGTGACATCGGCCTTGACCAGCAGATCACCGCCAAGCTTTTTGAAATGGCGGATGAAGCCCCAATGCAGCGCATGAACATCAATATCCATCGCATCGGTTTCAAGTGCGCCACACGCGATCAGATCGGTATTAAGGATCGGGATCAGTTTTTTGATATCATCGGCTGTCAGGGCGACAACATTCGCGCCATTCGCGCGGCCTTCGGTAAGCAGTTCGTCAATCGCGCCTTCATTGCCGTGGGCGGCGGTCAGGATCACACCACGTGGGGTCAGGATCGGATTTTCGGTGAAACCTACGGGCGGGTTCAGGAAAAAGTCCCGGCTGGCGGTCGACATCTTGCGGATGATTTTCGGGCCATAGGTTTCGCTATAGAGTGCGGCGGACCGGCCGGTGCTGTGATAGCCGGGCTGATCTTCGCGTTCGAGAACCGTGACGGATTTTCCACGTTTGGCGAGAAAATAGGCTGCTGACATGCCGGCAATACCGCCGCCAATGATCAGGATATCGGATGTTTTCATTTGGGGCTCCCTGCGGTGGTGGCGTGAAAGGCGCTGATAAACTGAAAAAGGTTTTCAGCCAGTGTGTTACTGACATAACCACCTTCCTGCACTAGCACGGTTGGCAGATTGATGCCGCCAATTTTTTCGCCGATTTTGGCAAATCCGCCGGGTGTGACAGCCAGTCCGCCAAACGGATCATCCGATGATGCATCCAGACCCAGTGCAATGACAACCGCATCGGCGCTGAAATGATCGATCATGGCAAGCGCACGATCAAGGGCGGCCAGAAATGCGTCATCGCCGCTGCCAAGGGACAGGGGATAATTGTGGTTGAAACCAAGCCCGGCATCACGGCCGCGTTCTTCGGCATGGCCCCAGAAAAACGGATAGAAATCACGCGGGTCGGCATGGATCGACAGCGTCATGACATCATCACGGGCATAGAAAATATGCTGTGTGCCGTTGCCATGATGCAGATCGACATCAAGGATCGCAACCCGGTCGTATTTGGCACGCAGTTCCTGTGCGGCAATCGCGCTGTTGTTCAGGTAACAGAAACCACCGGCGATATCGCGGCTGGCATGGTGGCCGGGGGGGCGGCAAAGGGCATAGGCCGATCTGGCATTGCCATCGCGGACCTGGCGCGTGGCGGCAATGGCGGTTTGCGCACTGGCATAGGCCGATTGCCATGTGGTTGCCGATATCGGGCAGGATGTATCGCCCATATGAAAACCGGCCTTGCCCGCCGGTGACCTCGGATAGGGGCCAAGCCGGTCAAACGGATGAATACCGGGCACCACCAGATCAGATCCACCAACAGCCTTCCATTCGGCATGGATGGTTTGCAGGAATTTCAGATATTCGGGCGCATGAATGGCGGCAATCGGACCCATGCCGAAATCATCGGGGGTGCGCAAATCAAGCCCAAGCCGTTTGACGGCAGTGGTCAGTATTTCCGCCCGTTCGGGGACTTCGGGGATTGGCCGTGCTTCGCCCGCGACCATGAATGTCTGGCCGTGATGGCGAAGCTGATCGGCTGAGAAATAGGCATGCATCATGGGTGCCGCCTTTCGTTGGCTTTGCGTCGTGGTGTTGGTGGCAGTTTGTTGTTTCCTAAAAGGCGACCAGATTGGCACCTTTCAGACCCAGCATGGCGCGGGCTTCGTCCGGTGTTGCGATTTCAAGCGATAACCCGTCCAGAACGTCGCGGATTTTGCGAACTTGCGATGCGTTGTCCGGGGCCAGTTCGCCCTTGCGCAGATACAGGTTATCTTCAAGACCGACCCGGACATGACCGCCCATGGTGGCCGACATGGTGGCAAGCGGCATCTGATGTCGCCCGGCACCCAGAACCGAAAACTGGTACTGATCGCCAAAAAGTTTGTCGGCGGTGCGTTTCAAATGGGCAAGATTGTCGGGATCGGCCCCGATACCGCCCAGAACGCCCAGAACGAACTGAATGAAAATCGGCCCTTTGATCAGGCCGCGATCAACAAAATGGGCCAGCGTATAAAGATGCCCGACGTCATAACATTCAAATTCAAACCTTGTGCCATTGGCATCGCCGAGATCTGCCAGAATGGTTTCGATATCGGAAAACGTGTTTTTGAAAACAAAATCACGACTGTCTTCGAGAAATTTTGGTTCCCAGTCGTGTTTCCAGTCGCTGCGTCCGGCAAGGGCCGGGAACAGGCCGAAATTCATCGTCCCCATATTCAATGACGCCATTTCGGGTGCTGCCTGCTTTGCCGCACGAATACGGTCCTTGACCGTCATGGTCATGCCGCCGCCGGTCGAAATATTGATTACCGCATCGGTGGCCGATTTGATGCGCGGCAGGAATTGATCAAAAACAGCCGGTTCCGGGCTTGGAAAGCCGGTTTCGGGATCGCGTGCATGCAGATGCAGGATCGCAGCCCCGGCATTTGCCGCCGCAATTGCCTGATCGGCAATCTGGACGGGGGTGATTGGCAGATGCGGGCTCATGGACGGGGTATGAACCGATCCGGTGATGGCGCAGGTGATGATGACTTTCCGGCTCATGCGAAGGCTCCGGCAAGGGTGAGTTCGTCCTGAAGCTCGCCAAGGGCGGCGCGCAACGGAATGAGGATATCGTCAAACTGATCGTGTGTGATCGTCATGGGCGGGCAGACCATCACATGATCACCGCGATACCCGCCGCGGGTGCGACGCCAGTAAATGATCAGGCCCTTGTCATAGGCAATATCAACAAGGCGGGCAGCCGCAAGATGTTTGGGATCAATCGGTTCCATGGTTTCGCGGTCTTTGACCAGTTCGACCGCAAGAAGCAATCCAAGGCCACGCACATCGCCGATGATCGGAAATTCATCGGCAAGTTTGCCAAGTTCGGCCTTTAATGCCGCCCCGCTTTGGGTCGCATTTTCCAGAAGGTTGTCTTCATCAATCACATCAAGGACCGCATTGCCCGCTGCACAGGCCATCGGATTGCCAGCATAGGTGTAACCATGGATAAAGCCACCATGATCAAGAACCGGGCCGACAATACGATCAGGCGCAATCATCGCCCCCAGCGGGGCATAACCCGCCGCCAGTCCCTTTGATACGGCCAAGATATCCGGCGTGATGCCCCAATGTTCGGCGGCGAAATATTTGCCAGTGCGTCCGGCACCCGTCATGACCTCGTCATAGATCAGAAGAATGCCGTATTGATCGCAGATCTCGCGAATGCGGGCATAGTAGCTGTCAGGCGCAACCAGTGCGCCGGTCGCAGCCCCGCCAACCGGTTCCATGATGAAACCAAGAACGGTTTCAGGGCCCTGTTTGAGTATTTCGGCCTCAAGCATGTTGGCGTATTTCAGGCCGCGTTCATGATTACTCAGATCATCGCGATCCAGATAGCAGGTCGGGGCCGGAATTTTGGGTTGGTCCACCATCATCGGGGCGAAGGGCGCATGCATCGGCGTATAGCCGGTGATGGCAAGCGCACCAAGGGTTGAGCCGTGATAGCTGGGGAAACGCGAAATGATCTTGGTCCGCTGGGCTTGCCCCTTTGCCAGGGCATATTGACGGGCAAGCTTGATGCAGCTTTCGACAGCTTCGGACCCGCCGGAGACAAAAAATACCCGTTCCAGATCGCCCGGTGCGCGTTCGGCAAGGCGGAATGCCAGATTTTCGGCCGCATCATTTTCAAAATGCAGGCGATAGGCGAAACTGGCCTTTTCAAGCTGTGCATTCATTGCGGCAATCACGCGTGGGTCGCTATGGCCGATATTGCTGACCATCGCACCGCTGGAGGCGTCGATATAGCGTTTGCCATCGACATCCCACATATAGACGCCCTTGGCATGGTCGATCAGCGGCCGACGCGAACGGCTTTGATAAAACAGGCGGGATTCCCGGTTATGGCCGGTTTTGGGGTTATCATGCGTCACTTCGGGTGGCACTCCAGATCCGGTCAGTCGTTATGACCGGGTAACAACACACAATTTCGGGCGGCAATGTGCATGAACACATCGGCACCTTCGTGATGGGGGCGGGCATCAATCGGGTTGATCACCTGCCAGTCACGACCATTGGCCGTGACGAAATAGCGGGCCTGCTGCCCCAGATAATCCACCGTTTTGATCCTGCCGGGGATGGCAATCACACCGTCCGTCGCACCGTTCTGATCCGACAGGCCGATTTTTTCAGCGCGGATAACGGCGCGGACGTCTTTTGAACCATTGGTTTTGGCGGTTTGTTCGGACGTGGTCAGCAATGTTTCGCCGCTTTGCAGGGCAACCTTGGTAAAGGCCGCATCCGGTGCACCAAGGGCAGCAGGAATGATATTGGAATGACCAAGGAAATCGGCAACAAAGGCCGATGCGGGATTGTTATAGACGTCTTCAGGCGCGCCTTCCTGTTCGACGACACCGTTATTCATCACCACCAGTTTGTCGGACATGGCAAGGGCTTCGGATTGATCGTGGGTGACGAAAACGGTGGCAATACCCAGTTCGCGCTGAATACGTTTCAGTTCGACCCGCATTTCTTCACGCAGATTGGCGTCAAGGGCAGATAGCGGTTCATCAAGTAACAGCACATCGGGTTCGATCACGATGGCGCGCGCAAGGGCAATGCGCTGCTGCTGCCCGCCGGAAAGCTGGTTGGGATACCGGTCGGCAACATGGGGCAGTTGCACCAGATCAAGGGCACGATTGACCTTTTCCCGGATGTCGGATTTGGACACCTTGCGATATTTCAGGCCAAAGGCGATATTGTCGTAAATGGATTTGTGCGGGAACAGGGCGTAGTTCTGAAACACCAGTCCCAGATTGCGTTTGTGGATCGGCAGGGCATTGACCCGTTTGCCACGGATCAGCAAATCGCCTTCGGTAATGTCGGTCAGTCCGGCAATCATGCGAAGTGTCGTGGTCTTGCCGCAGCCCGATGGACCCAGAAAGGTCACGAAGCTGTTGTCAGGCACGGTCAGATCCATGCGTTGCACGGCGGTAAATTCGCCGTAACGCTTGACGACATTTTGCAGTTCGACCGCATTTTCGATGTCAGCCATCACAAATAACCCTGTCAGAAAAAGGCGGTGGTGCCCCGGCCATTATTTAAAAACAACGACCGGGGTTCCGGTTTATGCGATCAGTCCGGCTTAGTAGCCGCGCTGAACCCGCGAGAAGGTTTTCGACCAGTCGGCTTCGTGTTCGTTCCAGTAGGCCGGATCAAAGAAGCTGAGTTCCTTGAGCGTGCCGGATGGATCAAACGCGGGCAGGGTCGGGATGACTTTGCCGAGTTCGACTTTCTGCGGATCAAGAGCAGGCGGATAGCTTTGGCCTTCGGCAACCGCAATCGCGACTTCGGGTTCGAGCATGAAGTTCAGAAGTTCTTCACAGGCTGCCATCGGGCTTCCGCGCAGAACGAACAGGCATTCCTGCCAGCCAAGACCGCCTTTCGGGTCGTGATAGCCGATATCGTGGCCCTGATCCTGCAATGCCTTGATGCGCCCGGACCAGCCTTCGGTGACATAGATTTCTTCTTCGGCCAGAAGGCTCATCAGTTCGGCCCCTGAGCTCCAGTATTTCAGGGCCAGATCGCGATGGGCACGGATCATGTCCCAGACGGCGTCGATATCCTTGATCGCATTCGGGTCCTGATCGGATTGCAGGGCACCGTACCAGACGCGGGTTTTCCATTCGCCCCAGCCGCCGATCTTGCCTTTGTAAGCTTCATCGACCATCAGCTTGGCACCTTTGGCCTTGGCTTCATCGTCGCTGATATATTTGCGGTTATAGGCAATGCCGGTGGTGCCGTAATCATAGGGAACCGCCGAAATGGTACCGCCGGTGATTTTGCGCAGCGGTTCGATCAGGCCGGGAATGACGTTTTTGAGGTTCGGAATATTGGCTTCGTTCAGCTCGGACGTCAGTTCCAGACCATGATATCGGGCATAGTCAAACACACCCGACAGGTGGGCAAGGTTAAACTCGCCCGGCTGGCCCGCCTTGACGCGGGCGATATATTCGTCCGCACCGCCAAAGGTGCCCGATACGACCTTGATCCCGGTTTTCTCGGTATAGGGGGCAAATGCGTATTTTTCAAATGCCTCGGATACCACACCGCCCCAGCCGTCAAAGCGGACCTGTTCTGGTGTTGCGGCAAGGGCGTTGCGGGTCAGCATGCCCATCGGGCCACCGGTGATCCCGGCGGTGACACCCGCAGCCCCCAGAACGGTCAGAAAAGTGCGACGGTTGATATCACCGTCTTTAAGGCGGGTTAGCAGGCGTTCATAGCGTTTCGTCTCGTCCATTTAAGGCCTCCTGATAAAGGTTTTTATCCGTTTTCTTGTCGGTCTTATGGTCTTCTTTTTTATGGTCTTGTTGTTGGTTTTGGCGGTTTCCCGCGGTATCTGTTGTTTGTTAGGCAGCGGCTTTTTGTGCGCGTATTTTTCGCGCTGATGCGATGCGTGCAATGGCGGTGGCAATCAATGGCAGCGCGATGGTGAAGATCACCATCACAGCGCCCAGTGCATTGATTTCCGGGCTGATGGAATTGCGCAGCATGGCAAAAATCTGGGTTGGGACGGTTTCAACCCCGCCTGGTTTCCAGAACAGGGTGCCGGTAATGTCGTCAAACGAAATGGTGAATGAAAACAGCATCCCGGCCATGACAGCCGGCATCATCAGCGGCAGGGTGATTTCAAAGAAAGTCTGGATCGGAGTTGCGCCAAGGCTCATGGCGGCTTCTTCGACGTCGCGCCGGATCGATACAAGGCGCGCCTGAACCACCAGAACCACAAAGGGCAGGGTGAAAACGACATGCCCCATCAGAAGCAGGCCAAAGCTTTTGGGCATGGAGAGGAATTGCAAAAACAGCAAAAGAGCCACAGCCAGGACGACCTCGGGGATCAGGATTGGAGCAACCAGAAGCGTTGATATTGAACGCTTCCCCGGAAAATCGTACCTGACCATGGCAAGTGCCGCGAGCGTGCCAAACGTCGTTGAAATTGCACTGGTCAGCGCGCCCAGCAACAGAGATGTTTTGAATGCACGGATAATGGCATCGTTGTTCCACAATGCTTCGAACCAGCGTGTTGAAAAGCCCTCGATCGGGAAACTGCCGAACTGGTTGGCGTTGAATGCCAACAGGATGACGACCGCGACCGGCGCGAACAGAAACAGATAAACAAGGATTGTGGCGATACGGATCAGGGACCAGCCGGACATCATTACATTCCCCTATTTGAAGCTTTTGGCGATCTGATCGACGCCAAGATAACGGGTGTAAATGACAACCAGCGCACCCAGCAGGGCCAGCAGGACAAGCGAAAGGGCGGAACCCAGCGGCCAGTTAAGCTGTGTGACGATGGCCTCGAACACGAGATTGGCAAACATCGCGTCGCGTGGCCCGCCCAGAACGATCGGGGTGATATAGGTGCCCGCGGCCAGAACAAAGCACAGAAGAGATCCGGCGGCGAGACCGGGGAAGGACAGGGGCAGGGTGACTTCGCGGAAGGCCTGCCAGCCGGTGCAGCCAAGGCTTTGGGCGGCCTCGGTAAGGTTTTTTTCAATACCATCCAGGCTGACATAGACATTCAGGATCATGAAGGGCAGCAGATAATGCACAAGACCCAGAACAACTGTCGTCTGATTGTAGAGCATCTGGATCGGTTCATCGATGATGCCAAGCGAGATCATCAATGTGTTGAGCGCGCCCGACGTGCCAAGGATGTTGATCCACGACATGGTGCGGATGATGTAGCTGATCCAGAAGGGCAGCATCAGCATCAACAGCAGGAAAGTCTTCGATTTCATCGGGGTGTTGGCAACGAAATAGGCCGGGATATAGCCAACCAGCGCACAGATCACCGTGGTGTAAAAGGCAATGGCAAAGGTCTGAAACAGGATATCGCGGTAAAACCGGTCGCCAAGTACTTCGATCCAGTTATCGAGATAAAATCCGACCTGATCAGCACCGGTCGCGGTGCGCAGCCAGAACGAATAAACCACGATGAACATCATCGGGACGATCAATAACAGCGATATCGTCGCCAGTGACGGCGATAGCAGGACCCAGGGCGTTCTGCGTGCCCCGGCTACATCTGCGGCCATTTTTGCCTCCCGTTATTGTGCTCTGGCAATTGCTTGCCATGCGCGGTTATCTGGCCGTGAATGAATATGTCTGATCATTTCACCCCAGACTTGCACATAGCGCAAATAGATAAGTAGAATGGATTGCATAGCCAATTGCTATGGGTGGGGAAATGAGCGACCTTTTAAAACGGCAATTCGACTGGAACCTGTTGCATACCTTTACGGTGATTGTCGAAGAAAGGTCGATCACAGGGGCGGCCAACCGGCTGCTTTTGCGCCAGCCCAGTGTCAGCAATGCGCTTAAACGGCTTGAAGATCAGATCGGCGCGCGCCTGATTGACCGGGAACGCGGCCGGTTTGAGGTCACCGAACAGGGATTGGCGCTTTATCATGAATGCCGCGAGATTTGCGGGGCGATTGGCCGACTTTCCGATGTGATGTCGGACAGTGGCAATCAGCTTAGCGGGCATTTGCATTTGTGGCTGGCAAGTCATGTGGTGTTTCCGCCGCTTGACGATGCGTTGTTTGAATTCAATCGCGAACATCCCGAAGTCACCTATGAAATCAACGTCGCGACATCCGCCCATGTAACAAGTCAGGTCCTGTCCCAACAGGCGAGTTTCGGCATTTGTCTTGTGAATGAACAGCATCCCCGGCTGGAATATCGCAAACTGTATCGCGAGCATTTCGGGTTCTTTTGCGGGCCGACACATCATTTGTTTGGCCGGGAAAACCTGACACTTGCCGATTTGCGCAGCGAGGCATTCGTGTCGTTTTCCACCGATCAGCTTTCCGATGCGCTGGCCCCGGTTGCGGTATTGCGCGCGCGCGAAGGCATGAAAGGCAAGGTGATCGCCACCAGCCCGCATCTGGAAGAAGTACGCCGCCTGATCAATGCCGGGCTTGGTATTGGTCCGTTGCCGATCCATGTGGTGCAAAACGCGATGGAACGCGGGCAGTTATGGCGCCTGCCGCCCTATGATGCGCCGCCGGCAATTGATATCTATCTGGTGACCAATCCGCGCATGTCGCTTGGCCGGGCGGAGCGGTTTTTTATTGAAAACCTGACCGGGCGGCTTGGCAATGCGCCGGATGGCTATTTTGTTTATCCGTAAACAGGATGTGATCGGGGCTTGCGGATTGCGGGTGTTTGCGCAAGCATGCGGCCAAACACGGATTTCAAGCGAACGGGATAGAAGATGAAGCTGGTTTATTTTTCCTGGGTCAAGGATCGTATCGGCATGGCAGAGGAAGAGGTTGAACTGCCGGAAAATGTGAAAACCGTTGCCGACCTTCTGGCATGGATGCCGGGCAGGGGGGCGAATTTCGCTGACGCGCTGGCCGATCCGGCGATCATCCGGGTTGCGGTTGATCAGGAATATGCGCAAGGCGAACGTGATGTTCGTGGTGCCAGCGAAATCGCGCTGTTTCCGCCGGTAACCGGTGGATAAAAGACGAAATTGAAATGGTATTTAAAAGGCGCCCGGTTTGCGGGGCGCCTTTTTTGATGATCAGTCTGCGACGGTTGCTGTCTGCGTCAGGCTTTCAAAGAATTCCTTGCGGCCCAATGTGCCGGAAATGCGTCCCTCGCGGGTCAGAAGCACCGGATTCTGGGTGATGCTGCGCATTTCGATCAGGTCTTTGAGAAGTACGGTATCATCGGCAACGAAGATGACCGAATTGTCGGTCCCGTCCAGATCGTCCGGCAGGTTGCCGTCATACTGGATTAGCTTCAACTCGCCATGTTCGCCGCTATTGGCGGCACGAATGATGCCGTCCTGAAGCGTGATGCGGATATCTTCGTCTTCGACGGAAAGTTCGCCGGTCGTGTTGCGCTGATCGCGGTCAATGCGGTGCATGATGGCGCGACCGCGCAGGATATTGACCGGGTTCATATGGGCGACAAAGTCCGCGACATATTCATTGGCCGGACGCAGGGCGATGTCTTCGGGCGTGCCATGCTGTACGACATAGCCACCTTCCATGATGGCAATTGAATTGCCAAGCTTCATGGCTTCGTCCAGATCATGACTGACAAACAGGATGGTTTTATTAAGCTTTTCCTGAAGATCAAGAAGCTCGTCCTGCAGGCGGTTACGGATCAGCGGATCAAGGGCCGAAAACGGTTCATCCATCAAAAGGATCGGTGCATCGGTGGCAAAGGCACGGGCAAGGCCGACCCGCTGCTGCATGCCGCCTGAAAGTTCGTGGGCATATTTTCCGGCCCACTGATCCAGCCCGACAAGGGCCAGCTTTTCCCGGACGATTTCACGGCGTTCCTTCGGTCCCATGCCGTCAAGCTCAAGACCAAATCCGACATTGTCTTCGACGGTGCGCCAAGGGAACAGGCCGAATTGCTGAAAGACCATGGCAACGCATTTACGACGCAGATCGCGTAGCGTATTGGCATCACAACTGGTGACATCGACCATCCAGTCTCCGTCATGTACCCGAAGCGATCCGCGTGAAACGCGGTTAAGCCCGTTTACACAGCGCAGCAACGAGGATTTACCCGAGCCCGAAAGCCCCATCAGAACGCAGATTTCACCCTGCGGGACATCAAAGCTGACATTGGCAACACCAAGGATATTGCCGGTTTCCTTGGCTATTTCGTCACGGTTTTTACCGGCGTCGAGGAGGGCAAGTGATTCAGCCTGCTTATCCCCGAAAATGACGTCGATATTATCAAATTCAACAGCATTGCTCATGATTACTGCCCCGTATTTTCTGATTTGTCGCGGCGGCAGATGCGGTCCAGCACAATGGCCAGGATCACAATTGCAAGGCCGGCCTCGAAGCCTTGGGCGATATTGACCGTGTTAAGGGCGCGAACAACCGGTTTGCCAAGTCCATCTGCCCCGACAAGAGCGGCAATCACCACCATGGACAGCGACAGCATGATGCATTGGGTAAGGCCCGCCATGATCGATGGCATGGCAGATGGCAGTTCGACCTTGAAAAGCAATTGCCGCGGCGTGCAGCCAAAGCTTCTACCAGCTTCAATCAGTGCCTTTGGCGTGCTGGCGATGCCAAGATGCGTCAGGCGGATCGGGGCGGCAATGGCAAAGATCACGGTCGAAATCAGTCCCGGAACCACACCAAGACCAAACAGGATCAGGGTCGGGATCAGATAGACAAAGGTCGGAATCGTCTGCATCAGGTCAAGAACCGGACGCAATGCCTGATAAAGCCAGGGGCGATGTGCCGATGCTACGCCAAGCGGTACCCCGATCACCATACAGAACAGCGTCGCATAGATCACAAGTGCGAGCGTTTCCATGGTGGCTTCCCAATAGCCAAGATTGACGATCAGAAGCAGGGAAAGAACAGTGAAGGCCGTCAGTTTCCATGATCTGTGCAGCCATGCAGCCAGCACGCCAAATAGCGCGATAATCAGAAACGGCGGTAACCAGACCAGCAGGTCGACTGTGTTTTCGATAATGAATTCAAGAACGTCCGAGATGGTGTAAAACACGAAGTCGGCATGCTCGTTAAGCGCATCCATAAGGGATGCAATCCACCGTCCCAGCGGAATTTTAGTTTCCGTGAGCCATTCCATTGGATTTTTCCATTATTTGAACAAAGAAAATGTGCCGATACGCTGCCTGTGATGGGGACAACGTACCGGCATTATGTATTTGAAGCTGGACCCTAGAGACCGAGTTCATCTTTAAGCGCTGCCTTGGCATCGCCACCGTCAAAGGTGGTGACACCGTCAAGCCAGGCCATCGCGGCATCCGGATTGGCTTTAAGCCATGCGGTTGCGGCATCTTCCGGATCGGTGCCTTCGTTCAGGATGGCATCCATGATCTGGTTTTCCATATCGAGGCTGAATTTCAGGTTGGTGACGAATTTACCGGCATTCGGGCATTCATCGGTGTAACCGGCACGCAGATTGGTATGAACCGTAGCGCCCCCGAAATTAGGACCAAATACGTCATCGCCACCATCAAGATAGGCCATGTCATATTTGGCATTCATCGGGTGCGGTTCCCAGCCAAGGAAAACGATGAATTTGTCACGTGCCGATTTGCGTTTGACTTCGGCCAGCATGCCCTGTTCGGAAGATTCAACAAGTTCAAAGCCCTTGAGGCCGAACTGGTCATTGTCGATCATGTCCTGGATCAGGCGGTTGCCATCATTGCCCGGCTCGATCCCGTAAATTTCACCATCAAGCTGATCCTTGAATTTGGCGATGTCGGCGAAATCCTTGAGGCCCGCGTCATAAGCATTTTTCGAAACGGCCAGCGTATATTTAGCGCCTTCAAGGTTGGCACCGGTGCTGACGACGGTTTTCTTTTCCAGATAGGGCGCAATGTCTGCTGCCATTGTCGGCATCCAGTTACCGAGGAAGACGTCAACGTCCCCGTTGGCAAGGCTGGTATAGGTGACAGGAACGGAAAGAAGTTCGGTTTCAGCGTCATAGCCAAGTGCTTCGAGAATAACCGATGCGGTTGCCGTGGTCGCGGTGATGTCGGTCCAGCCAACATCAGAAAATGTTACGGTTTTGCAAGCATCGCTATCAGCCGCCTGTGCACCGGCCGCCCCCAGAAGGGTGGTGGCAATGACAGTGGTGCCAAGAAGACGGCCAATGGTGGAACGTGTGGTCATGTTTATGGTTCTCCCTTGTGTGGACCTAGCGGTTACTGATGGTGGCAATATCGCCGCCATCAGACTTTCGGTTCCGGAGGCCAGACGCATGTAAAACGATGCGCATCTGGCACCGCCAACACCCGTCCAAAACCATGTGATCGGGTCCCCTGAACCCGGTCACATAGACCGGAATAATCATAAAAACAGCCATAAAGCCGCGCAACCAAGGCACTTTCCCTGTTAACGTCGCGCCACAAAAGACGGCGTTTTTTATTGATTGATTGTTCAATTAAAATACAGCATATTCCCCCGAGGTCAATTGCGAAGGGCGAAAAAGTCGCATTTGCGTCATCAAACAGGCCTAAGTCCTTCGGATCGCTTAGAATTGGATTAGTAATGCCCAAGGTTGGAATGCAGCCTGTACGCCGCAGGCAACTGATCGATGCCACGATCGAGACCATTCACCGCTTTGGTTTTGCCGATACCACGATCAGTCGGATTGCCGGGGCGGCGGGGATGTCGTCAGGAATTATTTCGCACTATTTTGGCGGTAAGAATGCGCTTCTGGAAGCAACGATGCGCTTTCTGATGCAGGAATTGCGTAGCGATTTTCTGGGCCGCGTTGCCAAGGCGAAAACACCCCACGAACGTCTTGAAGCGATTGTTGATACAAACTTCAACGAAGAACAATTCACGCCGCAGGTGATTGGTGCGTGGTTGTCATTCTGGTCGCAGGTGCCGTTTTCCGATCCGCTGCGTCGATTGAATGCGGTTTATTTCAAGCGACTGGCATCGAATTTACGCCATGAGTTGCGCCGGCTGACAACCGATCAGCGGGCCGAAGAAATTGCGGCGGTCACTGCTGCCATGATCGACGGCATCTGGGTGCGGTCCGGTTTGACACCGGGACGCGCCAATGTCGCGGCGGCGCGGAAAATGGTGCTTGATACCATGCACCTGCATCTGGCGAGTTCGCCCGCGCGCTAGTCAAGAGACATACACTTAAAAAAAGGGCTGCCCGTTTCCGGTGTGGCCTGCAGGAGTTTCGACATGAGCCTTTATCAGATCCAGAACTTTATCAACGGCAAAAAAGTTGCCGGTTCGGGTGCGGAAATGGTCACGCTGAACCCCGCGACCAATAAGGTCCTTGCCAAGGGTAAGGAAAGCACCGCTGCCGATGTTGATGCTGCAGTGAAGGCCGCACGTGCCGGTTTTGAAATCTGGAAAAACACGCCCGCGGCTGAACGGGCGCGCGTTTTGTTCAAGGCGGCCCAAATCCTGCGGGACCGTAACGATGAATTGGCGCTGGTAGAAACCCGTGATACGGGCCGTGCCATTCAGGAAACCGAAATTGTTGACGTGATTTCCGGTGTCGAATGTCTTGAATATTTTGCCGGTGTGGCCGGAAGCCTATCGGGAGAGCATATCGATCTTGGCGGCAATTTTGCCTATACCCGGCGCGAGGCGGTTGGCGTTTGCGGTGCGATTGGGGCGTGGAACTATCCGATCCAGATTGCCTGCTGGAAAGCCGCACCGGCATTGGCGTGCGGAAACGCGGTTGTTTACAAACCCTCCGAAGTCACGCCGCTTTCGGCGATTGCGGTGGCCGAGGCATTGCAGCAAGCAGGTCTTCCCGATGGGGTTTACAACGTGGTTCAGGGCGCGCGTGCTTGTGGTGCGGCACTGGTCGAACATCCGGGCGTTGATAAAATCTCGTTGACCGGCTCGGCCGAGACCGGTGCCAAGGTCGCCGCAGTTGCCGCAGGCGGCATGAAGGCCGTGACCATGGAGCTTGGCGGCAAATCGCCGATGATCGTGTTTGAAGATGCCGATCTGGATAACGCCGTATCGGGCGCGCAGATGGCGAACTTTTATTCATCCGGGCAGATTTGTTCGAACGGCACACGCGTTTTTGTGCATGAAACCGTTGCCGATGCCTTCATCGAAAAACTGATTGCGCGCAGCAAGGATCTTGTTCTTGGTGATCCGGAAAAACCGACAACCCAGGTTGGTCCGATCGTGACCAAAGCTCAATTCGACAAGATCATGTCCTATATCGAAACCGGCAAGGGCGAGGGGGCGAAATGCGTTCTTGGCGGTCATGCGGTTACCGAAAACATGCCCGAAGGCGGCCTGTTTGTGGCCCCGACCATCTTTACCGGCTGCGCCGATGATATGGCTATTGTGCGTGAGGAAATCTTTGGTCCGGTGATGTCGGTCCTGACCTTCAGGGATGAAGACGAAGTCATCAGACGTGCTAACGATACGCAGTATGGTCTGGCTGCGGGGGTGTTTACCCGCGATCTGTCGCGCGGGCACCGAGTTGTCGCGCGGCTTGAGGCAGGAACTTGCTGGATCAATACCTATAACATCACCCCGATTGAAATGCCGTTCGGCGGGGTCAAGAAATCCGGGGTGGGCCGCGAAAATGGCCGGGCCGCGATTGAACATTATACCCGGATCAAATCCGTCTATGTCGAAACCGGTGACGTCGAGGCGCCTTATTGATCACGGTTCAGAACTGTGAATGGCTGCCTGCAACCTGTTGAAGATAAGGAAAAAGCATGAACACGCCGACCACCACGGAAAAGTACGATTACGTTATTGTCGGTTCCGGTTCTGCCGGTGCCGTTCTGGCCAGTCGCCTGACCGAGGACCCGGAAGTCAAGGTTCTGGTGGTTGAAGCCGGACCGGTTGATCATTGGTGGGATTGGCGCATCCATATGCCAACCGCACTTTCCTATCCGATGCAGTCGGAAACCTATAACTGGGCCTATTGGACGACGCCGCAGGCGAACCTTAACAATCGCCGTATGGAAACACCGCGCGGGCGGGTCTTTGGTGGTTCCAGTTCAATCAATGGCATGGCCTATGTTCGTGGTCATGCGCTTGATTACAATCGCTGGGCGGAACAGGATGCGGCGCTGAAAGAATGGGATTATGCGCGGTGCCTGCCGTATTTCCGCAAGGCCGATACGCGCAACGAAGACACCAATGGTGACGAATATCATGGCGGAGATGGCCCGCTGCATGTCACCACGGGGGCTTGCAAAAACCCGTTGCACAAGGCTTGGATCAAGGCCGGGCAGGAAGCGGGTTATGAATTTACTCCCGACCAGAATGGCTATCGCCAGGAAGGTCTGGGGACGATGGATATGACGGTTTACAAGGGCCGCCGCTGGTCAACCGCGCGGGCCTATTTGCATCCGGCAATGAAACGTCCGAATTTGACAGTTCATGACAAGGCACTGGCGCAGCGCGTTGTTTTTGATGGAAAACGCGCCATCGGACTTGATTTCACCCACCGTGGTGAACTCAAACGCGCGACGGTCGAGCGCGAGGTGATTATTTCGGCAGGATCGATCAATTCGCCAAAGCTTTTGATGTTGTCTGGAGTTGGTCCGGCAGCACATTTGCGCGAACACGGGATTGATGTGGTTGCCGATATCCCCGGTGTTGGGGAGAACCTTCAGGACCATCTGGAACTTTACGTCCAGATGGAATGCACCCAGCCGATCAGTCTGAACAGCAAGCTTGATCCTTGGAACAAATTCAAGATCGGGTTGGAATGGTATCTTTTCAAAACCGGGCTTGGTGCGACCAACCATTTTGAAGCCGGTGGGTTTATCCGGTCAAAAGCGGGTGTTCAGCATCCTGACCTTCAATATCACTTTATACCGGCTGCGATTAACTATAACGGATCCAAAGCCGCCGAAAAGGATGGCTTCCAGGCGCATGTTGGTCCAATGCGGTCCAAATCGCGCGGCACGGTCCGGTTGGCATCAAACGATCCGGCAAAGCGCCCGATTGTTGATCCCAATTACATGAGCCATCCGGAAGACTGGGAAGAAATGCGCGCATCCGTGCGTCTGACCCGCGAGATTTTCGCACAGGATGCCTTCAAGGACCTGCGCGGTATTGAAATTTCGCCGGGCAGGGACATTCAGACCGATGATGAAATCAATGCATGGGTCGCCGATCATGCCGAAAGTGCCTATCACCCGTCCTGTTCGTGCAAGATGGGCAGCGACGATATGGCAGTGGTGGATGAAAAAACGCGCGTGCATGGTATCGAAGGCCTGCGCGTGGTGGACAGTTCCATCATGCCGACAATCGCATCGGGCAATTTGAATGCCCCGACCATCATGATCGGGGAAAAGGCCGCAGATATCATTCGCGGACGCGATCCGTTGCCACCATCAAATGCGCCATATTTCGTCCATCCTGAATGGGAAACCAAACAGCGCTGATACTGCTCATCCCCGGTCTTTGATCTTTCAGGACCGGGGATTTTTCGTTTCGGTCATTGCTTTCGTCCATCTTGCGCGCGATCATCGGGGAAAATCATATGCAATTTTCCCGGATTGCCCCGCCATGCAAGAAATCAGTCTGCTTAATTCCGTTATTGGCCCCGTGATGCGCGGCCCATCAAGTTCCCATTGTGCAGCGCCTTATATGATGGCGAGGGTCGCGCGCGAATTATCGTGCAGCAATGGCGAGGTTTTGAAAAAGGCGATTGTTCGGTTTGATCCGCGCGGGTCGTTTGCGCCCGTGTATCAGGCACAAAGTTCGGATGAAAATTTTGCCGCCGGTTTTGCCGGGGCGGCGCTGACGGATACAGATTACCGTGACATTTTACCGCGTGTGACGCGGGGCGAGGGATTTCTCTTCGCGGTCGAAATCGTCGAACTTGAAAACAACAACCATCCCAACCGGGTTGACCTTGAACTGACCGTAACCGAGCGGAATGGCGCGGATCGTGCCGATCTGTATGCCGGTGCATCTGTTGGTGGCGGGATGTATTACATCGATGCGATGAATGGCGAACCGGTCTTTCTGACGGGCAAAACCGCAAGTGTGTTTGTCTGGGGGCCTGATATCGGTGCGCGGGCAGATAACATTGCGGCCGGGCTTGCTTTGAATGGCAACAGGTTGCTCGGAATATCGGTCGATCCGGATCATGATCGCTGCGAAATTGCCCTGCAGGCCTTGCCTGATACAACGTTGATAGCCTCTTTGCGTGATCAGGACGGTATCAAAGACGTTCGTTTCGCTGCTGCCTCGCAATATCCGGTGTGTGCCACTGATGATCTGTTTTCGACTAGCGATGCGGTCATCGCGGTGGCCGAACAGCAAGGAGGATCGCTTGCCGAGGCGGGCCTGGTTCTGGAAGCAAGGCGCCTTGGTCTTTCACGTGATGCAACGCGCGCGCTTTTTCGTGAACGGTGTGAATTGATGTTGCGTGTGGTGGCCGAAGGGTTCGATGCCAAGCCCGAAGACAATGTGATGCGGTTTTTAACCCTGCGTGCGCGCAAGGTTCGCGATGCCAATTTGCCCGCAGGACTAGGCGGGGCGGTTTTACAGGATGCGATTGCAGGTGCCCTTTCGGCGATGGAACGGGATTCCAATCGCGGACTGGTCTGTGCTGCACCAACGGCAGGCAGTGCAGGTGTGGTTCCGGGCACACTGTATGGCCTTATCCGGCATGGCATTGATCTGGATGGAGCGACCGATGCGTTGCAGGCGATGGCGCTGGTGGGGGCCGTGTTTGCCGCACGTGGCACGTTTGCCGCGGAATGCGGGGGCTGTTCTGTGGAAACGGGGGCGTCGGCGGCAATGGCGGCCGCGGGTGTGGCGCAGGCATTTGGCGGAACACCTGTGCAATGTTTTGACGCTGCCAGCATGTGTTTGATGAATACGTTGGGCCTTGTATGTGATCCGGTTGGTGGGGATGTTGAAATCCCGTGCCATGCGCGCAATGTTGCCGGGGTGTCACACGCCTTTTCATCGGCAATGGCGGTTATGGCCGGGTTTGATGCCGTGTTGGGATATGACGAGTTGGTCGATCAGACGGTTAAAATCGGGGCCATGATGCATCCGGATTTGCGATGCACGGCACGCGGCGGATGTGCTGCGACCAAAACCGCGCTACGCATGGTTGAAGCCGTAACGCAAGCGCGCTGAATTACCCTTATAAACCGGTTTTTGCGCAATCCTTTGTTCCGGTTGTTGCCTGTTTTGACATAATCGGTGAAAAGCATGTGCGAAGGCTGGTTCTAGCCAGTTTTCCCTTGATGGTCCGATCAATTCCGGCACCATGACGGGATTATAAATCTCAAGACAACCAATCCGAGGCATCGCGTGTTTACCCCAAGCTTCCTGACCGCAAATGACAAGTCCGGTGCATATCCGTCGTCCTATTACGCCGCGACGGCCAACAAGACCGAACCCTTTGTCGAACTGGATGGGGATCAGGTTTGCGATGTTGTTGTTGTCGGCGGCGGGTTTACCGGACTGTCCTCGGCACTTCATCTGGCGGAACGCGGGTATAGTGTGGTGTTGCTCGAAGCGCATCGGGTCGGTTGGGGGGCATCAGGACGCAATGGCGGGCAGGTCGGATCGGGACAGCGCCGTGAACAGGACGATCTTGAAAAGATGGTCGGTCGCGACGATGCCAGAAAGCTATGGGATATTGCCGAGCAATCCAAGGATATCGTCAAAAGCCTGATTACCAGGCATGACATCAAGTGTGACTGGAAACCGGGCATTCTGCATGCCGATCATCGCGAACGATTTGTTGCAGGCACGCATGAATATACCGAAAAACTCCGGACCGAATATGGCTACCACGCCATTCGTGCCGTTGGCCGGGATGAAATCCGCAACATGCTGGGGTCGGATTTTTATCATGGCGGGTCGCTTGATATGGAGGCGGGGCATCTTCATCCGCTGAACTTCGCGCTTGGACTTGCGGATGCGGCACGTGCTGCCGGGGCGCGGATTTTTGAAAACGCGACGGTTACCGGCTATGAAAATGTTGAAAAGGTCGTTGTCACAACGGCGGGCGGGCATCGGGTGACGGCGGATATGATGGTGCTGGGCTGCAACGGGTATCTTGACGGGCTGGAAGACCGGGTTGCCAGACGGGTGATGCCGATCAACAATTTCGTTATTGCGACCGAGCCATTGGGCGACGATCTGGCGCGTGAACTGATCCGCGATGATGTGGCGGTGGCGGATTCAAAATTCGTGATCAATTATTATCGCCTGTCGGCTGATAAACGCATGTTGTTTGGCGGTGGCGAGACATACAGCTATCACTTCCCCAAGGATATAAAATCCTTTGTTGCGCCGTATATGCTGGAAGTCTATCCGCAGCTTAAGGATGTGAAAATCGATTATGGCTGGGGCGGGACATTGGCGATTACGATGAACCGCATGCCGTTTTTCCGCAAGGTAGAGGACCGCGTCTATACCGCGACGGGCTATTCCGGGCATGGGGTTGCCATGGCGACACTGGCCGGGCAGATCATGGCCGATGCGATATCGGGCACGATGGAGCGGTTTGATGTGATGTCAAACATCAAAATTCCAAGCTTCCCGGGCGGGAAGGCGTTGCGCTATCCGTTTTTGGTGCTTGCCATGACCTGGTATTCAATCCGCGACAGGCTGTAAAGTTTCAGGATGCCTTGGCGGGGGCTTGTGTGCTGGTGCCTTTGGCACCACTCGCCGCGAGGCGGGCCTTGGTTTTTTGCCAAATGCCTGGGTTGACCGCCAAAATGCCAGCATCGGTGAATGAAACATCATATCCGCGGTCAATTGCGGCCTGAATTGTTGCTTGGACGCAGTAATTTCCATCCAGACCGACGATGTGCAGTTTGCCGACTTTCTGGCGTTCAAGAACGCGTTCAAGTTCAGGCGCGCTGAAGGCATCGGCGCGGGCTTTGGTAATGTCATGATCAATATCGCCGTTCAGGCGGGCATCAAGATCAAGGCCCGGTGATTTCGGGCTACCGCGCCCCTTATTGAACAGACTAACCAGAAGATTGATGTACCAGCCTTTGAATATCTGACGGACAGAGATCACCGATTGACCGGTTTTGTTGGCAATTTCAACAAGTTCATTGATCGCGGAAATCGTTTTTTCGACCGCGGCAGGTTCATAGGCGTTTTTGCCGGTGGCCAGCGTAAAGTCTTCTTGCAGATCAATGATTAGAAGCGCGCTGTTTGGGCGTTGAGAAAGATCGATTTTCTTACCCTTTGTCGGGCTGAGATGACGTTTGTGACCATAAATCGTATAGGTAATCAGGGCTAAAATGATGACTGCGCTGACGCCAATCCAAGACCACATATCGTCTTTCTCCGCTCTCGTCCGTCGTACTCTGCAATCGGTCTGGCACATAGCAATCTTGCAGGGCTGCCAATATAAGCCCTTTGATTTGCCAGTTCAGTGCGCGCGAAGATTGCCCCCGTCTAGTAATAACACGTAAAAATATTTTGTTCAGAGCAGGACAATGTTGTCAACATGTCGGTCTTAAGAAAGCTGACAAAAAGTTTTGCAGTGTGCTGATTACTATGAGTTCTGGCCTATTTCGGGGACCATGCCGAAACTGGATCGTAACGTTCGCCTTTGCCCAGAATGACACCATTATGCGCAGCAATCCCGATTTCGAAACTGGATGCAATCCGAAGGGCGCGTTCCATGAAGTGACGCGCGGCAGCTGTTTCGCAATGCTCTGCCAGTGTTTCGGCAAATAATTCAAGCCAGCGATCAAAATGGGTGCGGTCGATCCTGAGTGTCAGGTGCTTTTGCATCGGGCGACCGTCATAGGCACCACTGGCAAGTGCCACAGATGCCCAAAACATGCACATCCGTTCCAGATGGTGATCCCAATCCGTGATCTTCTCGGCAAATACCGGGCCCAGCATCGCGTCGTCGCGTACCTTGGCATAAAAGCCATGCACGATATCTTTGATCATTTGGTGATCAATACCGGTTTCCTCGCGGATTTTGCGGGTCGCGATTTCACGCCGTTCTTTGATTTCGGCAAGGGTCGGTTGATCTGACATGCTCGTCTCGTGCTCGATAAGGATTAATCCGGGCAATAGCGCAAAGGCCATATCCGCGACATGACATAGGTCAGTTTTACTGATTACGCAAACTCGTCACGCAGACCATAATAGCGATAGGCAAGACTGCGGCCGATCCGGCGAAACTTTGATAACGGGAAACGATCCGGCGGTGTCCCCATGATGGCACCGACGTCATCCGGGCCCTTGGTGCCCAGAATTTGCTGACCCAGCATTTTCCCGGCCAGACTTCCAAGTGCGACGCCGTTGCCATGCCATGCAAGCCCCGCCCAGACGTCCCGATGCCCCGGAACCCGACCAAGATAGGGGCGGAACGACTGCGAAAGGCAGGCAAGACCGTTCCAGTGATGGGTGATTTCGACATCCTGCCATGCGGGGAACATCCGGCGGAAATGCGCCAACAGATGCTGTTTTGCATCATCAAATGCGGCGGGGGTTGCCGTGATGCCGCCGCGGCCGCCAAACATGAACCGATTATCAGGGAGTTTACGGAAATAGTGCAGCAAGATGCGGGTATCAAACGCCATCAGGTCGCTGGTCCAGCCTTGCACTGCAAGCTCATGATCTGACATCGGTCGGGTGACAAGAATACCCGAAAAGACCGGCATCAATCGCCCGCCGATCCAGTCTGGCAGGTTTTCGGCACTGTATCCATTCGTTGCGATGACGACTTTGTTTGCCGAAATTCGCACATTTTTGCAGGTCAGGATGTAACCGTCCCCGGTGTCTTGGAGGTCTTCAATGGTCGCCTGTTCAAATATCCGAACACCTTTGGTTACACAGGCACGATGCAGTCCGGCCAGATATTTCAACGGATGCAGGCCAAAACCTTTTTTGACGTGCAATCCTGCATCGGTTTCCTGCGCGCAAAGACCGCGTTCGCGAAGCTCGTCCTTGGTCAGGAATTCGCTTTCGATACCGGTAAAATGATTATTTTCCTCGGCCTCTTTGCGCAATTCCGCCACCCGATTGGCTTTGTGCGCCAGTATGACTTCCCCGTCCGAATGACGATCAGCATCAATATTCCACTCTTCAAGCCGCGATGCGACAAGGTCAATCGCACTGCGTTGAAGTTTGGCAAAATGGCGTGTTTGGTCATCACCAAACTTCTTTGAAAGCTGTGCATAGCTTTTGCCGCTTCCGCCCATGCAGCAAAATCCACCATTGCGCCCTGATGCGCCCCATCCGGAACGCCCGGCATCGAATACCGCAACATCAATGCCGCTTTCTGCCAGTTCCAGTGCAGCTGACAGGCCGCAATAACCGCCACCAATGATCGCGACATCGGCCGTTATGGTGCCCTCATCAGGCATTTGATCACATTCGGGCAGATTTCCAGCACTGGCAACCCAATAGCTGTTGGGCAGGGTGGCGGTTTGATAGGCGGGGGATTGATAAAGACGTTTGAGCATGGCGGACTCTTTTGAGATGGGGCATTTCAGCAGTGTTTCGAGGCAAAATCACAAACACCCGGCGAATGATATATCCCGCCGGGTGTTTGTGTAATGTCTTGATTTAAATCGGAACCTACATTTTGCCGATTTTCCTGGCTGTTGCATCAAACGCGGCACGTGCGCGTTTGACCAGCTCATCGACTTCGCCGTGCGTGATGCAAAGCGGCGGCGAGGCCACCATGCGATCACCGCAGGCTCGCATGATAACGCCATTTTCAACACAGGCATCCCGGCAGATCGTGCCCACCGTGCCCGGTTTATCGAACGGTTTGCGGGTCGCCTTGTTATCGACCAGCGGAATACCGGCAATCAGGCCGACGGTTTCAACCGCCCCGACCAGCGGATGATCGGCAAGGGTTTTAAGTTTTTCGGCAAAGTACGGACCGATATCATCGCGGACACGTTCAACAAGCTTTTCATCGCGAATGATCCTGATGTTTTCCAAGGCTACGGCGGCGGCTGCCGGGTGGCCGGAATAGGTGAAGCCGTGGGTAAATTCGCCGCATTCGTTGATCAGGACGTCAGCAACCCGTTCACCGACCATAACGGCCGAAATCGGAAGGTAACCCGACGACATGCCCTTTGCCATTGGCATCAGGTCCGGCTTGATATCGAACGTGTCGGAGCCAAACCAGTTGCCGGTACGGCCAAATCCGCAAATGACTTCATCTGCAATCAGAAGAATGTCGTATTTTTTGCAGATGCGTTGAATTTCCGGCCAGTAGGTTGATGGCGGAATGATCACGCCACCGGCACCCTGGATCGGTTCGCCGATGAAGGCGCCGACGCGGTCGGCACCAAGTTCTTCGATTTTTTCTTCAAGCTTGCGTGCGGCAATCAGGCCGAATTCTTCGGGGGTATGATCGCCGCCTTCGCCGTACCAGTACGGTTGATCGATATGCACAACATCAGGCAGCATCGGCCCGCCCTGTGAATGCATCCCTGCCATCCCGCCAAGTGATGCCCCGGCAATGGTCGAGCCGTGATAGGCGTTCTTGCGGCTGATGATGTAGGTGCGTTCCGGCTGGCCTTTAAGCTTCCAGTACTGGCGCACCATGCGCACGACCGTGTCGTTCGCTTCCGACCCGGAGTTGGCATAAAATACGTGGTTCAAACCATCGGGCGTGATTTCTGCAAGAACTTTGGAAAGCTCGATCGCAGGTGTGTTCGCACACTGGAAGAAGTTGTTGTAGTAGGGCAATTCCAGCATCTGGTTATAAGCGGCTTCGGCAAGTTCCTTGCGGCCATAACCGACATTGACGCACCACAAGCCAGCCATGCCGTCCAGATACTGTTTACCATGCGAATCTTCGATGAAGACGCCTTTGGCGCGTGTAATCACGCGTGTGCCACGATTGTTAAGGTCGGCCGTATCGGTAAACGGATGAATGTGGTGCTGCTGATCGATATCCTGCCAATAGGCGGTTTTGTCGAAATTATTCATAACGTCTCCTGACAGCGATAGTCGCCTGCTTTGTGCGATATGTTGAACATCTGAGACAAGTGTTCGTTTTTTTGAACACCTTTGCAAGGGGAAATTTTATGAAACAATTTTGTCGTCTTGGCGCCAAATTTGATATGCACTGGTTGTTTCAAACCATTCTTAATATCCAATGCAATGATGTCGTGCGTTTATTTTGCAGTGCATTATTTGCACGATATATCGAACGAGGGGCTTGACCGCAATCATTGGGCGGGGCACGATGAAAAGTGAAATAAACAGGCTTTTCTGGGAGTATTAGACGATGAACAAGTCGTTCGTCGAAGACAGTAGGGCGGAAGCTCAACGATTCTTTGAAGCAAATCCGGATATAGAACTTGTCGAATTACTCATTCCTGATGTGAACGGAGTGTTCCGGGGCAAGCGAATCAGCAAGCAGAAGTTTCTTAAAAGCTTCCATGAAGGCATCAACATGCCGGGTTCTGTGTGTCTGGTGGATATCACCGGCGACAACCCGGAAGGTACCGGCATGCTTTGGTCCAGTGGTGATCAGGACAATATCGCCAAGCCAATCCCGGGAACCCTGCATGCGGTTCCCTATGGTGAGCTACCGTTGGCACAGGTCATGATGAGCCTGTATAACTTGGACGGTACAAAATTCTTTGCCGATCCGCGCAACGTTTTGCAGGCGGTTGTGGATCGTCTGGCAGCGGATGGTTTCTATCCGACCGTGGCGCTGGAACTTGAATTCTATCTTGCCGATCAGAACGAACAAACTGCCGCACCCTTGCCACCCGCACCGCTTGGCGGCGGGATCGCGTCGGATGGTGTGCAGGTCTATGGCCTCCAGCAGATCGAGGATTTCGAAAAAGTCCTTCATGACGCGGTTGCCGAACTGAACCGTCAGGGCATTCCGGCCGATACAATCGTCGCCGAAGCAGGCCCCGGCCAGTTCGAGATCAATCTGGGTCATGTCAATGATCCGATGCAGGCGGCAGACCACGCGATGCAGCTTAAGCGCGTTGTCAAAGGTATTGCCTGGGATCATGGTGTAACCGCGACATTCATGGCAAAACCCTATTCCGATCAGGCGGGTAACGGATTGCACGTTCATGTGTCGCTGCGTGACGAGGAAGGAAACAACGCCCTGTCGCCCAAGGGCGACGAGGATGTTTCGGACCTCCTGTTGAACGCTATTGGCGGCTTGCAGGCGTCGATGTTTGAAAGCATGGCGATTTTTGCGCCAAATCCGAATTCCTACCGCCGGTTCCAGAACAAGGCCTATGCGCCGATGTCTCCAAACTGGGGGCTTAACAACCGTACGGTTGCCCTGCGTATCCCAGCCGGTAGCCCGCAAGCCGCGCGTATCGAACATCGTGTGTCGGGCGCGGATGCCAACCCGTATCTGGTTCTGGCCTGCGTTCTTGCAGGGATGCATTACGGCATCAAGAACAAGCTTGATCCAGGTGATCCGATTGTTGGTAACGGCTATGAACAGCATGGCGGCAAGATCGTCCCGCGCAGCATGATTTCTGCACTTGATCGTTTTGTCGAGGGTGACATCGTCAAGGAATATCTGGGGGAACGGTTTGTCGAGGTGTTCGATATCTGCCGACGTTCCGAATATGACGAATTCTTCTCGGAGGTCACGCCGCTTGAATACCGCTGGTATCTTGACGCGGTATAACGCCACTTTTGCAAAATGGTCGCCGATAAGAGCGACCGACAGGGAAGAGACCGGATGTCACAAAAGGTTGGGGATCGCCTGAAAGCAGTACGTACCATGTACGGGCTATCCCAGCGTGAACTGGCGCGCCGCGCCGGTGTCACCAACAGCACGATATCGACGATTGAACAGAACCGGGTCAGCCCGTCGGTCGACAGTCTGGCCAAGGTTCTGGCAGGCATCCCTATGAGCCTGATCAACTTCTTTACGATTGATCTGGAAAACGGCGAGGAGATTTTCTTTCGCAAGGAAGAACTCGTCGAGCTTTCCGATGGCACCATGTCGATGCGTCTTGTCGGCGCAACACGCAAGGACCGCAATCTGCGCGTCCTTCATGAAATTTATCCGCCCGGCGGCGATACCGGCGACAATCTGATCGTCCAGAAGGGTGAGGAGGCCGGTGTTGTCGTCCGTGGCAAGCTTGAGGTCACGGTGGGCGAACGGGTTCAGGTTCTTGGACCAGGTGACGCCTATTACTTCAATGCGGAAATCCCGCACCGGTTTCGTAACGCGGGCGACATTGAATGCGAAGTCGTCAGTGCCGCGACACCACCGTCATACTGATTGCACAATCATCATGTTTGAATATCGCGCGGAACAAACAGCACGCGCGATCCGTCAGGAGGATTTCCGATGACAAACCAGTTGAATTTCGAACAGCTTAGAGCACAGGCCGCCAGCCTGACGATCCGCAACAAGGCCTTTATCAATGGCGTTTATGTCGATGCGGCATCGGGTAAAACGTTTGATTGCATCAGCCCGCGCGACGGCAAGATTTTGACCCAAGTCGCCGAATGCGATGTTGAAGACGTCAATCGCGCGGTGCAGTCCGCGCGTGCGGTCTTTGAAAAAGGCAGTTGGTCGGAAGCATCACCGGGCAAGCGCAAGGCCGTCATGATGAAATTTGCCGATCTGATGGAAAAGCATGCAGCCGAACTGGCGCTGCTTGAAAGTCTTGATATGGGCAAACCGATCAGCCTTGCGGCGGGTGATGACATTCCGTTGTCCTATAAATGCATTCGCTGGTACGCAGAGGCGATTGACAAGATTTATGACGAGATTTCACCGGGCGAAGCACGCGCAATCGGTATGATCACGCGTGAACCGCTGGGCGTGGTGGCGGCAGTCGTGCCATGGAACTTCCCGCTGATGATGGCGGTCTGGAAACTGGGCCCGGCACTGGCGATGGGGAACTCGATCATTCTCAAACCCGCCGAACAGTCGCCATTAACCGCGATCCGTGTTGCGGAGCTGGCGGTCGAAGCCGGTCTTCCGGCTGGGGTTCTGAACGTTCTGCCCGGCTTTGGCCCGACAGCGGGCAAGGCGCTTGGTCTGCATCCCGATGTTGATTGCGTGACTTTTACCGGTTCGGGCGAAGTTGGAAAACTGTTCTTGCAATATTCCGGTCAGTCGAACATGAAACGCGTCTGGCTGGAATGTGGTGGAAAAAGCCCGAATATCGTTCTGGCCGATTGCCCGGATATGGACGCGGCGGCCGAAGCGGCAGCAGGCGGAATTTTCTATAATCAGGGCGAGGTTTGCACGGCCGGTTCGCGCCTGATTGTCGAAGAAAGCATCAAGGATGAGTTCATCGAGAAAGTGGTTGCAGCAGGGCGCAAAATGCAGCCGGGTGACCCCCTGGACCCGAACAGTCAGATGGGCGCGATTGTCGATGAAAATCAGATGAACCGCGTTCTGGGCTATATCGAGAAGGGGGCGGCAGAGGGTGCAAAACTTTGCACCGGCGGCAAGCGTGCACGCACCGAGTCCGGTGGCTATTATGTCGAACCAACCGTTTTTGATGCGGTCAAAAACGACATGACAATCGCCAAGGAAGAAATCTTTGGCCCGGTTTTGTCGGTGATTTCGGTCAAGGATTGGAAAGAGGCTGTTCAGACGGCAAATGATACGCCATATGGACTTGCCGCAGCCGTATGGACGCGCGATATCAACAAGGCGCATCTGGCCGCGAAAAAACTGCGTGCCGGTCTTGTCTGGGTCAATTGCTGGGACGGTGGATCCATCACCATGCCGTTTGGCGGTTACAAGCAATCGGGCACCGGTCGTGACCGTTCGCTGCATGCGATGGACAAATATTGTGAAATCAAGTCGACCTGGATTGCACTGGGCGACGCCTGAGGTTCGGAAAGGACAAGGGGACGAATTATGAGCAGTACCGGGGTTATTGATACCAAAGGCGGCGACAACGCTTTTACTGCGAAATCCGTGCATCAGAATACCAGCGAGCCGATGTATTCCGGCGCGCTGTCATTCATGCGCCGCAAATATACCCGTGATCTTACGGGCATTGATGTTGCGGTAACCGGTATTCCCTTTGATCTTGCAACGTCGAGCCGCCCTGGTACGCGCCTTGGCCCGCAGGGGGTGCGCCGTGCGTCGGTCAATCTTGCATGGGCACCACATTTTCCGTCCGGGCGCGATATCTTTGGGGAACTGGCCGTGATTGACTATGGCGATATGGTCATCGATCCCGGTTATCCGCATAAAATCCCGGAAATGATCGAGGATCACGCACGCGATATCGTCAGCTCCGGGGCAAAGATGTTGACGATCGGCGGCGACCATTTCATCAGCTATCCGATCCTGAAGGCCCATGCTGAAAAGTACGGCAAGGGGATTTCGCTTATTCAGTTCGACGCCCATTCCGACACATGGGAAGACGATGGTGATCGGATCGATCACGGCACCATGTTCTGGCATGCGGCGAAGAACGGCATTGTCGATGCGTCGAAATCCATTCAGGTCGGCATCCGTACGCACAATGAATCGACCCACGGATACAACATCCTTTACGGGCCGGATGTGCAGGCGATGTCGATTGATCAGATCGTGGCCAAAATCAAGGACGTGGTGGGTGATAATCACGCCTATATCACCTTTGATATTGACGGGCTTGACCCGTGCTATGCACCGGGCACCGGCACGCCGGTTCTGGGCGGCCTGACCAGCCATCAGGCGGTTTCGATCCTGCGCGGTCTTGCGGGGGGGATCAATCTGATCGGCTCGGACGTGGTGGAAGTTTCCCCGCCTTATGATGTATCGGACATCACATCGCTTGCCGGTGCGACGATTGCTTGGGAAATGCTGAATATCCATGCGGTGAACCGAAAGCCGTAATAGCAAGATCACAAAGATTTCAAAGCGGGCCGGTATTTTAACAGTACCGGCCCTTTGCTTTTTACGGCTGCTGTGATGTTATTGCGCTTAATCAGTGTATTGGAGGAAAGACATGAAACCGGTTTCTATTTCGCTTTTGACGATTTGTGGCATTGATGAACTGCCAACCCATCAAACCCGGTCGGTTTCGCATGTGCTTTCGGTCCTTGATCCGGAAAGACCGGACCCCGATGCATTCGCGGCTTATGCCCCCCATGAACGTACCATTTTGCGGTTCCACGATATCATTGATGAACTGCCCGGTCAGATGGCTCCGACGGTCGCCCATGTCGAAGAGGTTCTCGCCTTTGGTGAGGGACTCAAAAACACCGTCGATGCCCGTAAGGACGGCCATTTGCTGGTGCATTGCCATATGGGCGTTTCACGTTCGACAGCAGCGATGCTGACGCTAATGGCGCAAACCCAGCCCGATGCAAACGAAGATGAACTTTTTACAACCCTTCGTGCCATGCGTCCGATTGCCTGGCCAAATTCGCGGATGATTGCCTTTGCTGATAATCTGCTTGGTCGGGACGGTAAGCTGACGGCTGCCCTTAACCGGCATTATCGCTATCAGCTTGAACATGATGATCATTTCGATGAATGGATGACATCGCTTGGCCGTGCGCGTGAAGTGGCACTTGGGAAAGCGGCCTGAGTGTGTCTTAGATACGCTGGATTAAGCCACTTTGTTCGCGAAGTGGCTTTTCCTTTGCCTGATGAATTGAATCGATTTAAAAACGTCGCGTCCCACAGCAAATGATAATGCCCGCAACCCGATTGCCGGGCGATATAAACGGAGAAACGCTATGAGCGCAAAAGCAGTTTGCCTTGGGGAATTGCTGATCGATTTTGTTCCGACCGTAACTGGCACCGGCCTTGCCGATGCGCCGGCATTTGCCAAGGCCGCAGGCGGTGCGCCGGGCAATGTGGCTGTGGGATTGCAGCGGCTTGGAATTGAAACGGGTTTTATCGGCAAGCTTGGCGATGATGCATTCGGTCATTTTCTGGTCGATACGCTCAAAGCCGACAATGTCGATACATCGGGCATTGTCCTGACCAAAGAAGCCCTGACAGGGCTTGCCTTTGTTTCGTTGCGGGCCGATGGCGAACGCGAATTTTCTTTCTATCGCAGCCCGTCGGCCGACATGCTGTTGTCGCCGTCCGATCTGAATCAGGACATGCTGAAGGGATGCGCGCTGTTTCACTATGGCACGCTTTGCATGATCGACGATGATCCGCGCGCGGCGACGCTTGCGGCCATCGACATTGCACGTGAAAACGGCGCGATCATTTCATGTGATCCGAACCTGCGCCTGCCGCTTTGGCCCAGTGCCGATGCCGCCCGTGATATGCTGCGTCTTGCGATTACCAAGGCGGATATTGTGAAAATTTCTGACGACGAAGTCGCCTTTATCACCGGCAAGGATGATCTTGAAGCAGGCGTTCGTGAATTGTGGTGCGATCACTGGAAACTGATGATCGTGACGTCGGGCCCGAAAGGCAGCCGGTTCTTTACACCTGATTTCGAAGGTTCGGCCGCTCCGTTCAAGGTCACGGCTGTCGACGCGACCGGAGCAGGGGACGGTTTTACTGCCGGTTTCCTGTCACGTTTGTTGAAAGATCCGCAATTGCTGGAATCTGCGGAAAAGGTCGAGGCAGCCTGCCGTTTTGCCAATGCGGTCGGGGCAATAACGGCCACCAAACGCGGTGCGATTGCTGCCCTCCCGACCGAAGCGCAGGTTTCGGAGTTTCTTTCTGCAAACGGATTAACCGGTTAATATCCGTGGTGATGGCAATCCTGTTCCCGCCGGATTGCCATCAAAATGTCCCACAAACTGTCCCACAAATGGTCGCATCGGCGTGTTAGTGTTTTGACATGACGTCGATATTGTTTGCTATCTGTTTGAAGCCGAGGGTGGAATGTCCACAGAAAATCTGACGACCTGTTGGGAAAAGCTTGATCGACTGGGCGCGGAAGTTTCCAAGAACCTTAATTTACGCAAAGCCTTTGCCGATGATCCGGCGCGGTTTGCGCGTTTCCATGTCACGCAGGACGATCTGTTTATCGATTATTCGAAAAATCTGATCACCGATGATGTGATGGCCGCATTACGTGAATTGGCGGAAACTACCAATGTTGAAAACTGGCGCGAACGGATGTTTGCCGGTGATCGGATCAATATCACCGAAAATCGCGCTGTTCTTCATACGGCACTTCGCAATCTGGATGGCAATCCGGTAATGGTCGATGGCAAGGACGTTATGCCCGATGTCAAGGACGTCTTGGCACGTATGAAACGCTTTGCCGCGCGTGTGCATACCGGCGACTGGAAAGGCCATACCGGCAAGGCGATCACCGATGTCGTTAATATCGGGATTGGCGGTTCCGACCTTGGCCCGGTCATGGTGAACGAGGCACTCCGTCCGTATCATATCGACGGTATTCGCTGCCATTTCGTTTCCAACGTCGATGGCGCGCATATCGTTGATACGCTCAAAGACCTTGATGCGGAAACGACGCTTTTCATCATTGCATCCAAGACCTTCACAACCGACGAAACCCTGACCAATGCCTATTCGGCGCGCGACTGGCTTGTTGGTTTGCTGAAAGACGAGGGCGCGGTTGCCAAGCATTTTGTCGCGGTATCGACTGCCTTGGACAAGGTTGCTGAATTCGGTATTGATACAAACAATGCGTTCGGTTTCTGGGACTGGGTCGGTGGGCGGTACAGCCTTTGGTCGGCTATCGGCTTGCCGATCATTCTGGCGGTTGGTTACGAGAAATTCGAAGAAATGCTGCGCGGTGCGCAGGCGATGGATAATCATTTTCGTTCAGCCCCGCTTGACCGGAATATTCCAGTGACGCTGGCATTGATCGGCGTCTGGTATCGCAATGTTCTGGGAGCCTCCAGTCAGGCAATCCTGCCTTATGACCAGCATCTTTCACGCCTGCCAGCCTATTTGCAGCAGGCCGATATGGAAAGTAATGGCAAGTCGGTTACCCGCGATGGCAAGCCGATCTATTACGAAACCGGCCCGATCATCTGGGGTGAACCGGGTACCAATGGCCAGCATGCCTTTTATCAGCTGATCCATCAGGGCACGGAACTGATCCCGGTTGATTTCATCGTTGCGGCGAATGCCCTGAATCCATTGGCAAACCATCATGACAAGTTGGTGGCGAATTGCTTTGCACAGGCCGAAGCCCTGATGCGCGGCAAGACCGAGGCCGAAGTACGTGACGAACTTGCCGGTGGCAATCTGACCCCGGCCGAGATTGATGTGCTAGCACCGCAAAGGGTCTTTGCCGGGAACAAACCCAGCACAATGATCCTTTACAAGCAGCTTGATCCCTTTACGCTGGGACGTCTGGTTGCAATGTATGAACATAAAATCTTTGTTCAGGGGATTATCTGGAACGTCAATTCCTATGACCAGTGGGGTGTTGAGCTTGGCAAACAGCTTGCCAAGGAATTGCTGCCAATGGTTCAGGGGAATGAAACTGCCGATAGCCGTGACGCTTCAACCGCCGGTCTGATCCATCAGTTGCATGCCCTTCGGGGTTAATTTTGATCCGACAAATCTGTGGATTTATGGGGCGGTGTCAGCCTGACTGGCACCGCCCCTGATATTTGCGCGATGATCCCGACAACGGGCAGAGCAATATTTGACATCGTCCCAGCAATTACGCCATTTGCGCCTCCAGGCAAACGGTCGATTACAGGTCAGGCAGGTTTTGTGTGGCAGGTCTGATTTTGTCGGCCTTTGACCATTGGCATTTCGGCGCATCCCAAATTACCCGATCAGTGTCTCGATCATGGCATGGGCCGCGCATTTTCCGCTGCGCCACGCGGCTTCCACCCTTGCACCAAGACACCAATCGCCCGCAGCAATGACGCGCCCGTTCATGCCGCTAAGATGACTTTTTCCAAGCGGTTTGATCGTGCGGGCATATCGCCAGCGATGCGTGTTTATGGACACCACATCGGGAAGCTTTGCACCGCTAGCTTTATGCAGTTTTTCAAGCAGAAGGAATGCGATGCGTTCCTTGTCTTCTTCCAGGTGATCACGTGACCATTCCGGACTTGCGTGCAGAACCCAAAGATCAGGTGAAGGTCGATGGATCAGATCACGGTGATCGCCATTGCGTGCCGCCCAGCTGATCGCAGGATCGGGATGGATCATGGCATCAAATGCCGTGGGCAACGGTTTGGCAAATGCAATCATGGCTGCCCAGCACGGTGCCATTTCCACATCCGCAATGGGATCAAATCTTGGGGCAAGTGGTTGCAGAAGCTCTGCGGTTTGCGGGGCAGGGGCGGTAACAATCACACCGTCAAATGGCCCGAATTCACCATCCAGATCGTCATGCAGAATAAAGCTGCGTGGTCCGGCGGTTTCGATACAGGTAATACGGTGTTCTTTGCGGATTTCAAACGGATCAAGCAGCGGGGTGATCAGTTTGTTCATTTGCGGTGACCCCTGATACCAGATATCTGCAGCCGTATTTGTACGTTTCAAAGCCGATGCCGGTGCCCCTGCGGTTGCTTTTTCGCCACGAAGGAGATGTGGTTGCCATTTCCGAACGGATTTTTGATGTTCGGCCTGTTGCAGGAATGATTGAAATTCCGGATGCAGTGCCGTGACATATTGGGCGCCATGATTGAAATTGCCCAATTCGGTACGACGTGTTGCAAGTCGCCCTCCGGCACCACGGCTTTTTTCAAAAACCGTTACGCAAAAGCCGACTGCATGAAGTGTGGCCGCCGCCCGAAGGCCGGCCATTCCCGCACCGATCACGGCAATATTCATTGGGGCCATTTTATTGTTCCTGTTCGAACCTTGTGAACCTTTTCCTCCTTACGTCAGAAGTCGTTGTTTGGAGCATCAACACCCCGAAGATATTTATGAAACTGTCATCGTCAGGTCATTAAACCGTTACGCATTGTCCGCAGTTTGTCTGCCACGGTTCATCCAGTTTTCAGGGGGAAATATGCGTTATTCTTTGATGGCCACGGTGGCATTTTCGGTTATGCTCGGTGCCTGCGGCACCACGACAACGTCAAAAAACATGGTAATGGCCGTTGATACGGCGTCGCCTGCCGCCAAGCCGCTTTCAATCGTGCCGATGGGCGACTATCGAACCGGCATGTTTGACGAAGGGGCCGCGGAAATTCCGGCTTTTGACCCGGTGACCAAACGCATATTCGTGGTCAATGGTGGCGACAAGTCGATTGATATTCTTGATATGTCGGACCCTGAAACACTTGCAAAAATCGGTTCGGTCAAGCTTTCGGCATGGGGTAAGGCGGCAAACAGCGTTGCCGTTCATGGCAATATTGTCGCAGCGGCTGTCGAGGATGACGACAAACAGGCACCGGGCAAGGCCGTGTTCTTTAACACGGATGGTGATTTCATTGCGGCTGTAACTGTCGGTGCATTGCCCGACATGATCAAATTTACTCCGGATGGCAAGCACGTTCTGGTCGCGAACGAAGGCGAGCCGAACGACGCATTTGACAACGACCCGGAAGGGAGTGTTTCGATTATCCCGGTATCGGGAAATCTCGCCGATCTGTCAGATGCCGATGTTCACACGGTAAACTTTGGCTTCCTGAATGATGTGGACCTGCCTTATGGCATGCGGACATCAAACCCGGGAACGTCGACCGTGGCACAGGATGTCGAGCCGGAATATATCGCCGTCTCGAAAGACAGTAAAACGGCTTATGTTTCACTTCAGGAAAACAATGCGGTGGCGATCATTGATATTGAAACCGCAAACGTTGTCCGGGTTGCCGGTCTTGGCTTCAAGGACCATTCGGTCAACGCATTTGATGCCAGCGACAAGGACGGCAAAATCAACATCCGTACATGGCCTGTGATGGGCATGTATATGCCAGACACGATCGATGCTATCGAAATCGGCGGCAAAACCTGGGTCCTGACGGCAAACGAAGGCGACTCACGCGACTATGACGGCTACAGCGAAGAAACCCGCGTCGGAAAACTGACCCTTGATCCGGTCGCCTTCCCGAATGCCGCAACCCTGCAAAAAGATGAAAACCTCGGTCGCTTGAAAACGACTACTGCGCAGGGCGATACGGATGGTGATGGCGATTTCGATGTGATCTACAGCTATGGGGCACGTTCGTTCTCGGTCCTGAATGCGAATGGCGACATGGTTTTTGACAGTGGCGACAAGTTCGAACAGTTCATGGCGGCCAATTACGGGAGAGTTTTCAACGCATCGAACACCGAAAACTATAGCCGTGATAACCGCTCGGATGACAAAGGCCCGGAACCCGAAGGTCTGGCAACCGGCTACGTTAATGGCACACCTTATGCCTTTATCGGTCTGGAACGTCAGGGCGGATTTATGGTCTATGATCTGACCAATCCGACTAATCCGCAATTTGTCACCTATCATTCAGATCGTCGTTTTTCCGGCAATCCGGAAGCAGACACCGCAGGTGAACTTGCCCCGGAAGGTATGCTGTTTGTCGAAGCAAAGGATAGCCCCACCGGCAATGCCATGCTGATCGTGGCAAGCGAAGTATCGGGCAGTACAAAAGTTTATGACCTGAAATAGGTTTTTAAGCTGCTGTATATAAAGAGATTTTACCTAAAAAGCCGGGGATTTTGTCCTCGGCTTTTTCAATTATGTCCGGTTCTTGGTAAAATGGTTCAATCCTGTAACGTTATGCACTAAACTCCGCGCCACGGTCCGGTTCCGGGCTTGTCGACCGAAGGGAGGCGGAGACTGAGTACGCGACGTGAACCCCATATTCTGGTTGTTGATGACGATCAGGAAATCCAGAAGCTCCTGAAAAAATTCCTGCTCCAGCACGGGTTTCGTATCACCACCGTTTCCGACGGGGCGGAGATGCATCGTGCGCTTCGTGACTGGAATATCGATCTGGTGATCCTTGATATCATGTTGCCCGGCGAGGATGGTTTTGCGCTCTGCCGTGATGTGCGCCGCAATTCCAAGGTGCCGATTGTCATGCTGACTGCGGTGGGCGAGGATACAGATCGTATTCTTGGTCTTGAACTGGGTGCAGATGACTATCTGACCAAGCCGTTCAATCCGCGTGAATTGCTGGCCCGTATTCGTGCCGTTTTCCGCCGTTTTGAAACTGGTACCGTTACACAGGTCCATCACGAAGAAACCAAAACCCAGAAAATCCTGTTTGCCGACTGGACGCTCGATATCGGATCACGTGAATTGCGCGATCTTGATGATGTGGCGGTGCATTTGTCGACCGGGGAGTTTTCGCTGTTGCTGGCGCTGGTCAAGCATAACAAGCGTGCGCTTTCGCGTGAACAGCTTGTTGATATCGTACGCGGGCAAAGCTCTATCCCGTTTGACCGCAGTATCGATATCCAGATCAGTCGCCTGCGCCGCAAAATTGAAAAAGATGCCAAAAACCCCAAACTGATTAAAACGGTGCGCGGGATCGGCTATCAGTTCTGTGCCGATACGAGGACCGTCTAGGAATTCGATCCATGACAGATCAGATTGGTGCGATTTCCGAATATATGCGGCGGTTCAAGCCCCGCACGCTGGGCGGACGCATCTTTATGATCATGATGGTCGGCGGTGTCATCATCGCGGGCATCAGTTCAATCGCATCGAAATACATCATCGAACGGAGCGAGCGGATCAGCCGAGCCTATACTTTGGGCTTTACCATTCGCGAATTGATCCTGATTGCCGAAAGTCCGGAGTTACAGGGAAATATCGTTGATATAGCCGCGCGTGACGGGCTTTCTGTTCGTGTTCTGCCATCTGACGATATCGGTACCATTCTTCTGTTTTCGCGCCCGGCACAACATATCGCAATGCCCGCACGTCTGGCCGATACGGGCTGGCCGACATCGGTAAAGGTCCATTTTCGGCGCGGGCGTCTTGGCGCGGAACAGCGCCACCTGATTGAAACCGCCGAAAATCCCAGTCTGTTTTTTGCCGGCCTATCGCGCGAAATAGCGCGTCAGGGACTTGAGGCTCGCGTTGAAATCATGTTGCCATCCGGCATGCGAATGCTGTTGTCTCATCCGGTGCTGTGGTCCGACTATGCATCGCCATCCATGGTTTTTCTGATCTTTCTGGTCGGGGTTGTTGCCGTGTTGGCGGTGTTTGCCGCTTTGGCCGATCTTCTGGCCGGTCCCTTCAAGAATTTGACCGAGGCGATCATTCGCCAGGGGGATGAAGTTGAAGGCCCCCCGGTGGAGGAGCGGGGGCCGACCGAAGCCCGGTCAATGGCCGCAGCATATAATGGATTGCGGGAACGGATTTCACGGATGCTGGGTGACAGAACCCGTATGCTGGCCGCAATTTCACACGATTTGCGCACGCCCAGCACGCGCCTGCGTCTGCGTGCAGAATTTATCGAAAATGAAGAATTGCGTGAAACCGTGTTGCGCGATCTTGACGAAATGGACGGGCTTCTCAACGATGCACTCGATTTCCTTGGTGACTGGATTAGCAAGGAAGAAGAGCGCACAGTTGACTTCACATCGGTTCTCGAAGCGATTTGTGACGATTATGCCGATCTTGGCCGTCCGGTAAGTTTCGAGGGACCGCAGCCGCTTCGTTTCAGTTCGGTTCACACCGTATTTGGCGGCGGGGACGAGGCGCATTCGTTTGGTGACAAGCGCAGCATCCGCCTGACCTGCCGGCCCGGAACATTAAAACGTGCCTTCACCAATCTGATCGAGAATGCGCTGAAATACGGTTACCGTGCCTATGTCAGTCTGGATGCGACGGCCGATACGGTGCTGGTGTCCATTCGGGACGAAGGACCGGGCATCGCCGCGGAACATCAGGAGGATGTCTTTCTGCCGTTCTTCCGTGTCGAAGGATCACGCGCACGCACCACCGGTGGCAGCGGCCTTGGTCTGTCGATTGTGAAAACGGTCATCGATGCCCATGATGGGACGATACGATTACGCAATTTGCCCCGACGCGGGTTGGAAGTCACGATTGCTTTGCCGCGGCGCGTCGACAAAGGTTGAAAGCAAAACGACCCGGGAATTCCGGGCCGTTTTGTTCGAAGGTCGTACCATATACAAGAACGGCGGGCGGCCCCCAGAACCGCCCGCCGATCAGATCAGATCCGAAGTTCCGTTACCGGATCAAACAGACTGATCTGAGACATGTCGGCCGAGAATGTCATCATCTCGCCCGGTTGCGGTGAACGGTCAGGCCGGACACGTGCAACAATTTCCTTCCCGCCGATTTCGACAACGGTCATGGTGTCAGCACCGGTCGGTTCAATAACTTCGACCTTGCAGTCAAAATTGACATACTGGCTGCCCGGTTCATCAGAACCGGTACGCTTGTGCGTCAAGCCTTCCGGACGGATGCCGAAAACGACATCTTTCCCGACATAGCTCTGATAGCTTTCCGGCGCATCTTTCAGCGGCAGAATGATCGGGTCGTTATCGCGTTTGATCGATACGGCCAGATTGCCATTGTCATTGATCAGGGTTGCGTTGATGAAGTTCATCGACGGCGAACCGATAAAGCCAGCAACAAAGATGTTGTTTGGGCGTTCATAGATGTTCTGCGGCGTATCGAACTGCTGCAGGATGCCGTCTTTCATGACAGCAATGCGCGAGGCAAGGGTCATGGCTTCGATCTGGTCGTGGGTGACGTAAACGATGGTGGCACCCAGACGCTGATGCAGTTTCTTGATCTCGGTGCGCATATCGACGCGCAGCTTGGCATCAAGGTTCGACAGCGGTTCGTCAAACAGGAAGATGTCCGGATCGCGAACCAGTGCACGGCCCATCGCAACGCGCTGACGCTGTCCCCCCGAAAGCTGGGATGGTTTGCGATCCAGCAAGGCTTCGATCTGCAGCAGTTTGGCGACATCTGCAACCGCCTTGTCGCGTTCTGCTGCCGAAACACCACGGATTTCAAGGCCGAAGGTGATGTTCTTGCGAACGGTCATATTCGGGTAAAGCGCATAGGACTGGAACACCATGGCGATGTTTCGGTCCTTGGGGTGGACATCGTTGATCACGCGATCACCGATGCGGATTTCCCCGTCGCTGGAACCTTCAAGACCTGCGATCAGGTTAAGAAGGGTCGATTTGCCGCAACCCGACGGGCCGACCAGAACCAGGAACTCGCCGTCTTCAATAGCAATATTGATTTCTTTGAGAACCTCGACAGGACCGAAGGCCTTGCGAACTTTATCAAGGGTGAGTGATGCCATTTGCTTATCCCTTCACCGAACCGGCGGTCAGGCCGCGGACGAAGTATTTTCCGGCCAGAACATAAACAAGCAGGGTCGGCAGGCCGGTCAGCAGGGCTGTGGCCATATCGACATTGTACTGTTTCACGCCGGTCGTGGTGTTGACGATATTGTTGAGTGCGACAGTCATCGGCGCATTATCGCCAGAGGCGAAGGAAGCACCGAAAAGGAAGTCATTCCAGATCTGGGTAAACTGCCAGATGACCGACACGACGATGATCGGTGTCGAAATCGGCAGAATGATACGCCAGAAAATGGTGAAGAAACCTGCGCCGTCGATGGTGGCTGCCTTCACCAGTTCATCCGGGATCGAAACATAGTAATTGCGGAAGAACAGGGTGGTGAAGCACAGGCCGTAAACGACATGCACAAGAACAAGACCGGTGGTCGAGCTGGCAAGGCCAAGTGACCCCAGAACCTGTGACATCGGCAGCAGCACAACCTGGAACGGAATGAAGCAACCAAACAGCAGCAGGGCAAAGACGATATTAGCCCCTTTAAAACGCCATTTGGTCAGGGCATATCCGTTGATCGCACCAAGGAAGGTCGAAATCAGAACCGCCGGAACCGCCATTTTGACCGAATTCCAGAAGTAAATTTTGATGCCTGAACATTCAACGCCGACACAGGCTTCATTCCACGCATAGTTCCAGGCATCGAACGTGATGACGCGCGGCAGCGAAATGAGTGAGCCTTCCCGGATTTCATCGAGCGACTTCAACGAGGTCGAAATCATCACGAAAAGCGGGAACAGATAGTAGGCTGCGAACAGGATCAGAACGAGATATAGCAACCCGCGCAGTATGGTATGTTTCCAGCCTGCGTCGTGGCTGTAATGCTGAATATCAGCCATTTTTCTTGCCTCCGCGCAGTTCGGAATACAGATACGGCACAATGATCGCCATCACGGTCGCCAGCATCATCATGGCACTTGCGGCACCAACGCCCAGCTGGTTGCGCTGGAAGGCCATCGTGTACATGAAGGTTGCCGGAAGATCGGACGAATAGCCGGGGCCGCCGCCGGTAAGCGCAATGACGAGGTCGAAGCTTTTAACGGCCAGATGGGCCAGAACGACAATCGCACTTAGGAAAACCGGACGGATCGACGGGATGATAATGCCGAAATAGATGCGGGGCAGGCTGGCACCATCCATATAGGCTGCGCGAATGATGTCCTGATCGACGCCGCGCAATGCCGCAAGGAACATTGCCATAACAAAACCCGATGCCTGCCAGACGGCTGCGATCACGACCGTGTAGATCGCCATGTCCGAATTGACCAGCCAGTCGAATTTGAAACTGGTCCAGCCAAGGTCATGCATCATGCTTTCCAGGCCAAGGCCCGGATTGAGAAGCCATTTCCAGACGGTGCCCGTCACGATGAAGGACAGGGCCATCGGATACAGGAAAATTGTGCGAAGGACGCCTTCGGCGCGGATGCGCTGATCAAGAAGAACTGCAAGCAGGCAGCCAAGAAACAGGCAGATAACAATAAAGAGACCGCCGAAAATCAGCAGGTTCTCGATGGCAACATGCCAGCGTTCCATTTGCCACAGACGTTCGTATTGCCGCAGACCGGCCCAATCCCAGACTGGAAGCATGCGCGATTTCGAAAACGCCATATAGCCTGTCCACAGGATGAACCCGTAGACGAAAAACAGGGACGCAGCAAAGGACGGTGCAACAACGATCTTGGAAAGATGACGCTGGATGCTGGCCGTCAGGTTGCTTTCGGTGCTTGAAGAAGCCCCCATACCCTTTGCCTCAAACAATTAAAGTAGCGGGAATCCGGCCCCGGAAATGTCCGGGGCCGGTGCGTCGTCAGTCAATGTGACTGTACAGGTCAGATGAGATTAGTCTTTGGCCAGTTCAACAGCTTCGACCAGCCGCGAAACGGCTTCGTCAGACGACATGTCGGAGTTGAAATGTGCGGTTACGACGTCAATGATCGCACCCGAAAGATGACCGCGAAGAGCCATGCCGTGTGCCATCGACGGAAGGAACCCGCCTGCGTCCTGGGCAGCCAGAAGGTCAGCCTCGGATTTCTTCGCACAATCGTCAAATTTGTCGAGCGGAACGCCAAGACGTGCCGGGATCGAGCCTTTGAGAAGGTTGAAGGTTTCCTGGAATTTCTGGCCAACGATCAGTTCTGCAAGCAGTTTCTGGCCTTCTACCTTGTCATCGCCCGAAACATTGAACATCGCAAAGCTGTCAACGTTGAACAGGTAACCGTGTTCGGACGGGGTTGCCGAACAGATGAAGTCTTTGCCCGGGACTTTGCCAGCAGCAAGGAATTCGCCTTTTGCCCAGTCCCCCATGATCTGCATGGCGGCATCGCCATTCATGACCATAGCTGTTGCAAGGTTCCAATCACGACCCGGGAAGTCGGCATCGACATAACCGCGGATTTTACGCATCTGGTCGAACACGGCTTTCATCGTGTCGGATTTCAGCGCGTCTTCGTCGAGATCAACCAAGGCTTGCTGGTAGAATTCCGGGCCGCCAAGCCCAAGAACGACGGTTTCAAAGACGGTTGCATCCTGCCACGGCTGACCACCATGGGCGACAGGCGTGATGCCGGCCGCTTTGAGCTTGTCAGCGAGGGCGTTGAATTCGTCCCAGGTTTTCGGCGCTTCGGTGGCACCAACTTTGGCCAGCAATTCCGGGTTTGCCCAGATCCAGTCAACACGGTGAATGTTTACAGGAACGGCAACATAATCGCCTTCATACTTCATGACGCTCTGAATAGCTGGCGGAATGACTTTGTCCCAGCCTTCTGCTTCGGCAACGTCATTCAGATCGGCAAGTGCACCCTGTTCTGCCCAGTCCTGGATAGCCGGGCCTTTAAGCTGAACAGCGGCCGGGGCATCGCCCGACAGAACGCGCGAACGCAGTACGGTCATGGCTGCGTCACCGCCACCACCGGCAACCGGGCTATCAACCCATTTGCCACCACGTGCTTCGAAATCTTCTTTCAGGGCAGAGACCGCTTTGGCTTCACCGCCCGAGGTCCACCAATGCAGGACTTCGGCAGTCGGTTCGGCATGTGCGAAGCTTGCAGTCGCGAGAGCAGAGAACGCCACACCGGTGGCGAGAATGGTTTTGCGCAGATTCATTTAGGTTTCCTCCCTGGCTTTAAACCAATTGCAGCGACAACATGCTGCCAAGGGGGACCCTTTGCACTCACAAAACTGTAACAGGGCGTTTCCAGAATGCGAACTGAAACAAATTGTTACAAAAATAGCATGGTAGTTCTGAATTATATTGCATGGCAGCAAGAAAAATTAGCGTATTTCGCCGCAAGACAGTTATTCCAATGATGCACAACTGAATGAAATGTGTCCGTATTTGTAACAGCTTGGAAAAGGCGTGCCGGTGCAATTTGAATTCAGCATGCGTCCTCCGGAGAAGGCGTGAAAAGCTCTGCGAGAGGGTGAGGGACTTTAGTATTGATGCTGTGCTGCTCTTGGTATCGTGCCAGAGATGCCAAGATGCCTTGACATGGAACGGTTTGGCATTATTAATCGCCGCCATGAAAAACGTTATTTGCCTGTTTGCTGATTTCTATTACGGCCCTGCCACATAAGGCGGGAGCGTTTTTCTATGTTCAACCGCTGCGTCGTCGGCGGTTGATTTATAAGGCAGGCACCGGCATCGCAGCTCTTCGGAGACAGACGATGCCTTTTTTATTTCCAGATCACCCGACCATCGGGATTTTCGGGTTCGGCGCCTTTGGGCGTTTGACAGCCCGGCATCTGATGGATCATTTCGCGCTTTTTGTACATGACATCAATGCAGATGCCGTATCTGCGTCTGCTTCGGAATTAAATTTGCGGGCGGCGGATGTTGTGACGGTTGCACAATGCGACATCGTCATTTTGGCCGTCCCGGTAACGGCAATGAGATCGGTAATCGCGACCATTTCACCGCATGTGCGTGCGGGAGCCATTATTCTGGATGTGGGGTCCGTTAAAATGGAACCGGCGCGCATGATGCTCGAAGGGCTTCCCGATCATGTCGATATTATTGGAACTCATCCGTTATTTGGGCCGCAAAGTGCACGGGCTGGCATTTCAGGACTCAAGATCGCGATATGCCCGGTTCGGGGACGTCAATTCTGCCGGGTTGGTGCATTTCTACGCCACGTTCTGGGCCTTAAGGTATTTGTTGTCACCCCGGAGGCACATGACCGCGAGGCGGCGGTCGTGCAGGGCGTGACACACTTGATTGCCAAGGTTCTGGTGCAGATGGGCCCATTGCCAGCACGCATGACAACAGCAAGTTTTGATCTACTGGTCCAAGCTACTGAAATGGTCCGTTATGACGCGCCTAGTGTTTTCTGGGCGATTGAAAATGCCAATCCGTATGCTGGTGCTGTAAGGGAACAGTTCTTTGAATTGGCAACAGGCGTGCGCGACCAATTGGCAGACAATCCATGCGCAAAGGAGGCGTTTTAGGTCGAATGATCAGATATGTCTTATGTGATTATATTGCATCGCCGCATGAATGTCTGGACCTGAAATATATGATTTGGTTCGATTTTAACGTTTACTGACTCCATAAGTTTGGGAGTTGAACCCATTCAATTGTGACGTTTTGGAATAGATGATATGCATTCTTTGGTGGTTGAGAGATGTGGTACTAACAGGCATATTGCATTGCAGAAAGTGAAGTGCTGAACGCGCCGGATAAAAGCGGAAGCCCCGCAGGCTAGCGTTCTTTTTCTTAACCCAAGGAGGTTCAACATGTTCTTGTCCAGTATTCTCGTTGCTGTTCGCCGTTGGGCCTATGCACGCTCTGTTGCGAATGAACTCTACAATCTCGACAAGCGTGACCTGGATGATGTCGGAATTTCTCACTGGCAGATTAAAGATGTCGCGCGCAAAGCCGCTCGTGACGCGATCGCCTAAGCCAGAATAAATTTCGACAGCGCCAGTTTATAGGCCGCTGTGTAAGCAGAAGCCGGGCAAATCGTCCGGCTTTTTGTTTTTCTGTCTTCTGAATACGCCGCTGTATTTCAGATGATCCCGGCTACCACAGGCTTGCCTGATGTGATGGCTTTGGGATTTTTCCGGTATCGATCTGTGTCAGGAAATGTTCGGCCTGTTCGATTAGTGCCGTTTTACAGTCCCCATTCATACGCGACCAATTGCGATATGGCATAGCAAGGCGCGGATTTTTGCCGAGTTTATCGACGTTACGATCCAGGAAGTGCCAGTAAAGTGCATTAAAGGGGCATGCATCGGGCCCTGTGTTCTTATTGGGACTGTATTGGCAAGCCGTACAGTAATCAGACATCCGGTTGATGTATTTTCCACTCGCAGCATAGGGCTTGGACGCCATTTTTCCCCCGTCGGCATAAAGTGCCATGCCAAAGGTGTTGGGAAGTTCCACCCACTCAAATGCGTCGATATAAACTGCCAGATACCATTCACAGACTTCCTTTGGATCCAGACCGGATAGAAGCGCAAAGTTGCCAATCACCATCAATCGCTGAATGTGATGCGCGTAGGCATTGTCCAGCGTTTCGGTGATGGCGTGATGCAGGCAGTTCATCCCAACATTCCCATCCCAGAAAAAGGCGGGTAGGGGGCGTCTGGCATCGAAATAACTGCCTTTTCCGTAATCGGGCCCCATATGCCAGTAAAGCCCGCGCACATATTCGCGCCAGCCAAGGATCTGACGAATAAAGCCCTCGGCAGCGTTGATTGGTATCTTGCCGACGCGATAGGCATTTTCAGCGGCACGGCATACTTCATCGGGGAGCAAAAGGCCGACATTGATATAGCCGCTTAGAAGAGAGTGATAAACAGTGCTGCTTTTTACAGTCATCGCATCCTGATAGTCACCAAATAGCGGCAATCGATGTTCTATAAAGTGATCAAGGACTGTAAGCGCATCGCGTCGGGTAACCGCCCAGCCGAAACTTTCGTGATCCCCGCAGGCATTCGGGAAATCCTGTTTAACCCGGTTGAGCAATGCCTGCGTGATGCTATCCGGTTTGAAAGTCAGGGGGCTTGGCGGCCTGTGATCATCGGGAAGGCGTTTGCGATTATCGTGATCAAAATTCCACTGACCGCCAACCGGTTTGCCATCCGGTTCCATCAGGATACCGGTTGTACGTCGCAGTTGCCGATAGAAATACTCCATACGGAGTTCCTTGCGGTTTTCAGCAAATTCCGCAAATACCGAAAGTGGGGCAAAGAAACGATCATCGTCGCGAACATCAAGGACGATACCGAACTTGTCCGCCCATGTTTCGATTTCCGTGCGTATCCGCCATTCGCCGGGCTCTGTAATGATTACCTGTTTTACCGGATGATTTTTCAATGCCAGTTTCAGGGCATCGCTAAAGCTATTGGTCGGCTGGTTCTCATAATCGAAATAACAAACCGCGAAACCCTTTTCACGTAATTCCTGAGCGAAATGGCGCATCGCAGACAGAATGAAGACAATTTTCTGCCTGTGATGGGCGACATAGTTTGCCTCGCTGTTCGGTTCCGCCATTACAATCAAGTCGTGATCAGGATCGGCATCCCTTAAACTTGCCAGTGAAACAGACAGCTGATCACCAAGTATGAAACGGAACGATTTGATGGCAGACATTTAACGGGCGACCTCCGGCAGCGAAAATCATATTTCCGACTCGTACGCGAAAAAAGGTCCCAGAGATTGGTTGAAGCAAACAAAAACAACCGAAAACGGGCGGACCGATTTTCATTCGCAATGGTTGCTGCGCGAATGATTTTTACTTGTGTGCCATGATCTGAAAATTTGCAAAAAATCGGCTAAATTATTGATAATGGTAATCAAAGGCGCGGTTTTCCCTTGAAAAGGGGAATGGTCGATCCCACTATTTGGACAGCCCAATCATCAGGAGTGCCACCATGAAGGGTGATCCCAAGATCATCAGTTATCTTAATCGCGTGCTGACCAACCAGTTAACGGCGATTAACCAGTATTTCCTGCATGCCCGTATGCTCCGCGACTGGGGCGTGGAAGAAATGGGCGAGTACGAATACAAACTTTCGATCAAGGAAATGAAACGTGCCGATGACACCATCGAGCGCATTCTGTTCCTTGAAGGTCTGCCCAATCTTCAGAATTTGAACAAGCTTATGATCGGCGAGAATGTCGAGGAAATCGTCTCCTGCGACATGAAGTTCGAGTTGGCAAGCCTGCCGCTTCTGCGCGAGGCGATTAGCGCCTGCGAAAAGGCCGAAGACTTTGTAACCCGCGATCTGCTGGTCAAATTCCTTGAAGATCAGGAAGAACATGTCGACTGGCTGGAAACGGAGCAGTGGCAGATCGAAAATGTCGGTATGCAGAATTATATTCAAAGCCGTTCTGGCGACGGCGACTAACACATCAGGAGCTTAAACGCCATGAAGGGTAACAAGAAGGTTATCGACGCGCTGAACAAGCAGCTTACGGCTGAATTGTCCGCCGCCGACCAGTACAACACCCATGCCGAGATGTATCTCGATTGGGGTTTGCATGCACTTTATGCTCGTATGCATCATGAAAAGGACGAGGAACTCGAACATGCAAAACGCCTGATCGAACGTATTCTGTTCCTTGAAGGGGTGCCCGATACCGCGTCGCGCAGTCCGATCAAGATCGGCAAAACCGTGCCCGAGATGATGAAAAACGATCTCGAGCACGAATATCATGTGATCGATCTTCTGAAAAAGGCGATTAAACTTGCCGAGAAGGAAGAAGATTATCAGACGCGCAATATGCTGACCACGCTGCTGGATGACAGCGAAGAGGACCATGCATATTGGCTTGAACAGCAGATCCGTCTAATCGATATGATGGGCTTGCCGAACTATATCCAGTTCCGCGCTGTTGGCGAGCCGAACCCGCACGGTTAAGGTTGCCAAATGTCATTTGAAAACCCCGGTATTGTCCGGGGTTTTTTTATTTTTATCAGATATTTGCGGGTGAATTGATAACGCAAAATCAATCCGCCCGTTTTATGCTTGACCTTCCAGTTGCTGGAACCTCTATGGTCACCCATATCAAGTTATTGATCATGGAATGGTGACCTAAATGGACAGGCGATCAGAACCCGACATCCCTGAAATTCGTGGCAATGGTGCCCCCGGTTTGAAAAAACCGACGGACGAAGGGGCGCGTGGCGAAGTGACCCTGCAAATCGGCGGGATGACTTGTTCATCCTGTGCCGGTCGGATTGAAAAGGCATTGGGCAAGCTGCCCGGTGTATCGTCCGAGGTGAACCTTGCGCTGAATTCTGCCCATGTCACCTTTGATCGTGATCAGACATCAGTTAGCAAACTGGCCGATACCATCCGTTCTGCGGGCTATTCTGTTGCCGATGAAAGCCGGTCTTTTGATATTGATGGCATGACCTGCGCCAATTGCGCGCTTCGCGTCGAAAAGGCATTGAGCAAACTGCCCGGCGTTACGGAAGCCAGTGTCAATTTCGCACTGGAGCGGGCCGATATTCATACCTTACCGGGACAGGTTGGTGACGCCGATGTCATCGCGGCTGTTGAAAAGGCCGGTTATCACGCTGTTTCACGAGGCAAATCGGGTCAGGAAAACGGGCAGGATCCCGCAGACCAAAAGAATCCCGACAAGTCGTTTTGGTGGCTGGCGGCTTCTATTGTCCTGACCGCGCCGCTGGTGGCCCAGATGATCTGGATGTATCTGGGGGTCGATTTTCATTTGAGCCCGTGGGTAGAACTGGTGCTGGCGACCCCGGTGCAGTTCCTGATCGGTTGGCGGTTCTATCGCGGCGCCTGGATGGCGTTGCGTAACGCCAGTGCCAATATGGACGTGCTGGTCGCACTTGGCACGTCGGCCGCCTATTTCCTGAGCCTTTATAACATGATTGTGGCTGGTCATGACGGGCAGACGCATCTTTATTTCGAGGCATCCGCCGCGATCATCACCCTGATCCTTGCCGGTAAAATCATGGAAGAACGCGCCAAACGCGGTGCGTCGGCGGCTATTCGTGAACTGATGGCGCTACGTCCGCGCCGTGCGCGTAAACTTGACGAAACCAAAGGAGAAATTGAAATCGATATCGCCCAGCTTGTTATCGGTGACACCGTCAGGGTTTTGCCAGGTGAACGTGTTCCCGTTGATGGCAAGGTTTCAGCAGGTGAAAGTGAGCTTGATGAAAGCCTGATCACCGGAGAAACACGCCCGATCGCGCGTGTGGCAGGGGATATGGTCGTTGGTGGTGCTGTCAATGGTACCGGGCGGCTTGATGTCGAAGTCACCGCAATCGGCGAAGATACAACACTGTCGCGGATCATTCGGCTGGTTGAACATGCCCAGACCGGAAAGGCACCGGTTCAGAAACTGGTCGATAAAGTTTCCGGGATTTTTGTGCCCGTGGTCGTCTTGATTGCCATGGTTACCTTTGGCGGATGGCTTTTATTCGGTGCCACGATGGAAGCATCGATTGTGGCCGCTGTTTCGGTTCTTGTTATTGCCTGCCCCTGTGCATTGGGGCTTGCGACACCAACCGCACTGGTGGCGGGCACGGGGGCCGCGGCGAAAAGCGGTATCCTGATCCGGAACTTCGATGCGCTGGAACAGGCACACAATGTTGATACCGTCATTTTTGATAAAACCGGTACCCTGACCGAAGGCAAGCCAACAGTTCGAGACATCAAACCCGCAGAGGGCACAGATGAAGCCGAACTGCTGCGTATGGTTGCCGCCGTGCAGGCCGCAAGCGAACATCCGCTGGCGCGTGCAATCGTCAATGCCGCACGCAAACAGGAAATTAAAATTCCTGATATCACTGATTTTAGCAGCAAAACCGGTGCCGGTGTTCAGGCAAAGGTTGAAGACCACAATGTCGTTATAGGCAATGAGGCAATGCTTGCCGATCTTGGTATTGGATTGCCAGATGGTGATCTTGGCAGCCAGATTGCCGATTACGAAGGGCGCGGCCAGACCTTCATTCTGGTTGCGATTGACGGCAGGTTCGCCGGGTTCATCACGCTGGAAGATCGGATTCGTGCGTCGGCTAAACAGGCGATAGCCGATCTGAAAGCGCGTGGGATCAACAGCATCATGTTGTCTGGAGACGGTGAAGATGTTGCTTCCTATGTTGCAGAGCAGCTTGGTCTTGAAGAAGGCCGCGGTCGTATCCGGCCGCAGGACAAGGCGCGCGAGGTCGAAAAACTGCGCAAGGTTGGCCGTCATGTTGCCATGGTCGGCGATGGTATCAATGATGCGCCAGCCTTGGCTGCGGCGGATGTTGGTATTGCGATGGGGGGCGGTACCGATGTGGCCATGGAGACGGCGGGCATTACCCTGATGCGGTCTGACCCGGCACTTGTTGAGGGGGCAATTGATGTGTCGATCGCAACACGGCGCAAGATCGCCCAAAACCTGTTCTGGGCGTTTGGTTATAACGTGATCGGCGTGCCGTTGGCGGCGTTCGGTATCCTGAGCCCCGCGATTGCGGGGGCTGCGATGGCGTTGAGTTCGGTTTCGGTCGTCAGCAACTCGCTGTTGCTGCGCGGTTGGAAAGTCCGCGGAGAAAAACCATGAATATTTCCGATGCATCCCGCGATAGCGGTCTTCCGGCGAAAACCATCCGTTATTACGAGGATATCGGACTGGTAAAGCCCGGTCGGCTTGAAAACGGCTACCGGGACTACAGCGACGATGACTTGCACAAATTGCGCTTTTTGCAGCGTTCCCGGGGGCTTGGCTTTTCGGTAGAGGATTGCCGGGTGTTACTGTCGCTCTACGAGGATCGAAACCGTGCTTCGGCAGATGTGAAGCAGATTGCCAAAACACATCTGATCGAAATCGAACGCAAGATCGCAGAACTGCAAAGTCTGCAAAAGACCTTGTCGCATCTGGTTGACGAATGCCAAGGCGATCATCGTCCTCATTGTCCTATCATCAACGATCTCGCGGGATAGCCTGCTTAAATCTGAAGAAGGAAGACATTCGTTGAAGAAGAAAACGATTTTTGCCCTCGGCGGAGCTGTGGCCGTGTCCGCAATCCTGGTGATTGCTGTTGTCTTTTCAGGTGCCTACCCTAAAAAAGATGCGACGCAGGTTCGCTTGCAACCCGATAATTTGCAACTGGTTGCAATGGGCAAGAAAATCTATGACGCCAATTGTGCATCCTGCCACGGTCGTGATTTTAAAGGGGAAGCAAACTGGCGCGAACGACGCGACGATGGTTTGCTGCCTGCACCTCCCCATGATGAAACCGGCCATACCTGGCATCACCCGGATGATTTGCTGTTTGCATTGACCAAATATGGTCCGGCGAAAATGATCGGTGATGGTTATCAGTCTGCGATGCCCGGCTTTGAAAAAGTTCTGACGGATGAGGAAATCATAGCATCCCTGTCCTATATCAAAAGCCGCTGGCCCAAAGAAATCCGGATGCGCCACGATCAGATGAACAAGTCGGCCGCCCAATAAAGCACAAGGCCTGGCAATGTTCTGCCGGGCCTTCATGTTTTTACGACATAAAACCTAAACGCGGGGCAGGGTGATTCGTACTGTTGTGCCCTTGCCAAGGTCGCTTTCGATGCTTAGTCGTCCACCGTGCAATTCAACCAAAAGCTTGGCCAGCGGCAAACCAAGTCCCGTTCCGGCACTTTCCTTGACCCCTGATGGGTGCAATTGGGAGAACCGGGCAAGCGCACGTGGAATGTCGTTCGGACTCATGCCGACACCATTATCCTGAATGGCAAAACAGATTTCGTCGTCCAAGACCGTCAATGTTACGGAAATCTCTCCCTTGTCGGGGGTGAACTTGGCGGCGTTGCTGAGGATGTTTATCAGGATTTGCTTCAGTTTCAGGCGATCACATGGCATCACCAATGGTTTTTGCGGCAAATTCAGGATCAGTTTGTGATGCCGTTTTTTGATGTCGTCGCTGACTAGTTTTGTTGCTTCCTGCGTTACAGAAACAATATCGTCTTCTGCCAGTTGCAAAGCCATCGAGCCATTCGAAAGCTTCGAGACATCAAGAACATTGTTCACGAGTTCAAGCAGATGCGTTCCGGCCTCGTACACGTCGCGCGCGCAGTCACGATAGCTGTCGGAAATATCGCCCAGCACGCCTTCGGCGATCAATTCGGAATTGCCGATAATCGCATTAAGCGGGGTGCGCAGTTCATGCCCCATATTAGCAATGAAGTCGGATTTTGAAGCATTGGCGTCCGAGCGTTCGCGATTCTGTTCCATCAAGGTGCGCTCGGCCTGTTGCTGCCTGTCATTTTCAAGCAGCGTCATCAGGACAGCTGTGCGTGTTTCGTTTTCGCGGAAATATTCCAGTGGGGCGATGGACAGATCGCACATGTGGCTTTCATCGCTGGCATTGACCAGCACGATATCGCCGCGCCATGTCCGACCGGATGCAAAGACATCATCAATGTCATTGAGAAGTCCGGCAGACAGAAAGCCCGCCTTGCGCCCGATCATGCGGTCGCGGGCAACACCGATCAGGTTCGCCATGGCGTCATTGCACTGCAAAACCTTGCCGCTACGCTCGCAGATGACGGCGGCATAGGGCAGTGCGTTCAGAACGACTTGATCTGCCAATGGCGCGGTTTCCGCGTCAATCGGGGAGTCTGTGGTCATGTCGGCCCCTGGTCCCATCGTTATCCAGCAATCAATCGTTTAAAAACGGTCGATACCCAGTCCAATAAGCGAGATATCGGGTTTGCGTCCGTCAATGAGATCGGCGACAGCCTTTCCAGAACCACAACTCATCGTCCACCCCAAAGTCCCGTGCCCCGTATTCAGATACAGATTATCATATTTGGTATCACTAATAACAGGGGCAGAATCAGGTGTTACAGGACGAAGTCCCGACCAGAACTCGATTGTTGAACGATCACCGGAATTTGGAAACAATTCGAATGCCTTGTCGGCAATCATTTTTTGGCGTCGTTCCGACATTCTAAGATTATAGCCGTCCAGTTCCGCCGTTCCCGCGACGCGGAGCCGGTTTCCAAGCCGCGAATAGACCATCTTCACACTGTCATCAATCAGGGCTACCCGGGGGGCGCCGTTATGGCCGGTGGTATCGATGCTGATCGAATATCCCTTGCACGGGTAAACCGGCAAATGGATACCAAGCGGCTTTAACAGAAGCGGGCTGTAACTGCCCAGACACATCAGATAACGATCACCGGAAATATCGCCCTGATCGGTGCTGACGGCGGCAATGCGGCCCTGATCCTGTTTAAGTCCGGTGATGGTGGTGTCGAGCCTGAAGATGGCACCGCGTTCACGGCAGCGGTCTGCCAGAAGTTCGGTAAATTTTCGCGCATCCCCGCTTTCATCGTCGGGGGTAAAGCTGCCGCCGATGATTTTGGCATTGCTGTCGCGCAAGGCTGGTTCGATTTCAAGGCATTCGGTGGCGCTGACCATGCGGCGGTTCAGACCAAATTCCTGCATCTGGCGGGTTGCCTTTTCGACCGTTGCCAGTTCGTCTTCGTTTCGACAGACGTGAAGAATACCCTGTTCGAGATGGTCATATTCAAGACCAAGGCTGCTGCGCAGGTCTTTTAGGCAGGCGCGGCTGTATGTCGCAACGCGCAGTGCCTTTTCAAGGTTCACGCGTGCCCGTTTATCGGTGCAGTTGCGCAGGAACCGGAGGCCCCATGAAAACAGTTGCGGATCCCAGCGCATCCGGAACAACAGCGGCGCTTCTTCGCGGCCAAGCCATTTCAGTATCTGTGCGGGGGTATGTTCATTTGCCCACGGTGTGGCATGGCAGGCGGAAATCTGGCCGCCATTGGCAAAGCTGGTTTCCTGACCTGCGGCGTGCTGTCGGTCAATGACCGTAACCTGATGGCCGTTTTCCAAAAGATACCAAGCCGCCGTCGTCCCAATGACGCCAGCGCCCATCACGACAACATGCATACCGGAAAAGCCTCGTTACGGATCGTTAAGTACGCGTTAGTCTCTGACTCGCGATTGCGTTTGCAATATACTGATCGGGAAAACAAATAGCTACCGGTGTCTGTTCGTTTTCCGGATGATCCGGCAAGCACGCCAATGTACCGAATGTGACAGGTGAAAATGTTCGAAGTCCTCACTACTGAACAGATGTACGAAGCCGACCGCAGAACCATTGAAGCTGGCACATCTGGCGACGTTTTGATGGAAAATGCCGGTGCGTCTGTTGTTGCCGAAATCGTGTCGCGGTGGACGACGCGTGTCGCAACGGTGTTATGCGGGCCGGGGAACAATGGCGGCGATGGCTTTGTTATTGCTCGCCTTTTACGCAATGCCGGGTGGTCGGTACGGTTGGGGCTGCTTGGCGATGTTGAAAAGCTGACCGGGGATGCCGCCCTGAATGCGGGACGCTGGGAAGGGGCGGTCGAGCGGCTTTCGCCTGCATTGCTGGTCGGGGCCGATCTGGTGGTTGATTGTCTGTTTGGCGCGGGGCTTGCGCGGCCAATTGAGGGTGATCTTGCCAGTCTGGTGCAGGCTGTAAACGATTCCGGCGTGCCGGTTGTTGCGGTTGATGTGCCAAGCGGGGTTGATGGCAATTCCGGCGCGGTTCGCGGTATTTCCGTCAAGGCGAACGTCACCGTGACATTCTGCCGTCCGAAACCGGGGCACTATCTTTTGCCCGGTCGTATTCTGTGCGGTCAGGTGATTGTGCGTGACATCGGTATCGCCGATCAGACGATCCGCGATATCCGTCCGATGCTTGTATGTAATGAGCCCGGTGTGTGGCGGGCGGGCATCAACTGGCCCGGTGTGGATGGGCATAAATATCATCGGGGGCATTTGCTGGTGATTGGCGGGGCGACCATGACCGGGGCAGGCCGGCTGGTGGCAAGGGCGGCGCGCCGTGCCGGGGCAGGGTTGCTTACAGTTGTGGCAGAACCCGCAAGCCTTTCGGTTTATGCCGCGGATAGCCCCGGCATCATGACGGCACCGATTGCGACCCTTGATGACCTGTTAAAGGATTGTCGTCACAACGCGTTGGTGATCGGGCCGGGATTCGGCGTTGGGGATGAAACATGCAGCCGGATCATTACGTTGCTGCATTATTGTCGGTGCACGGTTCTGGATGCCGATGCGCTGACCAGTTTCGCCGAACAGCCAAGCACGCTGTTTTTTGCCATTCAGGGGCCAACGGTGTTAACGCCGCATGAAGGCGAATTTGCCCGTCTGTTTCCTGATATCGAAGGCGACAAGCTAAGCCGGGCACGGGCCGCAGCCAAGCGAAGCGGTGCGACCGTCCTGATCAAGGGGGCGGATACGGTTGTTGCCGCCCCAGATGGCCGGGCGGCAATCAACACGATCGATGCGCCGTGGCTGGCAACAGCCGGATCGGGGGATGTACTGGCCGGAATTATCGGCGGGTTAATGGCACAGGGGATGGAAATGTTTGATGCTGCCTGCATGGGGGCGTGGCTTCATGCGCGTGCCGGGGGGGATATTGGTCCCGGTCTGATTGCCGAGGATATTCCGCATCATCTGCCGGTTCTGCTGGGGCAGCTTTGGCGTGGCGTGCCCAAGTGATGTCTGGATGAGGCGCTAGTTCTATCGCAAATCGGCTGCGTTCGGCCCCCTGAAGCCGATGTTTGATGGGCGAAAATGCTTTTTCGGGCAGTTTTTTGAACCTTCCAACAATCTTGTAGAACGCAGAAAACCGGCCCGTTTCAAATTAATTTTCCACCTGAATGCATCTGTCTAAAAGGCGATGCTTGCATGACATGATCGAAGTTTGTATTAAGGCGCACCCACACCGGTACTTCCGGTGTGTTTGGTATGCTTGTGTGCGGGCGTGGCGGAACTGGTAGACGCGCTGGATTTAGGTTCCAGTGGAGCAATCCGTGGGGGTTCGAGTCCCTTCGCCCGTACCATAAGCTGACCATAAATTAAGACCAGGATGCATATTCGTTTAGTCATATTGACTTTCTGAGGTCCGGACTGCGTCGCGTAACGGACATTATTCGAACCAAGCAAAAGAGTTATCTATGCAGGTTACTGAAACCAAAAACGAAGGCCTGGCGCGCGAGTTCAAAGTCGTTGTGCCCGCCGCTCAGATCGAAGAAAAAGTCGTCGCCAAACTCGACGAGATCAAAGACCAGGTTCGCCTGCCGGGCTTCCGTCCGGGCAAGATTCCGGCGAAACTGCTGCGCCAGCGCTATGGCCAGGCTGTCATGGGCGAAGTTCTCGAAGCCGCTGTAAACGAAAACACCGGCAAGGTTCTTAACGACAATGACCTGCGTCCGGCCGTTCAGCCGAAAATCGAAGTGACCTCGTTTGACGAAGGCAAGGACCTTGAGTTCGCCATTGCTGTCGAAGTCATTCCGGCTATCGAACCGATGGACTTCAAAAAGCTGAAACTGACCCGCGAAGTCGTTGAACTTGACGATGTGAAAGTCAACGAAACCCTTGACCGTATTGCAGCAGCGCAAGGCACCACCGAGCCGCTCGCACGCAAGCGCAAGTCGAAAGCCGGTGACGTTGTCGTCATCGATTTCCTTGGCAAAATCGGCGGCGAAGCTTTTGAAGGCGGTAAAGCCGAAGATTACGAACTTGAACTTGGTTCGGGTTCGTTCATCGAAGGTTTCGAAGACCAGCTTACCGGCGTTAATGCCGGTGACGAAGTTGTCGTCAAAGTGAAATTCCCGGAAGCCTATGGTGCGGCTGAACTTGCAGGCAAAGATGCCGAGTTCGACGTAACCGTCAAGGAAATCAAGGAAAAGAAACCGGCTGCTCTTGACGATGAACTCGCCAAGAAACTCGGTCAGGAAAGCTTTGACGCCCTCAAAGACGCAATCCGCAAGGATTTCGGTCGCGAGTACGAATCGGTTGCCCGTCAGAAACTGAAACGCCAGCTGCTTGATGCATTGGCCGAAAACCACAGCTTCGAACTGCCGACCAGTCTGGTCGAGAACGAGCTGGAAGGCATCATTGCCCAGATCAAACAGGCACGTGATGCGGGTCAGGAAGATGACGAGACCAAAGGCAAGTCCGAAGAAGAACTGACCGACGAGTTCCGCGAAATCGCAGAACGCCGTGTTCTTCTTGGTCTGCTTCTGGCAGAAGTCGGCCGTAAAAACGAAATCCAGGTTACCCAGGAAGACGTGAACAAGGTCCTTGTTGCCGAGGCCCAGAAATATCCGGGGCAGGAACAGCAGGTTATTGAATTCTACAAAAATAACCCGCAGGCCTTGCAGGCGCTTCAGGGCCCTGTATATGAAGACAAGGTCGTGGATTACATCGTCGAACTCGCCAAGGTAGAAGACAAGACCGTTTCGGTCGAAGACCTTCTGAAACCGGAAGAGGAAGACGAAGCTCCGAAGAAGAAATCGGCTGCCAAGAAGGCATCGGCTAAAAAAGATGCAGACAAAGAGGCTCCGGCCAAGAAATCTGCTGACAAGAAGCCGGCTGCCAAGAAAAAAGCCGATAAATCGGAAGAGAAGTAATCCGTCCGACATACCGGTTTAGGATGCAGCAAGGAGATTGCAGTCGATGATTGAAGCACAGATGAACTCGCTCGTGCCGATGGTGGTTGAACAGACCAGCCGTGGTGAACGGGCCTATGACATCTTTTCCCGTCTTCTCAAGGAGCGGATCGTCTTCATCAACGGCCAGGTCCATGACGGCATGTCGTCACTGATCTGCGCGCAGTTGCTACATCTCGAATCGGAAAACCCGGACAAGGATATCTCGCTTTATATCAACTCCCCGGGCGGGGTTGTGACGTCGGGTCTGGCGATCTATGACACCATGCAATACATCCGTTGCGATGTTTCCACGGTGTGCATGGGGCAGGCGGCTTCCATGGGGTCGCTGTTGCTGATGGCCGGTGCAAAGGGCAAGCGTTACTGCCTGCCGAATGCGCGCGTCATGATTCACCAGCCGTCCGGCGGGTTCCAGGGGCAGGCGTCGGATATCGAAATCCATGCCCGCGAAATTCTGGCATTGCGTCAGCGTCTTAACGAGATTTATGTCGAACATACCGGCCGTGATCTCAAGACGATTGAAGACGCGATGGAGCGTGATAACTTCCTTACCCCGGATCAGGCCAAGGAATTCGGCCTGATTGACGAGGTGGTAACGTCGCGTCCGAAGCCGGAGTCTGATGCGAAAAAAGATTGATCGTTGCATAACGATCCGATGAAAACGCCCCGGTGTTTTGCCGGGGCGTTTTTTTTATGGCTTGCGCACATTCATCCTCTGGTCATAGACAGGACGTATAAGTAGGTTCTGTGACATTGTTTGGAACATGCGAAATTCCATAACGTTCAGGTGATAATGAACAGGGGTTTCGCATCCTTGGGTGCGCTCCCATATCAAACATGTGGCCATATGGCCGATAAGCGCAGATTAAACGTTGAGATCGGTATCGTTTACCGGCTAACATGGCGATAAAAGATAACGTCAAACGTAATTGGGGTTTGTATGAGCAAATCGAATAGCGGGGACTCCAAGAACACTCTGTATTGTTCTTTCTGTGGAAAGAGCCAGCACGAGGTTCGCAAGCTCATCGCCGGTCCAACCGTATTCATCTGTGATGAATGCGTAGAGCTTTGCATGGACATCATCCGCGAAGAGCACAAAACCCATCTCGTCAAATCGGCTGACGGGGTGCCTTCTCCGCAAGAGATTTGCAAGGTTCTTGACGATTATGTGATCGGTCAGGGCCATGCGAAGAAAGTTCTCTCTGTCGCGGTTCACAACCACTACAAACGCCTGCATCATGCCAGCAAGAACGAGGATATCGAACTTGCCAAGTCGAACATCATGCTGGTCGGTCCGACCGGTTGTGGTAAGACGCTTCTGGCGCAGACGCTTGCGCGCATCCTTGATGTGCCTTTCACCATGGCTGATGCCACGACCCTTACCGAAGCAGGTTATGTCGGTGAGGACGTCGAGAATATCATTCTCAAGCTGCTTCAGGCGGCTGACTACAATGTCGAGCGTGCACAGCGTGGCATCGTCTATATCGACGAGGTCGACAAGATTTCACGCAAGTCCGACAACCCGTCGATCACGCGTGACGTGTCGGGCGAGGGTGTGCAGCAGGCCCTTCTGAAGATCATGGAAGGTACGGTTGCATCGGTTCCGCCGCAGGGCGGCCGTAAACACCCGCAGCAGGAATTCCTGCAGGTCGACACTACCAATATCCTGTTCATCGTGGGCGGTGCCTTCGCTGGTCTGGATAAGGTGATTTCGCAGCGTGGCAAGGGCAGTGCGATCGGGTTTGGTGCGGATGTCCGCAGTCCCGAAGACCGTCGTACCGGCGAAGTCCTGCGCGAAGTTGAGCCCGAGGATCTGTTGAAATTCGGCCTTATTCCGGAATTCATCGGTCGTCTGCCGGTCCTGGCAACGCTTGAAGACCTCGACGAGGATGCGCTGGTCAAGATTCTGACCGAGCCGAAAAACGCGCTTATCAAGCAGTATCAGCGTCTGTTCGATATGGAAGACGTGAAACTGACCTTCCAGCCTGATGCGCTGGTGGGAATCGCCAAAAAGGCGATCGAGCGTAAAACCGGTGCGCGTGGCCTGCGGTCAATCATGGAAGGTATCCTGCTTGATACCATGTTTGATCTGCCGACCCTTGAAAGCGTCGAGGAAATTGTGATCAACCGTGATGTCGTCGAAGGAAAGGCAAAACCGTTGCTGATCCATGCCGAACGACGTGAAGGTGTCGAACACAGTGCCTGATTTCTGATCCCGCACCGGCATCCTATTGCGGTGCGGGGATTTCAGATTATCTTTTGAATGTTCGCGTTACTGGCGGGGCCTATGGCAGGACCCCAGCAACGTTTTGGCTCAGAATAGGGAATAGAACATAATGGTTGAATTGGCGCGTGGCGAAATTTACCCGGTACTGCCGTTGCGCGACATCGTAGTGTTCCCGCACATGATTGTTCCGCTGTTTGTCGGACGTGAAAAATCAGTGCGCGCACTTGAAGATGTAATGCGCGAAGACAAGCAGATTCTGCTTGTTACCCAGAAAGACGCGGGTCTTGATGATCCGTCGGTCAAGGATCTGTACGAAATCGGTACTGTCGCAACCGTGTTGCAGCTTCTGAAGCTGCCGGACGGGACGGTCAAGGTGCTTGTCGAAGGTGGCAAGCGTGCAGAGATTTCCGGTTTCGTCGACAATCCTGAATTTTTCCAGGCTTATGCCGCTGTTCGTGAGGAAGCGGATGAGGACGATAGCGAGCTTGAAGCGCTTGCGCGTTCCGTCGTGACCCAGTTCGAACAGTATATCAAGCTGAACAAGAAGATACCGCCAGAAGTTCTGGTATCGGTTAATCAGATCGAAGAGCCTGCGAAGCTTGCCGATACGGTGGCGTCGCATCTGTCGCTCAAGATTTCCGAGAAACAGGAACTTCTGGAAACCACCCTTGTCGGGGATCGTCTGGAACGCATTTTCGGTTTCATGGAATCGGAAATCGGCGTCTTGCAGGTCGAGAAAAAAATCCGCAACCGCGTCAAGCGCCAGATGGAAAAAACCCAACGCGAGTACTATCTGAACGAGCAGCTTAAAGCCATTCAGAAGGAACTGGGCGAGGGCGAAGATGGCAAGGATGAAGCTTCTGAAATCGAAGAGAAGCTGAACAAGGCCAAGATGCCGAAGGAAGCCAAGGAAAAAGCCCAGGCCGAGCTTAAGAAACTGCGCAATATGAGCCCGATGTCCGCCGAGGCCACCGTGGTGCGCAACTATCTTGACTGGATGGTGTCTATTCCGTGGAACAAACGTTCGCGGGTTTCGCTTGATCTGAAAAAGGCCAAGAAGGTACTCGACAAGGAGCATTACGGTCTTGAAAAGGTCAAGGAACACATCCTTGAATATCTTGCCGTTCAGGCGCGCGTCAAAAAAGTCAAAGGCCCGATTCTGTGCCTTGTCGGTCCTCCGGGCGTTGGTAAAACCTCGCTTGGGAAATCGATTGCGAATGCGACCGGTCGTACGTTTGTGCGCATGTCGCTTGGCGGGGTGCGTGACGAGTCTGAAATTCGCGGTCATCGCCGGACCTATATCGGTTCCATGCCAGGCAAAATCATCCAGGGCATGAAAAAGGCGAAATACTCCAACCCGCTTTTCCTTCTCGACGAGATTGAAAAAATGGGTTCGGATTTCCGCGGCGATCCGGCTTCGGCGTTGCTTGAAGTTCTTGATCCGGAACAGAATTCGACCTTTAACGACCACTATCTTGAGGTCGATTACGATCTTTCGGATGTGATGTTCGTGACGACTGCCAACAGCCTGCGCATGCAGCAGCCGTTGCTCGACCGTATGGAGATCATCCGGATTTCGGGTTACACCGAAGATGAAAAGGTTGAGATCGCCAAGCGCCACCTGATCCCGAAACAGGTCAAGGAAAGCGGCCTGAGAAAAGGCGAGTGGAGCATTTCGGACGACGCATTGCGGGATCTGATCCGGTACTACACCCGAGAGGCCGGTGTGCGTAGCCTTGAGCGTGAGCTGGCAAAGCTTGCCCGTAAGGCGACCAAGCGCATCATGCTTGAGAACCTGAAAACCGTTCGCGTAACGCCGCGCACGCTTGGCAAATATGCCGGGATTCGCAAGTTCCGTTATGGCGAAACCGAAGGCGAAGATCAGGTCGGTGTTGTTACCGGTCTGGCCTATACCGAATTCGGCGGCGATCTGTTGCAGATTGAATCGGTCACCGTGCCGGGCAAGGGCAACATGAAAACCACCGGCAAGCTCGGTGAAGTCATGACAGAATCGATTCAGGCGGCAACCTCGTTTGTCCGGTCGCGCGCCACCCAGTTCGGGATCAAGCCGACCCTGTTCCAGAAACGTGACATTCACGTTCACGTTCCGGAAGGGGCGACACCAAAAGACGGTCCGTCGGCTGGTGTTGGCATGGTGACGTCGGTGGTTTCGGTTCTGACGGGCAATCCGGTTCGCCGGGATGTCGCGATGACGGGCGAAATCACGCTTCGCGGTCGTGTGCTTGCGATTGGTGGTTTGAAAGAAAAGCTTCTTGCGGCATTGCGCGGCGGTGTCAAAACCGTCCTGATCCCGCAGGAAAATGAAAAGGACCTGGAAGACATTCCGGACAACGTCAAACGTGGCATGGAAATCATTCCGGTTTCCCATGTTGACGAGGTTCTCAGCCATGCGCTGGTCAATCCGCTGGTTCCCATCGAGTGGGAAGAAGAAGAAGTGGATGACGTCGCTGTCAAAACCAAGGACGGCGAAGAATCGGAAGTCGGTGGTGTTACCACGCACTGATTGACGTCAAAAAGGTCTGAATTCAAGGGGGGATGGCGCTGTCATCCCCCCTTTTCTGTGGATAACTTTGGCCCAGAATCGGCAATGATCCACAGCCGTGTTGCTGTAAAGGCGAAAAAAATCAAAAAAACGTTCGAAACCGCAGAAAACTGCGACTGTCGCATTGACGGGATGTTGGCTACCTGCTTACACTGCCGATGCAACAGGTTTGGGGCAAACCAAATTTCCTCATAACTCCGAACGTCCAATAAGGGGGCCAGGAAGTGAATAAAAACGATCTCGTTGGAAGTGTAGCTGCTAAAGCCGATCTGTCCAAAGCAGACGCTGCTAAAGCCGTTGACGCTGTTTTCGATTCCATTACCGAATCTCTCAAAGGCGGTGACGAAGTTCGTCTCGTCGGTTTCGGTACCTTCGCTGTCGCTGCTCGCGCTGCTTCAAAAGGTCGCAACCCGCGCACCGGTGAAGAAATCGACATTCCGGCATCGAAACAGCCTAAATTCAAGGCTGGCAAGGGTCTTAAGGACGCCGTCAACTAAGTTTGACGATGTTCTGAAAAAAAATGCCGGTGACGAGCGTCACCGGCATTGCTTTTTCAAAAAAGCATGTTATGTTCCGCCCGCTTCCGCAAAACGGGGCATCAAAATACGGGTGATTAGCTCAGCTGGTTAGAGCATCTCGTTTACACCGAGAGGGTCGGGAGTTCGAATCTCTCATCACCCACCATTCTTGCAAAAGTCGGCTTCGTGCCGGCTTTTTGCATTTCTGGGCAATTCGATTTTCTTTTTGCGAATCAGCGTCTTATCGCAGTGCACCCCGAATCCTTTTGAAGAATCGGAACGTGATGCAACGGTTGACGCCATTGCGCCTGACAGGCAAGCTTGATTAAGCCCCCCAAAGTCAGGATGACGCTGCGATGACCATGATTTCCAAAATCCCGTTTTCCGCGCTTGTAGCGTCGTTGCGCAGGGTTGCTGTCCATCGGGGCCAATTAATCGCCCGTGGGGCTCTGTTGGCGATTATAGCGCCCCTGATGCTGGTTAGCTGTTATCTTCCCGAAGCCTTCACCATCGATCTTAATGTCGAACAGAATGGCGATTACCGGTTCAGCTATCGCGGGCTTCTGGTTCAGTCGACAATTACCGAGGCCCTTCTGAATGAAGAAATTGATGCCGACGAGGAAGAGGAACGGGTTGCCAAGGTTCTGGCCGACCTGAAACGCGATTCCGGCGTCAAGCAGCTGACCTACCAGGGCATGGGGATATTTAATATCGTCTATGAACGGCGCAGCAACATCATGCGCGATAAAAGCTTTGTGTTTGTCCGGCGCAATTCGCGAATCCTTGAAATGTTTTTCCGCGCAGATTCTAACACTGTTGAAATACGCGGCGGCTTTGTTCCCGATCAGTATGAAGAACGTCTGACCGCACTGGGCTACCAGATGACCGGCAAGATCGAACTGCGCACCACGGCCGGCATTCGCAGCCATAACGCCGCCGAGTTCATTGAGACAGGTGGGCAGAACAGGCTGCGCTGGGAAATCAGATCGATTACTGATCCGGTGCCGAATGTGATCATCGGATAGGGCTGCCGACTAGAGTATCGGGCAGAGTAGTCGGGCAGGGTGATCGGATCCGAAAGGTCGGAAATTTTCATCGGCGGGGATGAGGCGGGCTACATTTTTCAATGGCCCTGTTTTCCTGATAGAAATCGATCATCGGACCTGCACACTACAATGGCTTTGTATCCTGCCTTTATCATTGCCCCTCAATTTTGTTCTTGATTTGTTCCTTTTGTTGTGGCAAAGATATTTTATCAACTTGATAATTGCGCCTGAATCGCGGGCGAGAGAGGCCGGAATTTTCTGATTTCAGGCTTCTGAATAATTTCCCAGACAATTCCGGCATGACGCCGTCACAGGATGTTTGCAGTGCAAACGGAACGGACGGCGCATGTGTTGTTCCAAAAGGAAAGAGGGCCATGATCACGAATGTCGATGACGAAGGGCCGTGATGCCGTCAGGGCAATGGCCGAGGCGCGGGGCTGGCGGGGTGTTTGTTGAACCCGCGTTCCGAACCCGGCGGGCATGAAGATTTCATGCAGCGGTATATTGGACTGTCATGTGAGCGGAGGAAGATAAAGTTACGGCGCGATGCCAGCCGTCATTCAAGGCATCCGAAACAGGGGCAGCAAGCCCGAAAATGGCAAAAGTCATTACGGAAGTAGTTTGTCAAAATCACAAAATGAAAGACAAAAAAACGGGACGGCAATCTGCCATCCCGTTTTTTGGGGAAAATCTGGCTCGCGGTTCAGAGCGGATGCCGGAGGTCAGTAGACCATTTCGTCCTCGCCAGCTCCTTCGGTGATGACGATCTGACCCTGTGCGGCGAGTTCCTTGGCGAGCTGGACAATCATCATCTGGGATTCCTCGACATCCGACAGGCGGACGGGGCCCAGTGCATCCATGTCTTCGCGCATCATCTTGCCGGCACGTTCGGACATGTTTTTGAAGAACAGGTCGCGCATCGCATCGGTCGAGCCTTTGAGGGCCAGTGCGAGTTTGTCTTTTTCGACCTGACGCAGCAGCGTCTGAACGCCGTTGTTGTCGAGACGGGCCAGGTCTTCGAAGGTGAACATGAGCGCCTTGATCTTTTCCGCAGAGTCGCGGTTGCGTTCCTCGAGGGCGGTGAGGAAGCGATCCTGGCTTTGGCGATCCAGGCTGTTGAAGATATCGGCCATCAGTTCGTGGTTGTCGCCGCGCGAGCCGCGCGCAAGGTTCGACATGAATTCGGTGCGCAGGGTTTTCTCGATATTGTCGAGGACCTCTTTCTGGACGGCCTCCATGCGCAGCATACGCATGATGACCTCCATCGAGAAGTTTTCCGGCAATAGCGACAAAACGGCCGCAGAGTGAGACGATTTCAGTTTCGAGAGCACCACGCCAACGGTCTGGGGATATTCGTTTTTCAGATAGTTGGCGAGAACGGCTTCGTTCACGTTGTTGAGCTTGTCCCACATGGTGCGGCCGGCGGGGCCGCGAATCTCTTCCATGATGCCGTTGACACGGTCTTCGGGCAGGACTTTGGACAGCAGGCGTTCGGTCGTATCGAACGACCCGACAAGCGAACCTGTCGAGGAAAGCTGATCGGCGAATTCGACAAACAGACGTTCAACGATATTGGAGCTGATGGTGCCAAGGCCCGACATGGTCTGGGAAATCTCTTTGATTTCCTCGTCATCCATCATGCTGAACATTTTGGTGGCGTGTTCTTCACCAAGTGCCAGCATCAGAATCGCGGCTTTTTCCGGTCCGGACAATGACCTGTATTCTTCTTTAACGCGCCCCACTGGTGGTCTTCTCCGTCACTGCGTTTATTCGCTTTATGCGAACATGCCTGTCTCCAGGGTACTGCCCCTAGCGGTCGAGAGTATATTCTATTTATCAACAATTCTATAAAACCCGTGCACAGGATGCAAAGGTAACCGGCGAAACCATGCATGGAAGTGATTGGAAAAACGATATTTGTCGAAAATCCGGGGGCTGTGACATGTTTCACAGGGTGATGATCTCTGGCGCAATTGACGAGATGGTTGAAAACGCTGGTATCAGCTTGACTTGGCATAGGTGCTGGTCTAACAAAGGCGCGCCAATAGCTGGTCATTTGGGGGCGTAGCTCAGTTGGTTAGAGCGCCGGCCTGTCACGCCGGAGGCCGCGGGTTCAAGTCCCGTCGCTCCCGCCATGATCACCTATCTGTTGTCTTTCGTCGGGCGTTTCGTCCTTTCCGCGATCGCTTTTTCCTGCGCAGCCGATGTTGCTTTGCAGGAAAGGGACTTGATCATGGCGTTGCGCGGTCCGATATCGGAGAGCAGGGAATGGCAAAAAGATTAGGAAGTTTCCGGCCTTAGGCGGTGTTAAAACCGCTTACGGGGCTGGAACTTGTGCGGTGCATACGTTATGGTGCGCCGGTATAGGCCGGGTGGGGACCTGGTCGGGTCAAAAGAGGCCTGTTCTTGAGAGGTCAGAGAGATGCAAGAGCTTCTTTCGGAATATCTTCCGATCCTGATTTTCATCGGGATCGCCGTCGGTCTCTCGGCGGTTATCGTCATCGCGTCGCTGGTTCTGGCCAAGCAGGCTCCTGATGTTGAAAAGCTGTCCGCATACGAATGCGGATTTGCGCCGTTTGAGGACGCGCGCATCAAGTTTGACGTCAGGTTCTATCTGGTCGCCATCTTGTTCATCATTTTCGATCTCGAAGTTGCGTTCCTGTTCCCGTGGGCTGTGACCCTTGGTGACATTGGCACCTTCGGTTTCTTTTCTATGGTGATTTTCCTGGCTGTGCTGACGGTCGGATTTGTCTATGAATGGAAGAAGGGAGCTTTGGAATGGGAGTGAGCACCAATACAGGCGCACCCCTGGCACCCGGTCAGGATCAGGATACCCTGCTTAAAGGCGTGTTCGACGAGATGAATGACAAGGGCTTTGTCCTTGCCAATCTCGACAAGCTGGCAAGCTGGGCGAGCACCGGTTCGCTGTGGCCGATGACGTTCGGTCTGGCCTGCTGTGCTGTGGAAATGATGCATGCCGCCGCATCGCGTTACGACCTTGACCGTTATGGTCTTGTGTTCCGTCCTAGCCCGCGTCAGTCCGACGTGATGATCGTTGCCGGGACGCTGACCAACAAAATGGCCCCCGCATTGCGCAAGGTTTACGACCAGATGGCCGAGCCGCGCTGGGTGATTTCGATGGGTTCGTGCGCGAATGGTGGTGGGTATTATCACTATTCCTATTCGGTGGTGCGCGGTTGTGATCGCGTTGTGCCGGTGGACGTATATGTTCCCGGGTGCCCGCCGACAGCCGAAGCGCTGATTTACGGCGTGATGCAGTTGCAAAAGAAAATCCGCCGTACCGGTGTCCTGACACGCTGATCCTTATAGGGGGCTTGCATGAGCGAAGTGCTCAGCGATAACAGCGCCGCGCTGAAAGATCTTAAAGATCTAGTGGTGTCCCAGTTTGCCGACAAGGTTCTGGAAACCCAGTACCGTTATGGCGAACTGACCATCGCGGTCAAACGCGATGCTATTCTTAAAGTTCTGACATTCCTTCGCGATGATGCGGGCTGTCTGTTCAAGCAGCTTGTTGACATTTGCGGGGTTGATTATCCCGAACGCGCCCAGCGCTTCGACGTCGTGTATCACCTGCTGTCGCTCAAGCATAACCTGCGTGTGCGCGTCAAGGTCAGCACCGACGAAGAAACCCCGGTGCCAAGTGCCGTTTCCGTTTACAGCGCCGCCAACTGGTTCGAGCGCGAAACGTGGGATCTGTTCGGCATTTTCTTTGATAATCACCCGGACCCCCGCCGTATCCTGACGGATTACGGTTTCGAAGGTCATCCGCTTCGCAAGGATTTCCCGCTGACCGGTTATGTCGAGGTTCGCTATGACGACGAGCAGAAGCGCGTTGTCTATGAGCCGGTGAAACTGGTTCAGGATTTCCGTAACTTTGATTTCGAAAGCCCGTGGGAAGGCATCCAGCATGTTCTCCCCGGCGATGAAAAGGCGGAGGGCAAGGCCTGATGTCGGAACAGAAAATCAAAAACATGACCATGAACTTCGGCCCGCAGCACCCTGCGGCGCACGGCGTTCTGCGTCTGGTTCTTGAAATGGACGGCGAGGTTATCGAACGCGCCGATCCGCATATCGGCCTTCTGCACCGCGGTACGGAAAAGCTGATCGAATATAAAACCTATATTCAGGCGACGCCGTATTTCGACCGTCTCGACTATGTCGCGCCGATGAACCAGGAACATGCCTATTGCCTGGCCATCGAGAAGCTGATGGGTGTCGAGGTGCCGAAACGCGCCCAGTATATCCGCGTCCTGTACGCGGAAATGGGTCGTATCCTGAACCATCTTCTGAACCTGACCGCCTTTGCGCTTGACGTTGGTGCGATGACCCCGCTGCTGTGGGGCTTCGAGGAACGTGAAAAGCTCATGGAATTCTATGAGCGTGCGTGCGGTGCCCGTCTTCATGCCAACTATTTCCGTCCGGGCGGCGTTGCTGCCGATCTTCCGGCCGGGTTGCTGGCCGATATTGATGCCTGGTGCGATCAGTTCCCGAAATTCGTCAAGGATTTCGACCGTATCCTGACCGGCAACCGTATCTTCAAGCAGCGTACGGTTGATATCGGGATCGTTTCGCCCGAAGAGGCGCTTGACTGGGGCTTTACCGGGCCGAACATCCGCGCATCGGGGATGGCGTGGGATCTGCGGAAATCGCAGCCCTATGACTCGTACGAAGATTTCGATTTCGACATTCCCATCGGCAAAAACGGCGACTGCTATGATCGCTTCCTGGTGCGTTTCGAAGAAATGAACCAGTCGCTTCGGATCATGAAGCAGGCCATTAAAGAAATGCCTGATGGTGCTGTTATCGTTGAAAATAACAAAGTGGCGCCGCCGTCGCGTTCAGAAATGAAACGCTCGATGGAAGCCCTGATCCATCACTTCAAACTCTTTACCGAAGGGTTCCACGTTCCGGCGGGCGAATGCTATGCCGCGGTCGAGGCCCCGAAGGGCGAGTTTGGCGTGTATCTCATTTCGGATGGCTCGAACCGTCCGTATCGCTGCAAAATTCGCGCACCCGGGTTCCCGCACCTTCAGGGCATCGACTTCATGTCCAAAGGCCACATGCTGGCCGACGTCGTTGCCAATATCGGGTCGCTTGATATCGTGTTCGGTGAGATTGACCGATGAGCCATTTGAGAAGACCAGCTCCGAGAGAGCTTCAGCCTGTCAGCTTTGCGTTTTCCCCGGAAAACATGGAGCGGGCAAAAAAGATTATCGCCAAGTATCCGGAAGGCCGCCAGCAGAGCGCGGTCATGCCGCTGCTTGATCTGGCACAGCGTCAGACCGAGGGGAACTGGGTTCCGACTGTTGCAATGGATTACATTGCCGACATGCTCGAAATGCCGGCCATTCGCGTCTATGAGGTGGCGACCTTCTATACGATGTATAACCTTGCCCCGGTGGGCAAGAATTTCATCCAGGTCTGCACCACGACGCCGTGCTGGTTGCGCGGTTCGGCCGATGTTGTCGATACCTGCAAGAAGGAACTGGGCATTGGAATCGGTGAAACCACCGAAGACGGCCAGTTTACCCTGATCGAGGTTGAATGCCTTGGCGCGTGCGTTAACGCACCGATGATGCAGATTAACGACGATTATTACGAAGACCTGACTGCCGATAGCACCAAGTCGATTCTTGATGCCCTGAAAAAGGGTGAAAAGCCGAAAGCCGGTCCGCAGATCGGTCGTCGCGGCTGCGAGCCGATTGGTGGACCCAAGGTTCTGAAGGCATTCTGTGGCTGCGGCGCTGCCGATCAGTCTGCTGATGCAAGCGAAGGGGAGGCCTGAGATGTTGCAGGATAAGGATCGTATCTTTACCAACCTGTACGGTTTTCAGGACTTCGGTCTTAAGGCGGCACAGGCACGTGGCAACTGGGACGGCACCAAGGCCCTGATTGAAAAAGGGCGCGACTGGATCATCAACGAGATGAAGGCATCCGGTCTGCGTGGTCGCGGGGGCGCAGGCTTCCCGACCGGCCTGAAATGGTCGTTCATGCCCAAGGAATCCGATGGTCGTCCGAGTTACCTTGTGGTCAATGCCGACGAGGGAGAGCCTGGCACCTGCAAAGACCGCGAGATCATGCGCAATGATCCGCATACCCTGATTGAAGGCTGCCTTCTGGCAAGCTTCGCGATGAATGCCCATGCCGGATATATCTATATCCGTGGGGAATTCTATCACGAGGCATCGAACCTTCAGCGTGCAATCGACGAAGCCTATGAAGCCGGTCTGCTTGGCAAGAATGCCTGCGGTTCGGGCTGGGATTATGACCTTTATCTGCATCTTGGTGCAGGGGCGTATATCTGTGGCGAGGAAACCGCGCTGATCGAAAGCCTTGAGGGCAAGAAAGGCCAGCCGCGTCTGAAGCCGCCATTCCCGGCCAATGCCGGTCTGTATGGCTGCCCGACGACGGTGAACAATGTCGAATCGATTGCCGTGGTGCCGGAAATCCTGCGCCGTGGTGGTTCATGGTTCACCGGTTTTGGCCGTGAAAACAACCACGGCACCAAGCTGTTTGCGATTTCCGGCCATGTCGAAAAGCCGTGCACGGTCGAAGAAGCCATGAGCATCCCGCTGCGTGAGCTGATCGAAAAGCATTGCGGCGGTGTTCGTGGTGGCTGGGACAATCTTTTGGCGGTCATTCCGGGCGGCTCGTCGGTTCCGCTGATGACCAAAGACATTTGCGACGATGTGCTGATGGATTTCGATGCCCTGCGTGAAGTGGGATCGGGCCTTGGTACGGCAGCGGTGATTGTGATGGATAAGTCCACCGACATCGTTTACGCCATCGCGCGTCTGTCGGAATTCTATCAGCATGAAAGCTGTGGCCAGTGTACGCCGTGCCGTGAAGGCACGGGCTGGATGGCGCGCATTATGGCGCGCATGGTCCGGGGACAGGCCACGCTTGATGAAATTGATCTGTTGTGGGATGTGACCAAACAGGTCGAAGGCCACACCATTTGTGCGCTTGGCGATGCAGCTGCATGGCCGATCCAGGGTCTGATCCGTCGCTTCCGTCCCGAAATGGAACGGCGGATCAAGGAATATCGCGCACGGATCGCGGCCTGAGAGGGGCCTGTTGAGAGGGATTGAGACATGCCGAAACTGACAGTTGACGGTATTGAAGTTGAAGTAGAAGCCGGGGCGACAGTCCTTCAGGCCTGTGAAGAGGCCGGGAAGGAGATTCCGCGTTTCTGCTATCACGAGCGCCTGTCAATCGCCGGCAACTGCCGTATGTGTCTGGTTGAAATGGAACGCGCACCCAAGCCGGTCGCGTCCTGTGCCATGCCTGCGGCAGATGGAATGGTGATCAAGACGGATTCCGATCTGGTCAAGAAAGCCCGCAATGGCGTGATGGAATTCCTGCTTATCAACCATCCGCTGGATTGCCCGATCTGTGACCAGGGCGGTGAATGTGACCTTCAGGACCAGGCGATGGCCTATGGTTTTGACGCGTCGCGTTATGCCGAGAAAAAGCGTGCGGTGAAGGACAAGGAACTGGGGCCGATTGTCAAAACGATCATGACCCGTTGCATTCATTGCACCCGTTGCGTCCGTTTTTCCGAGGAAGTCGCCGGTGTCGGCACCATGGGTGCGGTTTACCGCGGCGAGGATACCGAGGTCGGACCGTATATCGAAGCATCGATCAATTCCGAACTTTCGGGGAACCTGGTCGATCTTTGCCCGGTTGGCGCACTGACGTCCAAACCCTATGCGTTTACCGCGCGTCCGTGGGAATTGAAAAAGACCGACAGCATCGACGTGATGGATGCGGTCGGATCAAACATCCGTATCGATTCCCGCAGTGCCGAAGTCATGCGCGTTCTGCCGCGTACCAATGACGATGTGAACGAGGAATGGATTTCGGACAAAACCCGTTATGCGATTGACGGCCTGAAACGCCAGCGTCTGGATCGTCCGTATGTGCGTGTTGATGGCAAGCTCAAAGCCGCCAGCTGGGACGAGGCATTTGCCGCGATCAAGGCGAAGGTTTCCGGGCTTGATGGCAAGAAGATTGCCGCAATCGCCGGTGATACTGTCGATTGTGAATCGATGACTGCGTTAAAGGATCTGATGGGGACCCTTGGGTCGCCGAACCTTGATTGCCGTCAGGACGGTTCGAAAATTGGCGGTCCGCGTGCGTCCTATATCTTTAACACCACGATTTCGGGCATTGATGATGCCGATGCCTGCCTGATCGTTGGTGCGAATATCCGTGCCGAAGCGCCGATCATCAATTCGCGTCTGCGCAAGCGCTGGCGTGCGACGGCCGGTGATTTCAAGGTTGGCATCATTGGCGAAAGCTGGGACCCGACCTATAAGCACGACTATCTTGGTGCCGGTGCGGAAACGCTTTCTGCGGTGCTGGATGGCAAAAACGATTTCGCCAAGGTTCTGAAAGCCGCCGAAAAGCCGATGATCATCGTTGGCATGGGCGCGCTTAACCGTGAGGACAGCGATGCGGTTCTGGCGACCGTCCGGGCGATTGCCGAAAAATACGGCATGGTTTCGGGCGACTGGAACGGTTTCAACGTTCTGCACACCGCCGCATCGCGCGTCGGTGGCCTTGATCTGGGCTTTGTCCCGGGCGAGGGCGGTCTTGCGACCAATGACATCCTTGATGCCGCGGCAAAAGGCGATGTCGAGGTTGTTTACCTTCTGGGTGCCGATGAAATCGACATGTCGAAACTTGAGAAGGCCTTTGTGGTCTATCAGGGGGCGATGGGCGATGCCGGTGCGCAGGCTGCCGACGTGATCCTGCCCGGTGCTGCCTATACCGAAAAGAACGGTACCTACGTCAATACCGAAGGCCGCGCCCAGCAGGGCTGGCGTGCTGTTTTCCCGGTTGGCGAGGCCAAGGAAGACTGGGCGATTGTCCGTGCGCTTTCAGGCGCACTTGGTCAGGCCCTGCCGTATGACAACATTGATGCCGTGCGTTCGCGCATGGTTGAACTCAGCGCGACTTTCGCCTCGCTGAATGCTGTCACCAAGGCAGAGTGGACCGATTTCGGCAAGGCAGGCGATATGAAGTCTGATGGCTTTACCTCGCCGGTTCGCAATTTCTATATGACCGACCCGATCAGCCGTGCATCGGTGACGATGGCCAAATGTACAGAGGCCTTTGTCAAGGATGCGGCTGCCGAGAAGGTTGCCTGAGTTTGGGGGGCGGCGATGACATCGTCGCCCGTCCCGCAAGGGGGTGTCCCAATTCAGGGACGAAACGCAAAAGATACGGTTTGACCGATGGAACTTCTTTGGGACGGATATATTGAACCGCTGGTCTGGATCGTCGCCAAGATTTTGGCGATTGTTGTCCCGCTGCTGGTTGCTGTCGCCTATCTGACCTATGCCGAGCGCAAGGTCATCGGTGCGATGCAGTTGCGCAAAGGCCCGAACGTTGTGGGGCCGTTTGGTCTTCTGCAACCGCTGGCCGATGGTCTGAAACTGTTTCTGAAAGAAACGATTGTTCCGACCAGTGCCAACAAGGGCGTGTTTATCATTGCCCCGATGCTGACCTTCATTCTGGCGATCATTGCCTGGGCGGTTATCCCGTTCGACGAGGGCATGGTTCTGGCGGATCTGAATGTCGGCATTCTGTACCTGTTCGCGATTTCATCGCTGGGTGTTTACGGCATCGTGATGGCCGGTTGGGCGTCGAACTCGAAATACGCCTTCCTTGGTGCGCTGCGTTCCGGCGCACAGATGGTGTCCTACGAGATTTCGATTGGCCTGATCATCATTTCGGTTCTGCTGACCACCGGGTCGCTGAACCTGAGCGATATCGTTCGCGGTCAGGTTGGCGGCATCTGGGAATGGAACTTCATCTATCACCTGCCGATGTTTGTGGTCTTCATCGTGTCGATCCTGGCCGAAACGAACCGTGCGCCGTTTGACCTTCCGGAAGCGGAAGCCGAACTGGTGTCGGGTTATAACGTCGATTATTCGGCAATGACCTTTGCGCTGTTCTTCCTGGGTGAATACGCGAACATGATCCTGATGAGCGGTCTTTGTGCCGTTCTGTTCCTGGGCGGCTGGACCGCGCCGCTGCCGGTGCTGGAATTCATCCCGGGGGCGATCTGGTTCATTCTGAAGATCTGCTTCGTTCTGTTCATTTTCCTCTGGGTGCGTGCGACATTCCCGCGTTACCGCTATGACCAGCTGATGCGTCTGGGTTGGAAAGTCTTCCTGCCGCTGTCATTTGCCTGGGTCATGCTGGTCGCCACGTTCCTGGTTGCTTTTGACAAGGTCCCGGCCTGATCGCCGCGCATCGGAGAGAGAGAGGTAAACGATGTCATTTATTGATCGGACGGCCCGGAGCTTCCTGCTGGTGGAACTCGTTTCCGGTATGGCGCTCACCCTGAAATACATGTTCAAGCCGAAGGTGACGCTGAACTATCCCTATGAGAAGGGTCCGCTGAGCCCGCGTTTCCGTGGCGAGCATGCGCTGCGCCGTTATCCCAACGGGGAAGAGCGTTGCATTGCGTGCAAACTTTGCGAGGCGATCTGTCCCGCGCAGGCCATCACCATCGAGGTTGAGCCGCGCGATGACGGTTCGCGTCGTACGACGCGCTACGATATCGATATGACGAAATGCATCTATTGCGGTTTCTGCGAGGAAGCCTGTCCGGTGGATGCAATCGTTGAAGGTCCGAACTTCGAGTTCGCAACCGAAAACCGCGAGGAGCTTCTCTATGACAAGGATAAGCTTCTGGCAAATGGCGAGCGTTGGGAAGCCGAGCTTGCTGCACGATTGGAGGCAGACGCACCTTATCGGTAAGTGTCGCGTCTGATCGTATAAAGAGAGTTCATGGGCCGCTTTCTGCTGTTGGGGCAGGGCGGCTCGCCAAGGGGGTACCTTATGGTCGTACAGGCTTTGGCTTTTTACCTGTTTGCTACTGTCGCGGTTCTGTCCGCGACTGCGGTTGTGACCGTTCGCAACCCGGTGCATTCGGTACTGCTGCTGATTTTGACATTTTTTAACGCAGCCGGGCTTTTCGTCCTGCTGGGTGCTGAGTTTCTCGCCATGCTGCTCGTCGTCGTCTATGTCGGCGCGGTCGCGGTTCTGTTCCTGTTCGTCGTCATGATGCTCGACATCAACTTTGTCGAGATGCGCGAAGGTTTCCTCAACTATCTGCCGATCGGGGTTCTGATCGCGCTGGTGCTGTTTGTGGAACTGGCCTTTGTCGGCGCGGGCTGGGCTTTGTCAGATGACAAGATCGCCGTTCTGGCGCATCCGACGCCCGCCGGACTGACCAATGTCGAGGCGCTTGGCCAACTGATCTACACCGATTACGCATACATCTTCCAGGCTGCCGGTCTGGTGCTGCTTGTTGCGATGATTGGCGCAATTGTCCTGACGCTGCGTACCCGCGAGGGTGTCCGCCGTCAGAAAATCTCCGAGCAGGTCAAACGCGATCGCGCTGACACGCTTGAAGTCAAAAAAGTTCCGGTCGGTAGGGGGATCTGATGGAAATCGGTCTTGCACATTATTTGACCGTCGCGGCGATCCTTTTCACACTCGGGATCTTTGGCATCTTCATGAACCGCAAGAACGTCATCATCATCATGATGTCGATCGAGCTGATGCTGCTGGCAGTCAATATCAACCTTGTCGCGTTCTCGTCGTTCCTTGGCGACCTCGTCGGACAGGTCTTCACCATCTTCGTCCTGACCGTTGCCGCCGCCGAGGCAGCGATCGGTCTTGCGATCCTGGTGGTCTATTTCCGTAACCGCGGCACGATTGCGGTTGAAGACATCAACATGATGAAGGGGTAAGGCAGATATGTATCCTCTGATTGTATTCCTGCCCCTGATCGCTGCCACGATTGCCGGCATCATCACGCTGGCCGGCGCCATGTCGTCCGCGTCCGGTGCCGAGCATGACAGCAGCCATCATCATGGTGTTTCGACGTCTGATCGCATTTCCCAGCTGATTACGGTGGGCGGTGTCGTTACGGCCTTCATCATTTCGATCTTCGCCTTTGTCGATGTTGCGATTGGCGGCAACCCGGTGACGGTTCAGCTGTTTACCTGGATTTCTTCGGGTAACTTCACGGCTGAATGGGCGCTTCGTTTTGATACGCTGACCTGTGTCATGCTGATTGTTGTGACCGGTGTGTCGTCGATGGTGCATATCTATTCCATCGGTTACATGTCGCACGATCCCGACAAGCCGCGTTTCATGGCGTATCTGTCGCTGTTTACCTTTGCCATGCTGATGCTGGTGACTGCCGACAACCTGATCCAGCTGTTCTTTGGCTGGGAAGGGGTGGGGCTTGCGTCCTATCTTCTGATCGGTTTCTGGTATTCCAAGCCGTCGGCATCGGCCGCCGCGATCAAGGCGTTTGTCGTTAACCGTGTCGGTGACTTTGGCTTTGCGCTGGGTATCTTTGCGGTTTATGTCCTGTTCGATAGCGTTCAGTTCGACGTGATCTTTGGCAATGCCGAAGAAGTTGCCGGAACGACGCTTTTGTTCCTTGGTCATGAATTCTCGGCACTTGAGATCACCTGTTTCCTTTTGTTCATCGGTGCGATGGGCAAATCGGCACAGCTTGGCCTGCATACGTGGCTGCCTGATGCGATGGAAGGCCCGACGCCGGTTTCCGCCCTTATTCACGCGGCAACCATGGTGACGGCCGGTGTGTTCATGGTTGCGCGCCTGTCGCCGATCTTTGAATATGCCGAAACCACGCTTGCGATCATTACCGTTGTCGGCGCATCGACCGCGTTCTTTGCCGCGACCATTGGTTGCGTTCAGAACGACATCAAGCGCGTGATCGCCTATTCGACCTGTTCGCAGCTTGGCTATATGTTCTTTGCGTGTGGCGTGTCGGCCTATTCGGCGGGCGTGTTCCACCTGATGACGCACGGTTTCTTCAAGGCGCTTTTGTTCCTTGGTGCCGGTTCGGTGATCCATGCGATGTCCGACGAGCAGGACATGCGCAAGATGGGCGGCATCTATAAGATGGTTCCGCTGACCTTTGCGGTGATGATGGTTGGTACGCTTGCGATTACCGGTTTCCCGGGGCTTGCGGGCTTCTATTCCAAGGACCTTGTCATCGAAAGCGCGTTTGCCGCACATACCGCAGTCGGCACCTATGCCTTCTGGGCCGGTATCCTGGCGGCACTGATGACGTCGTTCTATAGCTGGCGTCTGATTTTCATGACCTTCTTTGGCACCCCGCGTGCGGACGAGCGGACCATGGCCCATGTCCATGAAAGCCCGGCCGTCATGACGCTGCCGCTTCTGTTCCTGACCATCGGTGCGATCTTTGCCGGCTGGTACGCCAAGGACTGGTTCGGTGGTGGTGACTATGAAGAGATGCTGGCATTCTGGAACGGCGCGATCTTCATGGCCGAAGGTCATCAGGCTCTTGAACATGCTCATCATGTTCCGGGCTGGGTCAAGCTGGCACCGTTTGTTGCCATGGTATCGGGCTTTGTCATCGCACTTGTGATGTACAAGCTGGTTCCGTCGCTGCCGCGTCAGTTGGCCAATACCTTCAACGGTCTGTATCGCTTTGCGCTGAACAAATGGTACTTCGATGAGCTTTACGACAAGATTTTCGTCAAGCCGGCCTTCTATCTTGGCTATGGCTTCTGGAAATCGGGCGATGGCGCGCTGATCGACGGTGTCGGTCCGGACGGTGTCGCCGCAGCATGCCGTAACATTGCACGTCGCGTCAGCGCCCTTCAGAGCGGTTTCGTCTATCACTATGCGTTTGCGATGCTGATCGGTATTGCCGCCTTGGTGTCTTACACAATTTGGAAGATGGGTTAACGGGCGATGAGCGATTATCCAATTCTTTCGATCGTCACCTTTTTACCGCTGATCGGCGCACTTTTCGTGCTGCTGATCCGCGGGGAAGAGGCGAATGTCGCCCGCAACTCCCGATGGGTTGCTTTGTGGACGTCGGGTTTCACCTTCCTGGCATCGTTGATGCTGTGGGTGAATTTCGATAGCACCACGGCCGAATTCCAGTTCGTTGAAAAAGCCGACTGGATACCGGGCCTGAACATTTCCTATCACATGGGCGTGGATGGCATTTCGATGCTGTTCGTGCTTCTGGCGACCTTCCTGACGCCGATCTGCATTCTGTCGGCATGGGAAGCAATCCAGAAACGTGTCAAGGAATACATGATCGCGTTCCTGATCCTGGAAACGATGATGGTCGGTATGTTCAGCGCGCTTGACGGTCTGCTGTTCTATCTGTTCTTCGAAGGCGTTCTGATCCCGATGTTCATCATCATCGGTGTATGGGGCGGTCAGCGCCGTGTTTATGCAGCCTTCAAGCTGTTCCTTTACACGCTGCTGGGTTCCGTTCTGATGCTGGTGGCGCTGCTTGCGATGTATTTCGAAGCAGGCACCACCGACATCCCGACCCTGATGGCGCACGGGTTCAGCTATAATATGCAGCTTTGGCTGTGGCTGGCGTTCTTTGCATCCTTTGCCGTCAAGGTGCCGATGTGGCCGGTTCACACATGGCTTCCGGATGCCCACGTTGAAGCACCGACCGCTGGTTCGGTGATCCTGGCCGGTGTTCTTTTGAAAATGGGTGGTTACGGGTTCCTGCGGTTCTCGTTGCCGATGATGCCGCTGGCGTCGGAAACCTTTGCCCCGCTGGTGTTTACGCTGTCGATTGTGGCGATCATCTATACGTCGCTGGTCGCATTGGCACAGCAGGACATGAAAAAGCTGATTGCCTATTCGTCGGTGGCCCATATGGGGATTGTCACGATTGGTGCCTTCACCTTTAACCAGCATGGTATCGAAGGTTCGATCTTCCAGATGCTGAGCCATGGTGTGGTATCGGGCGCGTTGTTCCTGTGTGTTGGTGTGGTTTATGACCGCATGCATACCCGCGAGATCGATGCGTATGGCGGTCTTGTGCACCGTATGCCGGGTTATGCCGTCATCTTCATGTTCTTTACGATGGCGTCTGTCGGTCTTCCTGGGACGGGTGGTTTCGTTGGCGAAATCCTGGCATTGCTGGGCGCGTTCGAAGCCAATACCTGGGTGGCATTCTTTGCCGCAACCGGTCTGATCCTTGGTGCGGCTTATGCGCTGTATCTCTATCGCCGCATCGTGTTCGGGGCCCTTACCAAGGAAAACCTTAAATCGATCCTTGATATGAGCCCGCGTGAATGGCTGATCTTTGCACCGCTTGTGATCATCGTTCTGTGGATGGGGGTCTATCCGGTCTCCTTCCTCGACATCATGCATGTTTCGGTTGAACACCTCGTCAACCAGGTCGAAACGGCGCAGGCTGCCGCAGCTCAGGCTGCGCAGCTGGCGGCGAATTGAGGGGAATGAACATGGGAGTTTCTATGCTCAACCTCGGGGCGGCATTGCCCGAAATCTTTATGGCCGTTTCGGCCCTGGCCCTTCTGATGCTTGGCGTGTTTGCCGGTAAGGACAGGGCTTTCCGCACCGTTTCATGGCTTGCGGTTGCAGCCCAGATCATCGCCCTTGTGCTGGTGGTTCTGGGTGACGGCGGGGTGGCGTTCTATGGCCAGTTCACGGCAGATGCCTTTGCCAAATTCACCAAGGTGATGATCCTGATCGGTTCGTCGATTGGTATCGTGATGGCGATGAATTACGCCGAACGCGAAAACATGTCGCGGTTCGAATTCCCGATCCTGATCCTGCTTGCCACACTTGGCATGATGGCGATGGTATCGGCGACCGACATGCTGTCGCTGTATCTTGGTCTTGAGCTTCAGTCGCTCGCACTTTACGTGATTGCGGCGATCCGCCGCGACACCGTTCGCGCCACGGAATCGGGCCTGAAATACTTCGTTCTGGGGTCGATTGCGTCGGGTATGCTGCTGTATGGCATGTCGATGGTCTATGGCTTTACCGGTTCGACCAACTTCGCCGTTCTGGGCGATGTGATCAGCAATGGCGGCCTTTCGGTCGGAACGCTGGTGGGGCTGGCCTTCATGTTTGCCGGTCTGTGCTTCAAGGTTTCCGCGGTTCCGTTCCATATGTGGACCCCGGACGTCTATGAAGGAGCACCGACCCCGGTGACGGCGTTCTTTGCGGTTGCGCCGAAGATTGCCGGTCTGGCGCTGTTTGTGCGTGTTGCGGTTGGCCCGTTTGCCGGTGTTGTCGAAGACTGGCAGCAGATCATTGTTCTGGTATCGATCCTGTCGATGGCATGGGGTTCGTTCGCGGCGCTTCGTCAGGACAATATCAAACGTCTGATGGCCTATTCATCCATCGGTCACGTTGGTTTCGCACTGGTTGGTCTTGCCGCCGGTACGGCAGAGGGCGTGCAGGGGATTCTGGTTTATCTGGGGATTTACCTTGTGATGAACCTTGGCACCTTTGCCGTGATCCTGTCGATGCGTCGCAATGACCGCATGGTCGAGGAAATCACCGATCTGGCCGGTCTGGCCAAGACCAAGCCGCTGATGGCGGCGGTGACCGCGATCCTGATGTTCTCGATGGCCGGTATTCCGCCGCTTGCAGGGTTCTTTGGCAAGTTCTATGTGTTCAAGGCGGCGGTTGATGCCGGTCTTGTGACGCTGGCGGTGATCGGTCTGGTGACCTCGGTCGTCAGTGCCTATTACTATCTGCGGATCATCAAGGTGATGTATTTCGACGAGCCGGTCGAAGCGTTCGACAAGAACGGCACCGAGATGAATGTGATCATGGCGGTTGCGACGGTCATTCTTCTGGCTTTCGTCTTCTTCCCGAACCCGTTGATGGATAGTGCCGGCGTTGCCGCGACGGCCTTGCTCGGGCAGTAAGGATGACCAAGCCGACGATCCGGCTTCCTGAAGGTTTTTATCTTCATGAACTGGAAGTGATCGACAGTACGAATGAAGAGGCGAAACGCCTTGCTGATAAGGGCGCCCCAAGTGGCGCCCTTATTTGGGCCCGCCAACAGACATCGGGCAGGGGACGGCGCGGCCGCGCATGGACATCCCCGGTTGGCAATCTTTATTCTTCCCTTTTGCTGCGTCCGGATTGCCCGCTTTTTGAAGCGGCAAAACTGACATTCCTGATTGCGGTTGCCCTGGCCGAGGCGATTGAGCTGGTGACAGGCAATCGGGTCAGGCCGGATTGCAAATGGCCCAATGACCTGATGGTCAATGGCCGCAAGATTTCGGGTATTCTTCTGGAAAGTGCATCGAATAACGGTTCGGAAACCGATTATCTGGTTATCGGAGCCGGGGTGAATGTGGCGTTTTATCCCGATGATGCCGAACGCCCGGCGACGTCGCTTTCAGCGCTTGGCGCGCCGGTATCGGTGGGCGAACTGATTTCGGCCTATGTCGGGCGGGTGGCAGACTGGTTGCCCGTATGGGAAGCGCAGGGTTTTGCCCCGGTGCGTGACGCCTGGCTTCGGCGGGCATACGGGATTGGTGCGCCGGTGATTGCGCGCCTGACCGAAAGGACGCTTGAGGGCATGTTTGTCGGGCTTGATGACGACGGATCGCTTGTTTTAAGAGAAACGGGCGGGATGGAGCATCGCATCGGCGCTGGCGAAGTGTTTTTTAAAGCATAAATAACACGGGACGATAACGGGGAGACGAAACATCATGCTGCTGGCGATTGATGCCGGGAATACCAACATCGTTTTCGCGGTGTTTGACGGCGATACGATCAAGGGGCAGTGGCGCTGTTCAACGACGGTTGAACGCACGGCTGATGAACTTGGCGTGTGGCTGCATCATCTGTTTACCCTGTCGGATGTGCCGAAAGATGCGATTACGGGCGCAATCATCGCAACCGTGGTTCCGGCGGCGGAATTCAGCCTTAAAACCCTGTGCCGACGTTATTTCAATGTCGAGCCGATGGTGGTGGGCGACCCGGCGGTTGATCTGGATATGAAGATCATCATGGACCGGCCAAGCGAGGTCGGGGCCGACCGGCTTGTCAATGCGGTTGCAGCCCACAAGCTTTTTGGCGGGCCGCTTGTGGTTCTGGATTTCGGGACGGCGACCACGTTTGACGTGATTGATGAAGAAGGCAATTATCTTGGCGGTGTGATTGCGCCAGGTGTTAACCTTTCGATCAAGGCGCTGCATATGGCAGCAGCCCAGTTGCCGATGGTCGCGATCGAGGCCCCGCGCAATGTGATCGGCAAGAACACGATCGAGGCGATGCAGTCCGGGGTTTACTGGGGCTATGTTGCGATGATTGAGGGGCTTCTGGCGCGCATTCGCATGCAGCAGGGCGTTGATAATATGAAAGTTGTCGCGACCGGTGGTCTGGCACCGTTATTTACCAAGGCGGTTGACGAGATCGAACATCTGCATGGCGATCTGACCATGCTGGGGCTTTTGATGATTTATCGTCGCAACAGCGCAAAATCGAATTAGACTGTTAACCGACATTGACTGTGAAGTGACGCGGGTGCGCCCCGTGATCGTGTTTCTCACCGCTGAAAGACAAGGGTGATCATCCGTGGATTTGTATTTGCCGAAAGACGAATTGCTGTTTGTGCCGCTGGGGGGATCTGGCGAAATTGGCATGAACCTCAATTTGTACGGATATGACGATCAGTGGCTGATGGTCGATATGGGCGTTTCCTTTGGCGAGGAAGGTCTGCCCGGTGTCGATGTTGTCATGCCCGATCCGACCTTTATCGAGGAACGCAAAGACAAACTTCTTGGCCTTGTCCTGACCCATGCGCATGAGGATCACCTTGGCGCGGTGCCGTATCTTTGGCCGCGGCTGAAATGCCCGATCTATGCCACCCCGTTTGCCGCCGAATTCCTGAAGGCCAAATTGGCGGAAACCGATTTTGCCGATCAGGTGCCGATCCATGTGATCGAGCTTGGCGGACGGTTCAAAAAGGGGCCGTTTGACATCGAATTCGTCACCATGACCCATTCGATCCTTGAACCCAATGCGCTTGCGATCCGCACCCCCAAGGGGCTTGTGGTGCATACCGGCGACTGGAAATTTGACCCCGAGCCACAGATTGGCGAGGCATCCGACGTCAAGAAGCTTGAGGCGCTTGGCGATGAAGGGGTCATGGCGCTGATTTGTGATTCCACCAACGTCTTTTCCGAAGGCAAAGCCGGATCGGAAGGCGATGTAGCCAAGAACCTGTCAAAACTGTTTGCCGAAACGCCGCAGGGCCGGATTGCGGTTGCGTGCTTTGCGACCAACGTTGCGCGGTTGCAGTCGATTGTTGAAGCGGCACATGAAAACAACCGCTGTGTCGGGTTGGCCGGGCGGTCATTGAACCGTGTGACCGAAGCCGCACGAGCAGTTGGCTACCTGACATCCTATCCGAACCTTCTGACCGATGAAGATGCGATGGAGGTCCCCAAGGATCAGGTATTGCTGATCTGTACCGGGTCGCAGGGCGAGCCGCGTGCGGCAATGTCGCGTATTGCCAAGGGTGATCATCCGACCGTGCAGCTTGATCCGGGCGATACGGTGGTGTTTTCGGCGCGCGAAATTCCGGGCAATGAAAAATCCATTGGTTATATCCAGAACCTTTTGATTAGGCGGGGTATCCGCGTGATTACCGCGCGTGATGAGCCGATCCATGTTTCGGGTCATCCGGGCAGGCAGGATCTGGCGCGGATGTATCAGCTTACACGTCCGAAAATCCTTGTGCCGGTGCATGGGGAAACCCGCCATCTGTGTGAACAGGCGGCCCTTGGCGCCGAATGTCAGATCCCCGAACAGGTGATCCCGCATGACGGGACGGTCATTCGCCTGTCGCCGGGCAGCGCGCATGTGATTGGCGTGGCTGAAAGCGGCGTGCTTTGCCTTGATGGCGGGCGGTTGCTGAAACGGGATTCCGATACCATCCGCAATCGCAATCGCATCGTGTGGAACGGTGTGATGTTTGTGACCGTGGTGCTGAACCAGTTTGGCGAGATGGTCGGTGAGCCGATGATTACGGCACCGAGCCTGTTTGACGAGGTCGGCGATGATGTCCGCCTTGATCATTTTGCAGCCGAGATCGGCAACCGGGTTGATCAGTTGAATGATGACGAGGTGCTTGACGATGCGGCGGTGATCCTTGCGATCCGGCAATCCCTGCGCCGTCCGGTGCGTCAGCGGCTTGGCAAGCGGCCAATGATCGAGGTGCATCTTGTGCGGGTGAACGAGCAGGGCTAGGCAGTTTGGGAAGGCGGCATGCGACCAAATGGGCGGTTGTCTTTGTCGTGATGTGCATCCTAGATTGTCGGTGATCGGGCAGATCACATTGCAGGAGTAGAACATGATTGGACGGCTGAACCATGTGGCGATTGCGGTGCCGGACCTTGCGGAAGGTATCCGGCTTTATCGTGATGTGCTAGGTGCGAAGGTTTCCGACCCGCAGGACGAACCAGATCACGGGGTGACTGTGGTCTTTGTTGAACTGCCCAATACCAAGATCGAATTGCTCTATCCGCTGGGCGAGGGATCGCCGATACAGGGGTTCCTTGATAAAAACACATCGGGCGGCATTCATCATGTCTGCTATGAGGTTGAGGATATCCTGGCGGCACGTGATCAGCTTCTGAAAAACGGTGCGCGCGTGCTGGGCACGGGGGAGCCGAAGATCGGGGCGCATGGCAAGCCGGTTCTGTTCCTGCATCCCAAGGATTTTAACGGGACGCTTGTTGAGCTTGAACAGGTTTAAGTTTCTTTCCCGCCTTATCGGCCCTTCTTCCCGCAACCAAGAAAAGAGTGCAGCATGAACTGGTTTTCAGCGATCCTTGTTTACATCGTGATCTGGTGGCTGGTGCTGTTCATGGTGTTGCCGTTCGGCGTGAAGCGCGAAGAGAATGTTCAGCCCGGCCATGATAGTGGCGCGCCGCAAAAGCCGCATATGTGGAAGAAGGTTCTGGCAACCAGCCTGATTTCGGCGATTTTGTGGCTGGTGGCGTATTTCGTGATTACCAGTGGCATGATCGAAGTCCGCCCGCCGCAATGATCGGGCGGCGGCATTCAGAAACAAACCCCGCACAATTTGTTGCGGGGTTTTTGTTTGGCCGGACTGCACAAAATGTCGGGGAAGGGGGGCGGAAAAGGCATCAATCGGGAAAAGCCAAAAAAAAAGCAAGATCACAAGGATCTTGCTAAGATGCTATTTTTATAGCTGTTTTCCCGTAATCTTTTTTTGCTTCCTCCTAAGACCTGGGCACTTGGCACAGGTTTTATTTCGACGTCGCGCCTGCTTCTTGTATGCTTATTGGCAACAAAGCCTCCCGCAATTTTATGAGCGGCTGCGATACGTCTTCCGCAACGATCTTGCGCCGTTAGCGGAGGATCAAAAAGCCACATATTTCACTTTTGTGCAAGATGTTTTGACCAAAATTCACAGATGAATCGATGCTGCACCGCACATAAATAGGATGGACCGGCGATATGAAGAGTTTTGTAATGACCCGCCCTATGAAAATCGGGAATTATCCTGTGAATCTCATGGTTTCGATGTTTGTTGCTGGCGTGATCATGACCGGTGCGGGGGGCGTTTTGGCACAAAGCGACTCCCCCTTGCCGGGGCCGACGGCAGGGGAAAATGCCGCGCCGGATGGGGCAGGTGCTGCGGATGCTGAGAAGGCGAAGCCCACCATCACGGTCACGCGGTCGGCCTGTCAGCAACTGGTCAGCCATGTGCCCGATGACGATGTGGCCTATAAGCCCGGTGTGGATGTTTATGGGCGCAAGGTCGCCCCGGCCGATCTGGATGGCGGCAGCCCAATCCTGAATGCGCTGCCCAAGGAAATCGAATTTCCGGTGACGATTGATTTCTTTGAATATGCCGGTATTTCCGTGCCGGACGGGATCAGCGGCGAGTCCAATATCGGCAGGATTACCTATCGCAACGGGCGGGTGTATTTCAATGATATCCCGCTTGGCAACGAGGCGGGGCAGGATGAATTGGCCGCGGCGTGCCGGGCGGCAGGGTTCCGTTAAGGTTGTACCTGAAAAAGCCCGTGTGTCTTCGCAAACCTGCCACGATTGGCCGCTAGATCACCCGTTACCGATATAAAGCAAGTTCCGGCTTGCGTTTCGGGCTGTGCTGTCGCATTTTCCGGGCAAGGTCTTTTGTATACCTGATATTTTTCAGCTTTGATCATCACGAGGCATTGATGCGTCTTTCCCAGTTCTTTCTGCCGACCCTCAAGGAAACGCCGGCAGAAGCACAGATCGCTTCCCATCGACTGATGCTGCGTGCCGGTATGGTGCGCCAGCTTTCAGCAGGGATTTATTCCTGGCTGCCGCTTGGCTATCGCGTGCTTAAAAAGATCGAACAGATCGTGCGCGAAGAGCAGGACGCGATTGGCTTTAACGAATTGCTGATGCCGACCATCCAGCCAGCCGAGCTTTGGCAGGAAAGCGGGCGGTATGAGGATTACGGCCTTGAGATGCTGCGCATTACCGACCGTCATGATCGTAACATGCTGTTCGGGCCGACCAACGAGGAAGCGATCACCGATATCTTCCGCAAGGATGTCCGGTCCTATAAGCAGCTTCCGCAGATGCTCTATCACATTCAGTGGAAATTCCGCGACGAGATCCGCCCGCGCTTTGGCGTGATGCGGGGGCGCGAATTCCTGATGAAGGATGCCTATTCGTTCGATATCGATTACGAAAGTTCGCGGCACGCCTATAACAAGATTTTCCTGGCTTATTGCCGGACCTTTGCGCGCCTTGGCGTCAAGGCGATCCCGATGGTGGCCGATACCGGCCCGATTGGCGGCGACCTTAGCCACGAATTCATCATTCTGGCGGAAACCGGCGAAAGCGAAGTGTTCTGCGACAAGAAGTGGCTGGACAAGGACCTGACGGGCAAGGGTGTTGATCTGAATGATCGTACCGGGCTTGAAAACTGGGTCCAGACGACGCTTGAAGATTATGCCGCGACCGAAGACAAGCATGATCCGGCGAACAGCCCGATTTCCGGTGACGACATGATCGCGACACGCGGGATCGAAGTTGGCCATATCTTCCATTTCGGGACCAAATATTCCGAACCGATGGGTGCGACCGTGCTTGGCCCGGATGGCAAGGAAGTACCGGTACAGATGGGGTCCTACGGCATCGGCGTTTCGCGCCTTGTTGGTGCGCTGATCGAGGCATCGCACGACGAAAACGGCATCATCTGGCCGGAATCGGTTGCACCCTACAAGGTTGGCCTGATCAACCTTCGGACCGGGGATGATGAATGCGATGCGGCCTGCGAAGATGTTTACGCCAAGCTGCATAATGCGGGTATCGAAGTGCTTTATGATGACCGCGACATTCGCGCGGGCGGCAAGTTTGCCGATATGGACCTGATCGGTCTGCCGTGGCAGATCGTGATTGGCCCGAAAGGCATCAAGGCCGGTGTGGTCGAGCTTAAAAACCGCAAATCGGGCGAGCGGACGGAAGTCACGCTTGAGGCGGCACTTAACCAGATCGGCGCCTGATTACGACTTTGCAAACGGGGCAGCCTTGGCTGCCCCGTCCTGATTTCCGGAATTCTTTCCGACACGCTTCCACGAGGATCTTTTGCGCATGTTCAGTCCGTTCGAACGTCTGGTGGCTTTCCGCTACCTGCGTCCCCGTCGGCAAGAGGGCTTTGTTTCCGTCATCGCCATCTTTTCGCTGCTTGGCATCATGCTGGGCGTTGCGACCCTGATTATCGTCATGTCGGTCATGAACGGGTTCCGGGCCGAATTGCTTGGACGTATTCTGGGGCTGAACGGACATATATCGGTTTACGCGCAAAGCCCCGATGGCCTGCCCAATTATGATGCGATTGAAAAGAAGATCGCTGAAACCGGCAATGTCACGCTTGTGACCCCGGTGGTCGAGGGGCAGGTGCTGGCATCGAATAACGGCCGGTCAACCGGGGCCATCGTGCGCGGGGTCCGTGCCGAAGACATCGCCAAGCGCAAGACGATTGCCGATAACATCGTTTTCGGATCGCTTGATGATTTCAAGGGGGACGATAGCGTGATCATGGGCGCGCGTCTTGCCATGAAGCTTGGCGTCGGGGTGGGGGATAATGTCAATCTGATCTCGCCCAAGGGCAATGTGACGGCGTTCGGGTCCGTGCCGCGCGTGCGGGCCTATAAGGTGGTCGGGCTGTTTGATATCGGCATGTATGAATATGACAGCGGCTTTATCTTCATGCCGCTTCAGGCCGCACAGATTTATTTCCGCCTGCCGGAAAAAATCAGCCATTTTGAAGTGATGCTTGAAGACCCGTCACGTCTGTCCTCAAGCATGAACGACCTGTTGTCGAACCTGTCGGGCGAGCAGCTTCGGCTGGTCAATTGGCAGCAGTCAAATTCCGGTTTTTTCAATGCATTACAGGTCGAACGTAATGTGATGTTCCTGATCCTGACGCTGATTATTCTGGTGGCGGCATTCAATATCATTTCGGGCATGGTGATGCTGGTGAAGGACAAGGGACGCGATATCGCGATCCTGCGGACCATGGGGGCGACACGGTCATCGGTGATGCGCATCTTTTTCCTGGCCGGGGCATCCATCGGGGTGCTTGGCACGTTAAGCGGCCTGATCCTTGGTGTTGTGTTCTGCCTGAATATCGAAAATATCCGCCAGTTCATCCAGACCCTGACGGGGACCGATCTGTTTAATGCGGAAATCTATTTCCTGTCGCAGCTTCCGGCAGACATGGATATCAGCGAAGTGGTGCTGGTTTGTGTGATGTCGCTTAGTCTGTCGTTCCTGGCGACGGTTTATCCGGCATGGCGTGCATCGCGCCTCGATCCGGTGGAGGCCCTTCGTTATGAGTGACATGATCAAGACAACCGCCAAGGAGCGGGCGCAGAAAGTCGTGTTGCGGCTTGAAAAGATTGATCGGGTGTTCAATCAGGGCCCCGATCAGCTTGAAATCCTGAAATCCGTCGATCTGGAAATCCATCAGGGCGAGATCGTCGCCCTTGTCGGGCCGTCGGGGGCGGGTAAATCAACCCTGCTTCAGATTGCGGGGCTGCTTGAAAAGCCCGATGGCGGCATGGTTTCGATTGGCGGAAAACGCAGCACGGATCTTTCCGATCTGGCGCGCACCGAAATGCGCCGCAAGCATATCGGGTTCGTGTATCAGTATCATCATCTGCTGCCGGAATTTTCGGCGATTGAAAATGTCGTCATTCCGCAGATGATCAATGGCCTGAAACGGGCGGATGCGACCGAACGCGGGCTTGAACTGCTGCGCTGTCTTGGGTTGGAGAAACGGGCCGAACATCGCCCGGCACGGCTTTCGGGCGGGGAACAGCAGCGCGTGGCGATTGCGCGCGCGCTTGCCAATGTGCCCGATGTGCTGTTTGCCGACGAGCCGACCGGCAACCTTGATCCGCATACGGCGGAAACGGTGTTCGGGATGTTGATGACGCTGGTGCGGGAAACCGGTCTGGCGTCGCTGATTGCGACCCATAACCCGGAACTGGCGCGCCAGATGGACCGGGTTGTGACCCTGCGTGACGGGCATCTGGTCGAACTTGATCCCGATACTCTTTCGTAATCCGTCGAAATTCTTTAAGTTGGCAGAGCACCGCGCCCCGGAGTGATCCGGGGTGGCCGGTTTCCTGCCTTTGCCATTTATCGTCCGGGATTTTCTGCAATGGAAAACGGTTTCGTCCATCTTCGTGTTCACACCAACTATTCGCTTGCCGAAGGTGCCATCACGACGAAGGAACTGGCAAAGCTGTGCGAGGCGGATGGCCAGCCCGCGGTTGCGATGACCGATACCAACAACATGTTCGGCGCGCTCGATTTTTCAGGGGTGATGAGCGGGTCGGGTATCCAGCCGATCCTTGGCGTGCAGATCGGGGTGGAGCGGTTTGGCGATCAGCCGGTGATCGGCAAGATTTCACGCGAACCGGACCCGGACAATCTGGTACTGATTGCGAAGAATGACCGGGGGTATTTCAACCTTCTTAAGATCGTGTCACGCGCGCATATGACCAGTGAAGCGGGCAGTGAGCCCAAGGCGCTTTATGATCATATCGAAAAATACAGTTCCGACATCATCTGCCTGACCGGCGGGCCGACCGGGCCGTTGGCACGATTGATTGCCGAGGAGCAACATGAGGCGGCAAGCGAATGCCTGAACAAGCTTTCGGGGATATTTGGCAACCGGCTTTATATCGAATTGCAGCGCCATGGCGAACCGATCGAAGAAAAGGTCGAGCCGGGGCTGATCCGGCTGGCCTATGAGCATAATATCCCGATGGTCGCGACCAATGACTGCTTTTTCCCCAAGGCGGAAATGTATGAAGCCCATGATGTGTTCATCTGCATCGGGCAGGGTGCGGTTGTCGGACAGGAAGACCGGTGGCGTTTAACGCCCGAACACCGGTTTAAAACCGCCGCCGAGATGCGCGATCTTTTCGCCGACATTCCCGAGGCCTGCGACAATACGCTGGCGATTGCCAAGCGGTGTTCGTGGCATGTCGAAAAGATCGACCCGATCCTGCCGCCGTTTGATTGCGGCGAAGGCCGCACCGAGGTCGATGAGCTGCGCCATATGTCCGAGGAGGGCCTTAAAGGCCGCCTTGCGAAATATGTCTTCACCGAGGACATGACGGACGCGCAGAAGGAAGAAATCGCCAAACCTTATTGGGAGCGCCTTGAATACGAGCTTGGCATCATCAATCAGATGGGGTTTCCGGGCTACTTCCTGATCGTTGCGGACTTTATCCAGTGGGCGAAGGACCATGAAATCCCGGTGGGGCCGGGGCGTGGTTCGGGTGCAGGGTCGCTTGTTGCCTATGCACTTCTGATTACTGATCTTGATCCGTTGCATTTCTCGTTGCTGTTTGAACGCTTCCTGAACCCGGAACGTGTTTCCATGCCCGACTTTGACGTCGATTTCTGTCAGGACCGGCGTGGCGAGGTGATTGAATATGTTCAGCGCAAATACGGCCATGACCGTGTGGCGCAGATAATCACATTCGGTAAGTTGCAGGCAAAGGCCGCAGTGCGCGACGTTGGCCGCGTGTTGAGCATCCCGTATGGCTATGTCGATAAAATCTGTAAGATGATCCCGGGTGATCCGGCCAAGCCGATCCCGCTTAAGGAAGCCATCGACATGGAGCCGGACCTGCGCCGGATTGCGCGCGAAGACCCGGATATTGACCGGCTGCTTTCCATCGCGATGCAGATCGAGGGGCTTTATCGTAACTCGTCCACCCACGCCGCCGGGGTTGTGATTGGCGACCGTGACCTTGACGAACTTGTGCCGCTTTATCGTGATCCGCGGTCCGATATGCCGGTGACCCAGTTCAACATGAAATATGTTGAAAATGCCGGTCTGGTTAAGTTCGACTTCCTTGGTCTTAAGACTTTGACGGTGATTATCGAGGCCGTCAATCTAATGCGTCTTCGAAAAGACGTCCCGCAAGACTTTGATATCAGTGCCATTCCCCTTGATGATCGGGTGGCGTTCAAGCTGCTTTCGGCGGCCGAGACGGTCGGTGTGTTCCAGCTTGAATCCCAGGGCATGCAGGATGTTTTGCGCGGGCTTAAGCCCGATACGATTGAAGATATCATCGCGGTCGTGGCGCTGTATCGTCCGGGGCCGATGGACAATATCCCTCATTACATCGCACGTAAGCATGGTCTGGAAGAGCCGGATTACATGCACCCGATGTTGCAGCCGATCCTCGAAGAAACCTATGGCATCATGATCTATCAGGAACAGGTCATGCAGCTTGCCCAGACGATGTCGGGCTATTCGCTTGGCGGTGCAGACCTTTTGCGTCGTGCGATGGGTAAAAAGATCGCCGAGGAAATGGAATTGCAGCGCTCGCTGTTTGTTGACGGGGCGGAAAAGAACGGGGTGCCGCGCGGGCAGGCGTCCGACATCTTTGATCAGGTCGCCAAGTTCGCATCCTATGGCTTTAACAAATCTCACGCGGCGGCCTATGCGCTGGTAGCGTATCAGACAGCGTATCTCAAGGCGAATTATCCGGTCGAATTCATGGCCGCGCTGATGACGCTTGATATGCACAACACCGAAAAACTTGCGATTTTCAAGCAGGAGGTCGAACGCCTTGGCATCGAAATCCTGCCGCCCTGCATCAATAATTCGCAAGTGGCGTTTTCGGTCGAAAATCATGATGGGGTGCGCAAAATCCGTTATGCACTGGCGGCCGTGCGCAACGTTGGTGATGCGGCAATGGAAAGCCTTGTGGCGGAGCGCGAGGCCAATGGTCCGTTCCGGGACCTGACCGATTTTGCATCGCGCATCGATAGCCGTGCGGTCAATAAACGGTTGCTTGAAAACCTTGTGCGGGCAGGCGCGTTTGATTGCCTGACGACAAACCGCAAGGTCATGTTCGAGCATGTCGACCGGGTGATGGCGGTTGCCCAGCGCGAAATGCAGGCGCGCAACAATGACCAGATTTCGATGTTTGGCGAGGATACCGGATTTGGCAAGGATGCCATACGGTTGCCCGATGAACGCGACTGGGTGCCGATGGAAAAACTGACCGAGGAATTTTCGGCGATTGGTTTTTACCTGTCGGCGCATCCGCTTGATACCTTTGGCAAAAGTCTTCAACGGATCGGTATTGCGCCGATCAAGGAGCTTCCTGCCCGTATGCGTGCCCAGAACAAGGGATCGATCAAGCTTGCCGGGACGCTGATCAATGCGCGTGAAATGATTTCGAAGAAAAACGGATCGAAATTCGCCTTCGTGATGTTTTCCGATCCGACGGGCAGCTTTGAAGTCGCCTTCTGGGCCGAGGCATGGGCGGCCTATAAGGAAATCATCAATGCCGGGCGGCCAGTATTGCTTGTGGTGGCGGCCGAAATGCGCGAAGGGCAGCTTCGCATTCAGGGGCAGAAGGTCGAAGACCTTGAGCATGCCGTTTCCGGGGCAGCCGAGGGCATTCGCATTCGCCTGAACCGTCCTGATCCGGTGGCGGAAATCCGAGAACTGCTTGAAAAAGCGGGGAAAGGGCGCGGTTTGGTCAGTCTTTCGACGGTCTGTGCCGATGGCCGTATTGCCGAGGTCGAGCTTGAAGATACCTATAAGGTCGGACCGTCGCTCATCGGGGCGGTCGGGGCCATTCCGGGTGTCGAACTGGCCGAGGAAATCTGATTGGTGCGTGTGCTGTGAAATTGTGATCGTGCTTCGGGTTCACTTTCACGCGGTTTGAGCGTACTTTAAGGCTTGCATTCTTTGCAGGAGGGGGCTAAAACCCGCCCCGAACATCGCACGCGGGAGCGTGGCGAATAATGCTTTATGCAGAAATTCGTCCATCCGGTGTTTCACGCAAGACGGCGTGAAATTCCCTTCCGCGGAGGTATTAACCGGAAAAAGGTAGGAATTTATCATGGCTTTGCCAACCTTTACCATGCGTCAGCTGATGGAAGCTGGCGTCCACTTTGGTCACCACACCCGCCGCTGGAACCCGAAGATGAAGCAGTTCATCTTTGGCGCACGCAACGACATTCACATCCTGAACCTTCAGGAAACCGTTCCGATGCTGCATCGTGCGATGCAGGCGGTTCGTGACGTCACCGCTGGTGGTGGTCGCGTTCTGTTCGTCGGTACCAAGCGTCAGGCTTCGCCGGTCATCGCAGAAGCTGCAAAGCGTTGCGGTCAGTACTATGTGAACCATCGCTGGCTCGGCGGTATGCTGACCAACTGGAACACCGTTTCCAACTCGATCAAGCGCCTGAAAGAACAGGAAGAAATCCTGTCTGCCGGTGCAGAAGGTCTGACCAAAAAAGAAATCCTGAACCTGACCCGTTCGCGCGACAAGCTTGAACGCGCGCTTGGCGGGATCAAGGATATGGGTGGTCTTCCCGACATCATCGTCGTGGTCGACACCAACAAGGAAGCGCTTGCTGTTCACGAAGCCAAGAACCTGAACATTCCGGTTGTTGCTATTCTGGATACCAACTCGGATCCGGCAAACGTTGCATACCCGATCCCGGGTAACGACGATGCGATCCGTGCGATCCAGCTGTATTGCGACCTGTTCGTTGGCGCAGTTCTGGACGGCATCCAGCAGGAAATGACTGCTTCTGGCGCGGACCTCGGTGAATCCGAAGAAGTCCCGGCTGAAGCCGCTGCTGTTGAAGAAGCCGCACAGGAAGCAGCTTCCGCATAAGTTTCACTTTGTACCTGATGAAACGGCGGCTAGCATGCCGCCGTTTCTTTAGGTGTTCACTGATCGCGTAATAGGGGCTTTAAAAATGGCTATTACCGCTGCTCTGGTTAAAGAGCTTCGCGAAACCACCGGCGCTGGCATGATGGATTGCAAAAAGGCGCTGTCCGAAACCGAAGGTAATCTTGAAGCTGCTGTTGACTGGCTTCGTACCAAAGGTCTTGCTGCTGCTGCCAAGAAAGCAGGCCGTGTTGCTGCTGAAGGTCTGGTGGGTGTTGCTGTTAACGGTACTTCCGGCGCCGTTGTCGAACTCAACTCCGAAACCGACTTCGTTTCGCGTAACGAAGACTTCCAGAAATTCGTCGCAGAAATCGCAAACCAGGCCGTTTCGGCCAATGGTGATATCGATGCGCTGAAAGCAACCCCGTTCCCGGGGACGTCGCGCAACGTCGAAGAACAGGTTACCCACATGATCGCCACCATCGGCGAAAACATGAACCTGCGTCGTTCGGCTGGTATCTCGGTCGAGAAGGGCGCTGTTGCGTCCTACATCCATTCCGCGATTGCACCGAACCTCGGCAAAATCGGCGTTCTGGTTGCGCTTGAATCCGAAGCTGATGCGAGCGTTCTTGAAGGCCTTGGCAAACAGATCGCAATGCATATTGCTGCAACCAACCCGGCTTCGGCCACGGTTGACGATCTGGATCCGGAACTGGTCGAGCGCGAGAAATCCGTTCTGACCGAACAGGCCAAAGAATCGGGCCGCCCGATTGAAATCATCGAAAAGATGATCGAAGGTCGTATCCGTAAATATTACGAGCAGGTCGTTCTGGTTGAACAGACCTTCGTGATTGACGGCGAAAGCAAAGTCAAAGACGTGATTGCAAATGCTGCTAAAGACGCGGGCAAGCCGATCACCCTTAAGGGCTTTGTGCGCTTCGAACTTGGTGAAGGCATCGAGCGCGAAGAAAAAGACTTTGCTGCAGAAGTTGCTGAGCAGCTTAAGAAATAAACATCTGATCGAAATGGTGCGTCGCGTGCCATTTCGTGTATGATCCCAGACCGGCGAGGTCGGCAGCGCATAATCGCCCTGTTACTCGCCGGTCTTTTTATATCTGAATTTTGCTGAACCGGGTTTCGGGACAGTTTGAAATATCGGCAGTAAGAGGCAATCCAACATGGCAGAAAACGGCCAACTGAAATTTCGTCGTGTCCTTCTGAAACTTTCGGGTGAGGGGCTTCTGGGAAAACAGCAATACGGGATTGATCCCGAGACGGTTGACCGGATCGCAAGCGAAATCAAAGCCGTTCATGACATGGGTGCCGAGGTTTGCATGGTGATTGGCGGGGGGAACATCTTCCGCGGGGTCAAGGGTGCCTCTCAGGGCATGGAACGTGCCACGGCCGACTATATGGGCATGTTGGCCACCATCATGAACGCACTGGCCGTTCAGAACGCGCTTGAGCGGCACGGGGTCCAGACCCGTGTGCAGTCGGCCATTCCGATGTCATCGGTCTGTGAGCCCTATATCCGCCGTCGTGCGGTGCGCCACATGGAAAAGGGCCGGGTGGTGATTTTTGCGGCCGGGACCGGCAACCCGTTCTTTACCACCGATACGGCAGCAGCACTTCGCGCGGTTGAAATGGGCTGTGACGCGTTGCTTAAGGGGACGCAGGTTGATGGCGTTTACACCGCCGATCCTAAGATCGACCCGACCGCGGAACGCTATGATTCCCTGACCTATATGGACGTTCTTGCCAAAGATTTGCGTGTCATGGATGCATCGGCTATTTCATTGGCACGCGAAAATGATATTCCGGTTATTGTATTTTCTTTGCATAATCCCGGCGCCTTTGCCGATGTGGTTTGTGCAAAAGGTAAGTTTACGATTATTTCGAATGGAGACTAAAGGTGTCTGACGTTGCTGGCCTAAAAAAGGACCTTGCCCGCCGTATGGAAGGGGCTGTTGAAGTTTTGCACAAGGAATTTACCGGACTTCGGACCGGGCGTGCCAGTGCAAGCCTTCTAGAACCGGTCATGGTTGAAGCCTACGGCGTGCCGACCCCGCTTAACCAGGTTGCGTCTGTCAGTGTTCCGGAATCGCGGATGCTTTCGGTACAGGTCTGGGACAAGAGCATGGTTAAATCGGTCGAAAAAGCGATCCGTGACTCGGGCCTTGGCCTGAACCCGGCGGCCGACGGGACGCTTGTTCGGGTGCCGATCCCGGCATTGAACGAGGAACGTCGTGCGGAGCTGTCCAAGGTTGCCGGAAAATATGCCGAGCAGGCCAAGATTTCGGTTCGTAACGTCCGCCGTGACGGTATTGACCAGATCAAAAAATGGGAAAAAGACAGCGTGATCTCGAAAGATGACCTCCATAACGAGGAAAAAGAGATCCAGAAGCTGACCGACAAGGTTATCAGCGAGATCGACGAAGTGCTTGCCCATAAAGAACAGGAAATCATGCAAGTCTGATCATGACGGTGCTGGCATCTCAACCCAACCCTTCAGATCTGCGAGCTGTGCCGCGTCATGTTGCCATCATTATGGATGGCAACGGGCGCTGGGCAAAGTTGCGCGGAAAGCCCCGTACGATGGGTCATCGTTCGGGGGTAGAGGCCGTGCGTCGCACCGTCGAAGCCGCAGCCGAAATCGGTATCGAGTATCTGACACTTTACGGATTTTCGACCGAGAACTGGAAACGGCCGGAAAGTGAAGTCAGCGACCTGATGGGGTTGCTTCGCCTGTTCATCAAGCGTGAACTGGCGACCCTGCACAAAAACGGGGTCCGGATCCGTATCATCGGTGACCGGACCCGTTTTGACGATGATATTCGCGTGCTTCTGGCCAATGCCGAGGAACGCACGCAGGGCAATGCCCGTTTGAACCTGACCATTGCGCTAAGCTATGGTGCGCGGGCCGAGATTGCCGATGCCATGCGCCAGATCGCGCAAAAAGTCGCAGCTGGAGAAATTCAGGCCGATGCCATCGATGAAAGCGTGGTTGAAGCGCATCTGATGACGGTCGGGATGCCCGATCCGGATCTGCTGATCCGGACCAGTGGCGAGCAGCGCATCAGCAATTTCCTGCTTTGGCAGTCGGCCTATACCGAGTTTGTGTTCGATGACGTCCTTTGGCCGGATTTCGGACGCGAACATCTTGAAAAAGCGATAGAAAACTTTGCCGGACGGGAGCGGCGTTTTGGTGCAGTCATCTGAAGCCCGACGCCAGGAAGATACAAATTCAGGATTGAAGCCACGGGTTGTTTCCGCGCTGGTGATGACACCGGTCGCGGTTGCGGCGGTATGGTTCGGTTCCCCGTATTTCGAGATTCTCGTTTTTCTGTTTTCGGTTGGCATGATGTGGGAATGGACGCGGATGTGCGTTCCGGGGCATGTCAATTCGGTTTCGGTTGTTGCCGCGGTATCCCTTGCCGTTTCGATGCTGTTCATGACGACCGGGGAATATCTTCTTATCATTCCGGCGGTGTTGGTCGGGGCGGTAACCGCGGCATTGCGGCCGGGCAAGGATCGGTTTCTCGCGGCATTTGGCATTATCTATATCTCGCTTGCGGCACTGGCAGCGCACTGGCTGCGCAGCATGCATGGGGATGGTCTGCTGTTGATCATGTGGCTGTTCTTTCTTGTGTGGGCGACCGATACGGGGGCCTATGCCTTTGGCAAGGCGATTGGCGGCCCGAAACTGGCGCCGCGTTTCAGCCCCAAGAAAACCTGGGCGGGGCTTATTGGCGGCATGTTGTGTGCGATGCTGATCGGCGGGCTGATCACCTATTTCAGCGGCAATGCCATTCAGGTTTCCATCGTGCTGGCAAGCGGGGTTCTGGCGATTGTGGCACAGATCGGAGATCTTGGAGAATCAGCGCTTAAGCGCCATTTCAAGGTCAAGGACAGCAGCCACCTGATCCCGGGGCATGGCGGGGTGCTTGACCGTGCTGATGGGATGTTGTCGGTTTTTCCTGTCGCGTTTGTTATTGTGTATTTCATTGGATTGTCGTTGCGCTAGGGCAGGGTCCCTGGTTGCAGAAATCCGCTAAGCTGGTGTTTGATGACAATTAAGAAATCAGTCTGCGTGCTTGGCGTGACCGGATCGGTCGGCAGCAGCACCGTAGACATCCTGAAAGCACATTCAGACAAATATGCCGTGGATGCCGTTACGGCCCATCGAAATGTTCAAGGGTTGGCCAAGGCCGCCATTGAACTTGGTGCTGCGATGGCGGTTATCGCCGATGAAAGCCTTTATGAAGACCTGAAATCCGCCCTGTCTGGCACGGACATTCTGGTCGCGGCCGGTGATGAAGCATTGGTCGAGGCGGCATCGCGCCCGTCTGATATCGTCATTGCCGCGATCATTGGTGCAGCAGGCCTTAAGGCGACGCTGGCGGCCATTCGCCGCGGGGCGCGGGTTGGCCTTGCCAACAAGGAAACGCTGGTTTGTGCTGGTGATCTGATGATGGCGGAAGTCGCGAAATACAAGGCGACGCTGATCCCGGTTGATTCCGAACATAGTGCGATTTTCCAGGTGCTTGAACAGAAGTCGGTCGACAAGGTTGACCGTATTCTTCTGACGGCATCTGGCGGGCCATTCCGGGAATGGTCGCTTGACGATATGAAATCGGTGTCTCCAAAGCAGGCGCTGGCCCATCCCAACTGGGATATGGGGGCCAAGATTTCCATTGATTCGGCAACCATGATGAACAAGGGCCTTGAATTGATCGAGGCCTGTCGTCTGTTTCCGGTGCCTGAAGAACGCATCGAGGTTGTCGTGCATCCGCAATCTGTCGTGCATAGCATGGTGGAATATTCCGACGGATCGGTACTGGCGCAATTGGGATCGCCCGATATGCGGACCCCGATTGCCTATGCGCTTTCATGGCCGGAAAGAATACGTGTCGATGTAGCGCGTCTTGATTTTGCCACGATCGGACAGTTGAACTTTACCGCGCCGGATATGAAACGGTTCCCGGCTCTTCGTCTGGCGCGCGAAGCGCTGCGTGCGGGGGGGACGGTGCCGACGGTATTGAATGCTGCAAACGAGATTGCCGTGGGGGCGTTTCTGGGCGGAAAGCTTACCTTCCTGCAAATTGCCGAAACGGTCGAGCGCATGATGAACAGGATTGCGGCATCACCGTTACGAGATCTCGACCAGATGTTTGATCTTGATGATATGATTCGTCGTGAAACGCTGGGCCTGATCAAAACCGGTCTTTGAATACCAAAAATGCGGGGTTCGCCCCGAAAAAGGAACGTCTTTCATGGAAACCCTTCTTGCTTTTCTGTTTGTTCTTTCGGTCCTGGTGTTTGTTCATGAATATGGGCATTACTGGGTTGCGATCCGCAATGGTGTAAAGGTTGAAGCGTTTTCAATCGGATTCGGTCCGGAGCTTTTTGGCTGGTACGACAAAAAGGGCACGCGCTGGAAAGTCAGCCTTTTGCCGCTTGGCGGGTATGTCAAAATGTTTGGCGATATGAACCCGGCCAGTGCGGGGCAGCGCGACGACCTTAATGAAGAAGAACGCCAGCATGCGTTTCATCACAAAGGCCTGATGGCGCGTGCGGCCATCGTTTTTGCTGGTCCGTTGGCCAATTTCCTGTTTGCGATTGTGGTTTTCACCGTTCTGTTTGCCGCCGTTGGCCAGCAGCGCGCCCTGCCGGTGGTGGGCGAGGCGGTTGCCGGCAGCCCGGCGGCGGTTGCCGGATTGCAGCCCCAGGACCGGATCAATGCGATCAATGGACAGCCGATTGCGTGGTTCAGCGAGCTTTCGGAAGTGATCCGGGGCAATGCCGGTGCGCCGGTTTCGCTTTCAGTGATGCGTGACGGGCAGGAAATCGACATTCAGGTGACGCCGGAAGCCGTAACGACAGGCGAAGGTGACGACGTTCAGACATTCGGTCGTCTGGGCGTGACCGCCGGTGCGTTTGAAACCCAGCGCGATGGAATTATCGATGCGACCGGCAAGGCGTTTTCATCGACCTGGAACCTGATTTCGCAGACATTGTCGGCATTGGGTGAGATGATTTCGGGCGAACGTGACAGTTCCGAACTTGGCGGTCCGATCCGCATCGCGCAGATGTCGGGCGAGGTTGCCGAGGGGGGTATTGGACCGCTTCTGTTCTTTATGGCGTATCTTTCGATCAGCCTTGGGTTGATTAACCTGATGCCTGTTCCGGTTCTGGATGGTGGTCATCTGGTGTTTTATGCGATTGAGGCCATTCGCGGTAAGCCCTTGGGCGCAAAAGCACAAGAATATGGTTTCCGTCTTGGGGCAGGTTTGGTATTCAGCTTAATCATCTTTGCAACTTGGAACGACCTGACGCAGTTGGGCGTCTGGAATTTCTTCAAAGGCCTGGTAGGCTGATGATATACGGCATCAGGGGGTTGAATTTGCTGCGTAATGTAAAAGCGGCTGCGTTAGCAGCAGTCTTGCTTGGTGGAACCGCGCCAACCATAATTCCGATGGTGGCCTACGCGCAGGGATCAAGCGTTATTCGCGAGATCCGTGTTGACGGCAATAACCGTATCGAAAGCGAGACGGTTAACGCATACCTGTCGGTAAAAGAGGGCGATCCCTACGATCCGCAAAAAATCAACGAATCGCTGAAGTCGCTGTTTTCAACCGGCCTGTTTGCCGACGTGTCTATCGGATTTGATCAGGGCGTTCTGAAAATAAATGTGGTTGAAAACCCGATCATCAACCGGATCGCCTTTGAGGGCAACACGCGCCTGAAGGACGACGTGCTTGGTACGGAACTTCAGTTGCGCCCTCGTGTCGTTTACACCCGCACCAAGGTTCAGGCTGATGTGCAGCGTATTCTTGAGCTGTACCGTCGCTCCGGCCGGTTTGCCGCGACCGTTGAGCCCAAAGTCATTCAGCTTGAACAGAATCGTGTCGACCTTGTCTTTGAAATTGACGAGGGAGAGGCCACCGGGGTGCGCAAGGTCAACTTCGTTGGCAACAAGGCATTTGATGATGGTGAATTGTCCGAAGTTATCCGGACAACCGAAAGCGCCTGGTGGAAAATCCTGACTTCTGACGACAACTATGACCCGGATCGCGTCACGTTCGACCGCGAACTTTTGCGTCGTTACTATCTTTCGGCCGGTTATGCCGATTTCCAGGTTCTGTCTTCCGTGGCCGAACTGACGCCTGATCGGTCTGATTTCTTTATAACCTACACGGTCAGCGAAGGTCAGCGTTACAAGTTTGGCGATATCAATATCGTATCGCAGATCGACAAGATCGATCCGGCGACATTGACGCCCCTGATCGAGATTGAAAAAGGCGACTGGTACAATGCCGACCTTGTTGATGATGCGATTGATGCCCTGACCAACAGCATCGGTGACCAGGGTTATGCATTCATCGATATTCGCCCGAATATCCAGCGTGACCGCGAGACCGGCGTTATCAATATCACCTTCACCATCGCCGAAGGTCCGAAGGTTTATGTCGAACGCATCGACGTGGTTGGCAACGTCCGCACGCTTGACGAAGTTGTCCGTCGTGAATTCCGCCTTGTTGAAGGTGACGCGTTCAGCAGTTCGAAACTCAAACGTTCGCGCCAGCGTGTTGAAAACCTGAACTTCTTTAAATCGGTTGACGTCAAGACCCTGCCGGGCAGTTCGCCCGACCAGACGGTTCTTGAGGTTGATGTTGAAGAAAAGTCGACCGGCGAGTTTTCGATTGGTGCCGGGTACGGCACGGATGATGGTGCCTTCGGTCAGGCCGGTATCCGCGAACGCAACCTGCTTGGCAAAGGGCAGGACCTGCGTCTTGGCTTTACGATTGGGTCATCCAGCCAGCAGGTCGATCTGTCCTTTACCGAGCCGTACTTCCTTGATCGGGATGTCAGTGCGGGCTTTGATATCTATCGCCGAGAAGAAGACAATCAGGACGAAAGTTCATATGACGAAAAGCAGACCGGTATCGGTTTGCGGTCCGGTTTCCGTTATTCCGAAGCATTGTCGCAGTCGGTGCGTTACGGGTATGCGGTTAACGAATATTCCGACATCGATAGCGACGCATCGCGTCTGCTTCGTGAAGAAGACCCCGAGTTTTCCGAGTCAACGATTGGTCAGACGCTTACCTATGATCAGCGCGACAGCACGCTTACGCCGAAAGAAGGCTATTTCGTTCAGGTTTCTAACGATTTCGCCGGGCTCGGCGGTTCGGAAACCTATCTTCGTACACGCGTGAATGGCGGGTACTACTATCCGCTTGATCGCGAAAAGACGTGGGTGCTGTCGACCAAGGCGTCGACCGGTTACATCTTTGGTATTGGCGACGATACGCGTATTTCGCAGCGCTTCTTTACAGGTGGTGCAAACCTTCGTGGTTTTGAATCGGCCGGTGTCGGGCCGCGCGATATTGCAACGAAAGATGCGGTTGGCGGCAAATTCTTCTATACTGGTACCGTACAGATGGACTTCCCGTTAGGGTTGCCGTCCGAATTTGCACTTACAGGTCGTGTATTCAGTGATTTCGGTGCTTCCGAGGGGGTTGATGGCGCACGGCCTGGTGAAATCTATGACGAAGGTTCACTCAGGGCGTCTGTTGGTTTTGGGGTAGGCTGGGAATCTCCGTTTGGCCCGATTGGTGTTGACCTTTCGCAGGCTGTTCTCAAAGAAGACTTCGACAAAGAGGAAGTGTTCCGACTGAGTTTCGGAACCAGATTCTGATGAAAATGATGAAATCTATCCAGACCGCCTTACTTGCGATTGTTCTTGCATTCGCATCAGTAACAATGGCGTCGGCGCAGGAAAATGCTGCCGGAAATACAGAGGCCGTTGTGATGATTGTCGATTTTGAAGGCATTATGCGTGAAGCATCTGCCATGCAGGATATGACAAAGCAGATCAAAACGCGTCAGGAAGCCTATCAGCAGGAAATCGAAAAGCGCCAGCAGGGGCTGCGGAAGGAAGAGCAGGAAATCGCCCAGCAGCGAACCCTTCTGTCTGCCGATGTCATTCAGCAGAAACAGAAAGAATTTCAGCAGAAAGTTGCCGATTTTCAGAAGTTTGCACAGGGGCGCAACCGTATTCTGGATCAGGCGCTTAATGAATCGCGCGTGAAATTCCAGAAAACGCTGATTGAAGTAATTGCCGATGTTGCCGAGCAGCGCAAGGCAACGCTGGTACTGCACAAAAGTCAGGTGATCCTGCATGCCAACGCCATGGATGCGTCCAAGGAAGTATTTGACCTTGTGAACAAGGCCATGCCGACCCTTACCGTCGAGTTCAAGGAAGCCTCCTGATGGCTGATTCCCGGTTTTTCAAACGCAAGGGACCGTTCAGCGTTCAGGAAATTGCCGAACTGACCGGAGCGGAACTGGTGAATGCACCTGATCCGTCACGCCGCTTTGATGATGTGTCACCGCTTCAGAATGCGGATGCATCGATCCTGAGCTTCTTTGACAATCGCAAATATCTTGATGCCTTTGTCAGCAGTTCTGCCGGCGGGTGTTTTGCCCGGCCAGAGTTCGTTGATCGTGCGCCTGCCGATATGGTGCTGTTCACGACCAGCGATCCGTACCGGGCATATGCCAAGGCGGCAACGGCATATTATCCGTTTGACGCCGCCAATGGTGTTGTTTCACCGCACGCGATTGTCGCCGATACCGCCATGATCGGCAAAGGTGTTCAGATCGACGCCGGGGCCGTGATTGGCGAGAATTGCGAAATTGGCGATGGCGTCATCATTTCCAGCAATGCGGTGATCGGTGAAGGTGTCGTGATCGGAGCCGGAAGCAGGATCGGTGCCGGGGCGACAATCAGCCATTGCCTGATTGGCAATCTGTGCCTGATTTATCCGGGTGCTCGCATCGGGCAGGATGGTTTCGGATTTGCCATGGGCGCACAGGGGCACCTTAAAGTGCCGCAGCTTGGCCGTGTCGTGATTGGCAATGATGTCGAAGTCGGGGCCAATTCGACAATCGACCGGGGGGCGGGGCCTGATACGGTGATTGGCAATGGTTGCCGTATCGACAACCTTGTTCAGATCGGCCATAACGTCGAACTTGGCATGGGATGTGTTATCGTTTCCCAGGTCGGGATTTCAGGATCGACCAAGCTTGGCAATTTTGTTGTTGCCGCGGGTCAGGCCGGGATTACCGGACATCTTGAAATTGGTGATGGCGCGAAAATTGCCGCGCAATCCGGTGTCATGAAAAATATCGGCGCGGGCGAAACCGTTGGCGGCAGCCCCGCTGTGCCGGTAATGGAATATCATAAACAGACCGTGGCCTTATCGCGGCTGATACGGAAAAAGAAGTAAGGGCAATACCTATGACCGAATTGGTAAGTGTTGATATTCAGCGCATTCTGGAAATGATTCCGCATCGTTATCCGTTCCTGCTGATCGACAAGGTTGTTGATATTGCTGTCGACGATTCCGCCGTTGGCATCAAAAACGTGACTATGAACGAGCCGCAATTTACCGGCCATTTCCCGGAACAGCCGATCATGCCTGGCGTTCTGATCATCGAAAGCATGGCGCAGACGGCGGCCATTCTTGTGGTTCAGACCCTTGGTGAGGATGCCGAAGGCAAGCTGGTTTATTTCATGAGTATTGATAACGCACGGTTCCGCAAGCCGGTTGTGCCGGGTGACGTCATGCATATTCATGTGAAGAAAAAACAGAGCCGTGGCCCGGTCTGGAAGTTTGAAAGTGAAGTCCGCGTTAACGATCAGGTCGTTGCAGAAGCCACCATCGCCGCGATGATCCGGGGCAACTGATAATGTCAAAAGTGCATCCAACCGCCATTGTCGAAGACGGCGCCCAGATTGGCCAGGATGTAGAAATCGGTCCGTACTGTGTTGTCGGACCGCAGGCGGTTCTGGGTGATCGCGTCAAGCTGCACAGCCATGTCGTGGTCGTCGGAATTACGTCAATCGGTGAAGACAGTACGATCTTTCCGTTTGCGTCAGTTGGTCATGCGCCGCAGGATTTGAAATTCAAGAACGAGCCATCGCGTCTGATCATTGGCAAACGCAACAAAATCCGCGAAGGGGCGACCCTTAATCCCGGCACAGAAGGCGGCGGGATGGAGACCACGATTGGCGATGACTGCCTGTTTATGGCAGGCGCGCATGTCGGGCATGACTGCCATATTGGCAATCATTGCATTCTGGTCAATAACGGGACCCTTGCTGGCCATGTCATGGTCGACGATTTTGCGATTGTCGGCGGTCTTTCGGCGGTGCATCAGTTCGTCCGCATTGGCAAACATGCGATGATCGGCGGCATGACCGGTGTTGAAAGCGATATCATTCCTTATGGTTCGGTGATTGGTAACCGTGCTTATCTTTCGGGACTTAACCTTGTCGGGTTGAAGCGCCGCGGATTTGATCGCGAGACCATTCATGCGCTTCGCAAGGCGTATCGTCTTTTGTTTGCGCAGGAAGGTACGCTTGCCGAGCGGGTTGAGGAAGTCTCGAAAGATTTCGAGGATGTCGGGCCGGTCATGGAAATCATCACCTTCCTGAAAGCGGAAAGCATGCGTTCCGTATGTACGCCGAAATATGACAGCTCCGCAGGATAACCCCGCAGCAAAGCTTGGTATCATTGCCGGGGGTGGTGCGCTTCCCGCCCGTTTGGCGGCTGCGGCGACGGCTGCCGGGCGGGATGTTTTTATCGTGAAGCTTGATGCCCATGCCGATGATTCGGCATTGGATGCATATCCCCATACGTCGCTTCGCATCGGGGCGGCGGCGAAAATCCTTGATCGTCTGAAATCCGAAGAATGCCGTGATGTTGTCCTTGCGGGCAAGGTTGCACGTCCATCATTTGCATCGATCCGGCCCGATTGGCGGGCGGCGAAACTGCTGATGAAAGTCGGGATGAAGTCGCTTGGCGATGATGGTTTGCTGCGTCTGGTGGCGGGTGAACTTGAACGTGACGGTTTCCGTCTGGTCGGCGCACACGAGATTTTGGGAGACCTCGCGGTTGAGGAAGGTGTTCTGGGCAAGGTGAAACCCGATGCACAGGCGATGGCCGATGCACAGCACGGTCTGAAGGTTGCCCGGATTTTGGGTGCCGCCGATGTCGGGCAGGGCTGTGTCGTGCAGCAGGGGCTTGTTCTGGCACTTGAAGCCATCGAGGGCACGGATGAAATGATGCGGCGGTCTGCCGACTATCGCCGCGAAGGTGTTGGCGGTGTTCTGGTGAAGTCGGCAAAGCCGCAGCAGGACAGGCGTCTTGACCTTCCGGCGATTGGTGTTTCGACCGTGGAAAATGCGCACGATGCCGGATTGCGCGGCATAGCGTTGCTTGCGGGTGGCACGATGATCATTGATCGCGAGAAAACCGTCAAACGTGCCGATGAACTTGGACTGTTCATTGTCGGGATTTCGGTGCAGGAACCGGCACAGGATGAATAAACCAAAAATCCAGACCGCGAAAATCATGCTGGTGGCCGGCGAGGCATCCGGGGATCAGTTGGGTGGACGGTTGATGGCGGCCATAAAGGCGCGTCATCCCGAAATCCGTTTCATCGGTGTTGGTGGCCCGCGCATGACGGGTGAGGGGCTTGAGAGCCTGTTTCCGATGGACGAGATGTCGGTCATGGGCCTTGCCGAGGTCCTGCCGCATATTCCGCATTTGTTAAAACGTATCCGTCAGACGGCGGAATATGCGATTGAACAGCAACCCGATGTGGTGATCACCATTGATGCCCCGGATTTCAGTTTTCGCGTTGGCAAGAAGCTGAAAGGCAGGGGTATTCCGCTGGTGCATTATGTTGCGCCGTCGGTCTGGGCATGGCGGCCGGGGCGGGCAAAGAAGATTGCGGGTTTCCTCGATCATTTGTTGGCGTTGCTGCCGTTCGAGCCGCCCTATTTCGAGCGGGTCGGGCTTCCGACCAGCTTTATCGGGCATTCCGCGGTCGAGGAACTGCATGGCGGCGATGCGGACCGATTCCGTGAACAGCACGGTATCGCATCGGACTGCAAAATCCTGACGGTTCTTCCGGGCAGTCGCAATTCGGAAGTCACCCGTCTGTTGCCGGTTTTCCGAGATGTCTGCGAACGATTGGCTGAGGATTTCCCCGATGCAAGAATTGTTGTGCCGACGGTGAGCAAGGTTGCACAGGTCGTCGGTGATGCGGTTGCCGACTGGCCGCTGCGCCCGATTGTCGTGACCGGGGATCAGGACAGGCGCGATGCGTTTGCCGCGTCCCATGCGGCCCTTGCGGCATCCGGGACCGTGTCGCTTGAACTGGCGATAACAGGGGTGCCGCATGTGATCGGCTATAAATTAAGCCCGATTACGGCATGGATTGCGCGGCGATTGTTGCGGATTGATACGGTGACCATCGTCAATCTGGTGCTTGGCAAAAAGCTTGTGCCGGAATTCCTGCAACAGGATTGCACGCCGAACCGTATCGTGCCGGTTCTGAAATCGCTTATGGCCGACGGCGAAGGTCGGGCGGCGCAACTGGACGGGTTCGACGCGGCCACAACCATGCTTGGCTTTGGCGACCGGCCGCCGAGCGAGAAGGCCGCGGACGTCATCCTTGAAATCATAGAGAAAAATTCATCTGCCAAGACTGGCATTAGCGGGCAATAACGCATAGTTTGGCGTCATTGACCAATCAATGACGGAGGCATTTCCAATGCGTTATTTGCACACCATGGTGCGTGTCGAGGATGTGGATGCATCCATGCGTTTCTACTGCGAACTGCTTGGCATGAAAGAAACCCGGCGCATTGAAAGCGAGAAGGGGCGTTTCACCCTGATTTATCTTGCGCCGCCTGCCGATGAAGCCAGTGCCAAGGCCAACAAGGCCCCGGAACTTGAACTGACTTATAACTGGGACCCGGAAAGCTATTCCGGCGGGCGCAATTTCGGCCATCTTGCCTATGAGGTCGACGATATTTATGCGCTTTGCCAGAAGCTGATGGATGCGGGTGTCACCATTAACCGTCCGCCGCGCGATGGCCATATGGCGTTTGTCCGTTCGCCGGACGGGATTTCGATTGAATTCCTGCAAAAGGGCGAAAGCCTTGCCCCGGCCGAGCCATGGGCCAGCATGGAAAACACCGGCTCCTGGTAACGCAGCACCTAATTGATCAAAACGCAAAAAGGCCCGGAATGATCCGGGCCTTTTCTGTATCAATCGTGGCGCAGATTAACGCTTGTTGACCGGAACGAACGGACGTTCGGAAACACCGGTGAACAACTGGCGCGGACGGCCGATTTTCTGCGACGGATCTTCGATCATTTCTTTCCACTGGGCGATCCAGCCGACGGTACGGGCAACTGCGAACAGCACGGTGAACATGCTTTCCGGGATGCCCATCGCCTTGAAGATGATGCCCGAATAGAAATCGACGTTCGGATAGAGTTTCTTCTCGATGAAGTACTCGTCTTCGCGTGCGATGCGTTCGAGTTCCTGTGCAACGTCAAGCAGCGGGTCCTGTACATTGAGTTCCTTGAGAACTTCGTGGCAGGTTTCCTGCATGACCTTGGCGCGCGGGTCGTAGTTTTTGTAAACCCGGTGACCAAAGCCCATCAGACGGAACGGATCGTTCTTGTCTTTTGCCTTGTTGACGAATTCCGGAATGTTTTTCACATCGCCGATTTCGTTGAGCATCTTCAGAACGGCTTCGTTCGCACCGCCATGTGCCGGACCCCAGAGGGAGGCGATACCGGCAGCGATACATGCAAAGGGATTCGCCCCCGAAGAACCGGCCAGACGGACGGTCGAGGTCGATGCGTTCTGTTCGTGGTCGGCATGAAGGATCAGGATACGATCCATTGCGCGCGCGAGGACCGGGTTGACTTCATAGTCTTCGCAAGGGTTGCCGAACATCATTTGCAGGAAGTTTTCTGCATAGCCGAGTTTGTTGTTCGGATAACGGAACGGCTGACCGATCGAGTATTTATACGCCATCGCAGCGATGGTCGGCATTTTCGCGATCAGGCGATAGGCCGAGATCAGGCGCTGGTTCGGGTCGTTGATGTCGGTGCTGTCATGATAGAAAGCAGACATCGCGCCAACCACACCGCACATAATGGCCATCGGGTGGGCGTCGCGGCGGAAACCGTTATAGAAATTGCGCATCTGCTCATGCACCATGGTGTGCATGGTGATGTCATTTTCAAATTGCGCCTTGTCTTTTGCATTCGGCAGATCGCCGTAAATCAGCAAATAGCAAACTTCGAGGAAATCGGATTGTTCGGCAAGCTCATCAATGGCATAGCCGCGGTGACGCAGGATGCCGACATCGCCGTCAATATAGGTCAGCTCGGACTGGCAGGAGCCGGTCGAGGTGAAGCCCGGGTCATAGGTGAAATATCCGGTTTCGGAGTAGAGTTTCCGAATGTCGATTACAGACGGACCAACGCTACCCTCGATCACCGGCAATTCGATCGACTTGCCAGTGGCATTGTCGGTCAGTGTCACGGTGTGGGAAGTCTTGGAATTCTGAGCCATGACTATTTTTCCTTCCCTGTTTGAACGAACACGGTTTTCAAGTTGTGTGCAGCATAGTGCTGCGGCGCACAAAGCGCAAATTCAGTGTTTAAGTTTTTTATTTTACGCTGTTATTGGGCATCGAATTTGCGGATGCGTTTCAGCGTTTGGGATTTGCCAAGCACGATCATTACTTCGAAGATGCCAGGCGATGAGTTGGAACCGGTGAGCACGGCCCGCAAGGGCTGCGCGACTTTGCCGAGCTTCTGATCGAGTTTTTCGGCAATGTTGCGAACGCTTGCGTCAACGTTCTCTTCGGTCCAGCTTTCAAGCGCGTCGAGTTCCTTTGCCAGTTCGGCAAACAGGCCTTCGGGGGCGCTATCAATCAGGGACTGAGCTTTCTCGTTAAACGACATGACGCCGTCCGTAACATAGAAGGCCGAAGAGTCGGCGAGCTCGATGAGTGTCTTGGCTCTTTCTTTAAGCCCTGACATGCCTTTGATCAAGATTTCTTTTTGCGCTGCGTCAATTGCATCGACGCCAATCTGTTTTGCGATCAGCGGTGCAATGTCGTTTGCAAGGCGGGTATCATCCGCCTGGCGCAGATAAACGCCATTCAGGTTGGTCAGTTTGGCGAAGTCGAAACGCGCCGCACCCTTGCCAACATCTTTGATGTCAAACCATTCAATGGCCTGTTCCTGGGAAATGATTTCCTCGTCCCCGTGACCCCAGCCAAGACGCAGCAGGTAGTTGTTCACGGCTTCGGGCAGGAAACCCATTTCATCGCGATAGGCATCAACACCCAGCGCACCATGGCGTTTGGACAGCTTGGCGCCGTCCGGGCCGTGGATCAGCGGAATATGGGCAAAGGTCGGGACATCCCATCCCATCGCGTCGTAAAGCGCCTTCTGGCGAAACGCATTGGTCAGATGGTCATCGCCACGGATCACGTGAGTAATGCCCATATCGTGGTCATCGACAACGACAGACAGCATATAGGTCGGGGTGCCATCGCCACGCAGAATAACGTAATCGTCAAGCTGTTCATTGGCAACGCGGACATCGCCCTGTACCTGATCGGAAATCACGGCATCGCCGTCCTGCGGTGCCTTCAGACGCACGACAGGCTTGACGCCAGCCGGGGCGTCGGATGCATCGCGGTCGCGCCAGGTGCCGTCATATTTCATCGGGCGGCCTTCGGCGCGGGCCTTTTCGCGCATTTCCTGAAGTTCTTGCTGCGAGCAATAGCAATAATAGGCTTTTCCGGCCTTGATCAGTTCATGGGCGACTTCGGCGTGGCGGTCGCGACGGGCGAACTGGAAGGTCGGTTCTTCGTCTGCGGTCAGGCCAAGCCAGCTTAGCCCATCAAAGATGGCTTCGACGGCTTCGGGGGTTGAACGTTCCCGGTCGGTGTCTTCGATGCGCAGCAGGAATTTGCCGCCGGTGTGTTTGGCATAAAGCCAGTTATAAAGGGCGGTGCGTGCGCCGCCGATATGCAGAAACCCGGTCGGAGACGGGGCAAAACGGGTAACAACCGTCATTCACTCTATCCGTTGGCTGGATGTTGTTGCTTGTCGTAATGACTTTTGGCGTGCACGCTATAACACATATGCGGCGGTGTTGCACCACAGCCGATGATAGATAGAAACTGTGCGCCGGGCAGGCTATTGTACATTCGTCGAATAAGTCGTGATGGAATTAATAAAAATCAATATGTTGCGAGAATATTTTCGCAAACAGGATTGTTGTTGGCCGCGCGCAGAAATTCCTGGATTCTGTGCACGGTTATATTCTTCGGGTTGGGATGTGCGGCGTATTTTTCTCTCCCTGCGCGCCTGACGGTACAGCAAAGCGGCCTAGCGGTGATTCTTTTGCTGTCCGGATTGTGGATTTCGCGACGCTGGGTTTTGCCATTCTTTGGCATTCTGCTGCTGGCGGGTTTTTGTGGCGGGTTGCTGATTGCATCCATCCATCTTGAAAGGGCGCCATCCGGGCTTCTCACCAAGACGCTTTACATGACAGAGATCGAGGGCGACATCACGCTTCTGGAGCCACGGGGCGGGCGGATGCGTATGACCGTGGCACCAATGCGGATCGCGGGGCTTGAGGACCGGGCATTTGACTGGAAGGTGCGATTGAGCCTTCCGGGTGGCGATGAGCTTTCCGTTGGGGATCATATCGTGGCAACGGCACGGCTGTTTCCGTTGCGCGCGGCGTCCGTGCCGGGCGACCCGGATTTTTCACGCGGATTATATCTGGACGGGATCGGGGCGACCGGGTTTGTTTTCGGCCATAAATATAGTGTGACCAAGAAGGCCGAAACAGGAATGATGCAGCCGGTTTCGGACCGGATCGAAAGTCTGCGCCTGACGATCATGACGGCAATCGATCAGAGCCTTACCGGCGCAGAGGCCGGGATTGCCAAGGCACTGATTGTCGGCGAACGCGGCGATGTCAGTGCGGAAATTGCCGATGATCTTCGCAAATCGGGATTGGCGCATCTTCTGGCGATTTCCGGGCTGCATATGGGGCTTTTAAGCGGGACGGTTTTCTTTTTCCTGCGGTTTGGCATGGCGGCCATTCCCGCCCTTGCGCTGCGGTTTCCGATCAAGAAATGGGCGGCTATCGGGGCGATGGGCGCAGCCGTGATCTATCTTGGCCTGTCAGGGGCCAGTGTGCCGACGCAGCGTGCCTTTGTGACGTTGACGATTGTCTGGATTGCGTTGCTGCTGGATCGGCGGGCGATATCGTTGCGGTTGGTGGCGTTTGCGGCGCTGGTTGTTCTGATCCTGCGGCCCGATGCGGTATTGGGGCCAAGCTTTCAGCTTTCCTTTGCGGCGGTGTCGGTTCTGGTGGCGTTTTATGATGGTCCGGGCAGGCGATGGTTTGACAAGTCGGGGGATCGGTCATGGCTATTCCGGCTTTGGCTGTTTTTTGCCGGGCTGGTGATGACCGGGTTGCTGGTTACGGCGGTGACCGCGCCGATCATCGGGTTTCATTTCGGGCGGATTTCGATGATCGGGATCGTGTCCAACCTGATTGCCATTCCGGTGATGGCGTTCTGGGTGATGCCGCTGATTGTGGCGACGCTTGTTCTGATGCCGTTCGGAGCCGGGGGACTGGCATTGTGGTTGATGAAGCCGGGACTGACATTGTTGATTGAAACCGCAAGCCTTGCCGCCGATCAGGCCTGGGGGCTTTGGCATGTCGAGCAGTTTAGTGCCGTATTTGCCATCGGCATCATGATGGCGATGGCCTGGTGGCTGGTCTGGCGGGGGAACGCGATTGCCCGGTTTGCTGTCATTCCGCTATGCGTGGCGATTGCGGCGCAAATCCTGTATCGCCCGGCGGATATTCTGGTTTCGGGGGATCAGGAAAGCTGGGCAATTCGCGACAGGGTGCGCGACAAACTTGTCCTGCCCGAAGGCATTTCGGATTTTCAGCAGTCGGTCTGGATGGCGCGATTTGGTATCGCCGATCATGATGCCGGCAATGTCATCGAAAAATGCGACGCAACGGTTTGTTCCGTCAGGATCGCCGGACGGCAGGTGATCATTGCCAATGATCTTGCCAATCCGTTCTATGCATGCCGCCATGGCGATATGATCATCAGCCTGAAACGCGATATGCCGCGTGATATCTGTGCGCCGGATGTGACTGTCATCGATGATGACCTGTTATGGTGGCAGGGGGGCGTATTGATTGCGTTGCGGCCCGATGCCGCCCCGGTGATCGAAACCGTGCGTGAAACGTCCGGCATCTGGCCGTGGATTATCATCGGGGGCAGGGTGGTCAAATAAAAAACGCCGCCAGGCAAGGCCGACGGCGTTTCTTTCGGTTTATTCGGTTTATTCGGTATTCTATCAGTATTGGCGGAGCAAACCGATCAGACGTCCCTGAATGCGGACACGATCAGGCGACAGCGCGCGCGTTTCATAACGCGCATTGGCCGGTTCCAGCAGAACTTCGCCACGGCCACGTTTCAGGCGTTTCAGAGTGGCTTCGGCGTCGTCGACCAGTGCGACAACGATGGAGCCATCATTGGCCTGTTCGCAACGCTGGATCAGGACGGTGTCGCCATCGAGAATACCGGCATCGATCATCGAATCACCGGAAACTTCAAGCGCATAGTGATCGCCGGTTCCCAGAAGCGCTGCCGGGACCTGCACCATTGTGGTCTGATCGCGAAGGGCTTCGATCGGGGTACCTGCCGCAATCCGGCCAAACAGCGGCAGTGAAACGGATTCACCCGATTCCGAAAAGGCCGAAGGCACGGTTGCCGGCCGATGCGCAGCCTTTCGCGCGGAGGCGATAGAGGTAACATTGTTGGGCGTTTCCGCCGCGTCGTCATCATTATTATCGGGAAGACGCAGGACTTCGAGCGCGCGGGCCCGATGGGCGAGACGGCGAATAAAACCGCGTTCCTCAAGCCCGGTAATCAGGCGATGAATGCCGGATTTGGATTTCAGGCTCAGGGCTTCTTTCATCTCGTCAAAAGAGGGCGAGATGCCATGATCGCGAAGGTAATTATCGATATAGACCAGCAATTCGTATTGCTTGCGCGTCAGCATGATTTTTCCCGAACCTGTAATAAGAACAAACCGAATACATGAATGTTCTACTTTGGTTCTGCTTGTTCGTCAAGCACCACAACCCGAAAAATCACCGTTTAAGGGCATTCTTTCGGTCAAGAAACGAAATTTGGGTATTTTCAGGGATCAGTCGGCGGTGAAAGTACCCGACTTTCCGCCTTCCTTGTGGACAACGCGAATATCGGTAATCCGCATGGCTTTATCGACCGCCTTGCACATATCGAACACGGTGAGTGCGGTAACGGAAACGGCGGTCAGGGCTTCCATTTCCACCCCGGTTTTGCCGGTGGTTTTGCATGTCGCGACAATATCTACCGCATCGGTGTCAGTTGCGAGTTCCAGCGTGACTTCGACCGAGGTCAGGGGCAGGGGATGGCAAAGCGGGATCAGGTCAGCGGTTTTCTTGGCACCCATAATCCCGGCAAGCTGGGCGATGCCAAGAACGTCGCCCTTTTTATGGCCGCGTTCGGCAACCAGCCGGGCCGTTTCCGCCGACATCAGGACACGGCCCTTTGCGATGGCGACGCGCGCGGTATCGGTCTTGGCCGAAATATCGACCATGACGGCGTTACCAGCGGCGTCGATATGCGAAAGTTTGTCTGCCATGATGCTACCTTGTTGATCTCAAAGTTGTGTGTTAGTTCGAAAATACACTTAAATATTTTATGTTCATAAGATGGTTAGGCCGATGAACAAATACATGAAATTGCTTTTGGGTGGAACTTTTGTCCTGCTTCAGGCCTGTGGAATTCAACATACCCCCGAGAGGATTCTCACAGAAGATGACGTCGCACGTATCCGTGAGATTGGCATTAATTACCTTGAGAAAGAAGCCCAGGATCCAACGTACCTGCCGCCAGGCTATGTGAAACTTGGTCGTCAGGAAGTTGAAGCTGCGCTCGTTGACAATGCCTTCACCTTTGTAAACCCATTGAGCGGATGGCAGTTCCGGGCGGAACTAACCACTGAAAACAAAGTACTGATCCGCGGACGGGGTGCTAGATCGTGGTCGGGGGAGGCTTATTGGGAGCGGTTTAGTGTCGGTGATTATCAGGATCGCGATAAATTATGTCTGACACCGGCTTTCTGTTTTGTCTTTTCGCGATTTGACGACCTTGAAGGTAACGATATGCTCGGCGCGCGGGTGCATCCAAAGGGGCAAGATATGTTGGGAATAAACCATCGTTATTGGGTGTTTACGCATATTGACCCGATAAATGGTCCGGCCAAGTGAAGGATCAATCAGCCAGACTGCTTACCGTCTCTAGGCCGCGAGGCCAAGAATATTGCGGGTTGCGGCGGTGACATCATCCTGACGCATCAGGCTTTCGCCGATCAGGAAGCATTGCGCGCCGACCTTTGCCATGCGGGCGAGGTCATCGTGCGTGAACAGGCCGCTTTCGGCGACCAGCATCCGGCTGTCATCGACCATACCAGCGAGTTCTTCGGTCGTGGTCAGGGAGACTTCGAGCGTTTTCAGATTGCGGTTGTTCACGCCAAGCAGCTTAGATTTCAGTTTCAGGGCGCGTTCGAGTTCCTGGGCGTTGTGCACCTCGATCAGGACATCCATGCCAAGGCTGTTTGCGGCGTCTTCAAGCTCGGCGGCCTGGGCGTCTTCGAGGGCGGCCATGATCAGAAGGATGCAATCGGCACCAAGGGCCCGGGCTTCGGTCACCTGATAGGGATCAAGCATGAAATCCTTGCGCAGGACCGGCAGATCAACGGCGGCACGTGCCGCGATCAGATAGCTGTCATCGCCCTGGAAATAGGGGATGTCGGTCAGGACCGACAGGCAACTTGCCCCACCGGCCTTGTAGGCCTGCGCCAGAACGGGCGGATTGAAATCCGGGCGGATCAGGCCCTTGGACGGGGATGCCTTTTTAATCTCGGCAATCAGGCCGTAACGACCATCCGCAACCGATGTTTCAAGCGCCCTGATGAAGCCGCGCGGTGCGGATTGTGATCTGGCTGCGGTTTCGAGGTCGGCAAGTGACTTTCGCGCCTTGCAGGCGGCGATGTGGTCGCGTTTGTCGTTACAGATACGTTCGAGTACGTCGCTCACGCTGCGGTCCCCTGATTGGAAATGCGGACTAGTGCCTGCAAGGTTTCTGCGGCTTTGCCGGAATCGATTGCGGTGCGGGCCTTTGCGATGCCATCGGCAAGATCGGTTGCGATGTCGGTCACCACAAGGGCGGCTGCGGCATTCAGCAGAACGATATCGCGATAGGCGCTTTTTTTACCGGCAAGAAGATCGAGAATGGCCTGCGCGTTTGTCTGGGCGTCGCCGCCTTTAAGCGCATCAAGGGTGACGATTTCAAGGCCGTAATCTTCGGGGTTGATTTCAAAGGTCGTGACTGCGCCGTTTTTGACTTCGGCGACAAAGGTCGGGCCGGTTGTTGAAATTTCATCAAGGCCGCTATGACCATAGACAACCCACGCATGTTCCGAGCCCAGACGGTTCAGAACATTGGCAATCGGTTCAACCCATTCACGGGCGAAAACACCCATGACCTGGCGTTTGGTTTTGGCCGGGTTGGCCAGCGGTCCCAGCAGGTTGAAGATCGTGCGCGTGCCCATTTCAACGCGGGTCGGCATCACGTGACGCACCGCCGAATGATGGCGCGTTGCCATCATGAAGCACAGATTGATTTCCTTTAGCGCCTTTTCAAGAAGCGCCATATCGGCATCGAGATTGACGCCAAGCGCCATCAGAACATCGGCCGATCCCGATTTTGACGACGCCGCGCGGTTGCCGTGCTTGGCAACGATGGCGCCGCAGGCCGCCGCAACGATTGCCGCCCCGGTCGAGATATTGAAGGTGCCGCTGCCATCGCCACCGGTACCACAGGTATCAACCGCATTGGGCGGGGCGATAATGCCGGTCGCCTTGGAGCGCATGACGCGGGCCGCCCCGGTGATTTCATCGACCGTTTCACCGCGCAGGCGTAGCGCCATCAGGAAAGCCCCCATCTGCGACGGCGTTGCCTGACCGGACATCAGAACGTCGAAGGCCTGTTCGGCCTGTTCTTCGTTCAGTTTTTCGCCATTTGCGACTTTGGCCAGGATCGGCTTCAGGTCATATTCAGTCGACATGCGGGTTTCCTCGGTTAGCGTTCCGGTGCGGTTTCATGCGCCGGGGAAGTCTATAAAATTCTTCAAAAGGGCATGGCCATGTTCGGATGCGATGCTTTCGGGATGGAACTGCACACCATGAATCTGATGCTGTTTGTGACGCAGCCCCATGATCAGACCATCCCCGTTTTCCGCCGTGATTTCAAGGCAATCGGGCAGGGTTGCGCGATCAACAACCAATGAATGGTAACGGGTCGCTTCAAACGGGCTGGGCAGGCCGTTAAACACGCTTTTGCCTTCGTGCACCATCGCATCGGTTTTGCCATGCATGCATTCGGGCGCGCGCACGACATTGCCGCCAAAGGCCTGACCGATGCCCTGATGACCAAGGCAGACGCCGAGCAGCTTGACCTTGCCCGCCGATGCCCTGATCAGATCAAGACAGATACCCGCGCGATCCGGATCGCAGGGACCGGGCGAGATCACGATGCCTTCGGGCTTTAAAGCCAGCGCATCATCAACCGAGATTTCATCATTGCGGCGGACGTCGACCTCGGGACCGAGTTCGCGCAGATAGTGCCACAGATTGAATGTGAAGCTGTCGTAATTATCGATGAGGAGATACATCGTGGCGCCGGGCTGTGAATATCAGATCGGGCAGAGAATAAACGGCATTGCCGCTACGTCAAGCGATTGCAAAAACCATTTTCCTGCCATTGTTTGCGGTCTTTGTTTGCGGCTTTAACAGGGTGCTAACCTGATCGGGTTTAAAAGCTTCCAAACACAAGCCGCGATAATTGGCGTATAATCACCATATGGGTAACACGACCCAGCAAACGAGACTGGAGACCAGAGCGTGGCACGCCGGGCACAACCCGCCAAAAAGAAAAAAGCGGCACCGCGAAAAACAGGCCGTAGCAAGGCTGCACCGAAGAGGAAATCGGGCGGCATTGGCCGTTTCATGCTGGGCGGTGCGATTGTTGCGGGGACCATTTCGGCATTCATTGCAGCAGGCAGTATGCTTGAGCTGGATCGCGCATCGCGTGATCTTGGCGAACGGGCCGCCAATTCAGAACCGGAATATACTCCAGCACCGGCCCCGGTACCGGAAAGCCGCAATTATGATTTCAGCGAAAGCAACGGCAATCGCGACCGGACCGGATATATGGTCGGTGAACGTGTGCCGGGTGAAAAAACTGCGCCTGAAACCAGACAACCGCAGAAGGCACCGGTCACAAAGTCGCCTGAACCTGCCGTGTCGCCCGATACCGGCGGGATCAGCGGGGGCGCGCATAGTGATGGTCCGCCGCCATGGCAGAAATTCGCAGCCCTTACCCCCGATACGGGAACCGCACCGGTTATCGCGATTGTGATTGATGATGCGGGCCTTGATCAGCCGCGCACGGCGCGCACTATAGGGCTGCCCGGGCCGGTGACGATTTCCTATCTGCCCTATGCGCGCGACCTTCAGCGTCAGGTGAATGATGCGCGCGGGCGGGGGCATGAAGTGATGCTTCATATGCCGATGGAGCCGTCGTCGGCATTGGTCGATCCCGGTCCGCATGCGTTGCGCACCGGATTTGACCGCGACAAGATATTGGGCGAGATGACCTGGATGCTGGACCGGTTTGATGGCTATGTCGGTGTGAATAATCACATGGGCAGCAAATTCACATCCGATCCGGAACGCATGCAGGTGGTGATGGAGGTGATGAAATCACGCGGGCTTCTGTTCCTTGATTCCAAAACCAGTGCCAAGTCGGTCGGGTTTTCGATGGCACGCCAATATGATGTCCCGGCGCTTGAGCGCGACGTGTTCATTGATGACGCCGATGATGCCACCAAAATTGCCGAAATGCTGGCGCGGACTGAAAAAGTTGCCACCAATCAGGGATTTGCGATTGCGATTGGCCATCCGCGCGACCTGACGCTGGAGGCCCTGCAAAAATGGATTCCCGCCATTCAGGCCAAGGGATTTGTTCTGGTGCCGGTGACCGACATCCTGCGACGAACAAGTCCGAGTGCGACAGGTTGATAAAGAACAAGGCCCGCAAATGAAGCGGGCCTTGTTCTTTCAATCCGAAATGCAGGAAATCAGGCAAACCGATGGGCTTCGCGGGCGGCGGCCATAAGCGCGCCTGCCTTGTTCTGGCATTCCTTGTGTTCGAGTTCCGGTTTGCTGTCTACGACGATCCCGGCACCGGCCTGAATATGGATCTGTTCGTCCTTGATGACAGCGGTCCGAAGCGCGATGCAGGTATCCATGGAGCCATCGGCGGAGATATAGCCGATACAACCTGCATAAATGCCGCGCCGGACCGATTCCAGTTCATCGATGATTTCCATGGCGCGGACCTTTGGCGCGCCCGATACCGTTCCAGCAGGGAAACCGGCCTTGAGCGCATCCATCGCATCATATTTGTCGTCGATCTGACCGACGACGTTCGAGACGATATGCATGACATGGGAATAGTATTCGATCTGTTCGCGGTCGGTGACGCGCACCGTACCGGGCTTGGACACACGGCCGACATCATTGCGCCCAAGGTCAAGCAGCATCAGATGTTCCGAACGTTCCTTGGGATCATCAAACAGGTCCTGGGCCATGACCTTGTCGTCATCGGGTGTCTTGCCGCGCCGACGCGTTCCGGCAATCGGGCGAATGGTGACTTCGCCGTCGCGCAGGCGGACAAGGATTTCCGGGCTGGCACCGACAACCTGAAACCCGCCGATATCAAGATAAAACATGAAAGGTGACGGATTGATCCGGCGAAGGGCGCGGTAAAAGGCGAAGGGCGGCAATTGATAGGGCAGCGTGTAGCGTTGCGAGAGCACGACCTGAAAGATATCGCCCGCGCGGATATATTCCTTGGCCTGATCGACCATTTTATGAAAACCGGCCTCGTCGACGCTGACCTTTGGATCGGGCAGGGTGGCGGGAACCGATTTGGACCGGCGATCAAGGAATAGGTTGCGCTGGAACTGCTGCACGACATCATTGAGGCGCGCACAGGCAAGATCATAGGCCGCATCGGCATCTATTCCGCTTTCGGGGCGGACCGGGGTTACGACGGTGACGGTATCGGCGATGGTATCGAAGCTTGCGGTGACCGTCGGGCGGATAAAGATGCCGTCAGGGACGCCGAGTTCATCCGGGTTGCTATCGGGTAGCTTTTCCATCAGGCGTACGGTGTCATAACCCATATAGCCGACAAGACCGGCGCTCATGGGCGGAAGATTGTCGGGCAGGGTGATGTGACTTTCGGCGATCAGCTTTTTGAGGCTTTCAAGCGGTGCATCGGGTTCATCTTCGAACGCATCGGCATCGGCAAGGGCGCGACGGTTCAGTTCTGCCTTTTGGCCAAAGCACCGCCAGATCAGATCGGGGCGCAGGCCAAGGAATGAATAGCGTCCGCGCACGGCACCGCCTTCGACAGATTCAAGCAGATAGGTGTTGGGCATGCCTTCGGCGATCTTGAGAAACGCCGAGACGGGCGTATCAAGATCAGCGGTCAGCGAGGTCCAGAGAACCTGTGAAATGCCGTTATTGTAGTTCTGCTTGAAACTGTTGAAATCCGGTTTGATTTCCATGGTCTGTCCAATTTTGGTCGATTAGGGGTGGGCGGTATGAGGCAGCGTAGAGTTTAACGAAAAAGGGCGGCCCGATGAAAGGCCGCCCCATTTCTGATCGGGATCAGTTGGCCGCGGTTTGCGGATAAAGACCGTTGATCACGCTGTTATTGACACTGACCGAAATCTCGTCCTGCAGGTAATCAAGATATTCTGCAAGGATGTCTTCGTTCAGGCCCTGTTTGAGTTCGGTCAAGACCGGGTCGGTAGCGCCTTCGGCAATGGTGCCAGCTTTGATCTGATCAAGTTTCAGAACCAGAACATTGTCGCCGGACTGAACGGCCTTTGCCTTGCCTTCTTCAAGGGTGAAGAGGGCTGCGGCAACCGCCGGGCTGACATTGCCTTGGAGGCCCTGACCGGTACGTTTGGTCAGGCCGCTTTGTTCGAGTTCGGCATTGTCGCTGGTAGCGAGCGTTGCGATATCGGCGTTCTGGTCATTGATCGACGCGGCAAGCTGATCGGCTTTTTCAAGCATCAGACGGTTGCGTTCATCGGTTTTCCATGCGGTGACAACGTCATCACGCACATCTTCAAACGGACGCAGTGCCGACGGGGTGACGTCATCAACGCGTGCGACATAACGAACACCGGTCGAGGTTTCTTCGAGGAAGCTTTCCTCGCCCTTGCCGAGTTCGAAAATCTTGGCATTGATCTCACCGCTGTCGGTGATTTCAGTACCCAGACCTTCGCCACGCACAACGTCGTTCAGTTTATAGGTTTTTGCGCCAACCGCGTTTGCGGCTTCTTCAAGCGGGGTCCCGGCACCAAGTTCATCATCAAGCTTGGCGGCAAGATCATAGATCGCGTCTTCGGCCTTGAACTGCCGGACACCGGCCTCGACATCGTCGCGAACCTGATCAAGGGTTTCGGTCTGTTCCGGCGTAATGCCGGTCACGCGAATGATATGCCAGCCAAGGGCTGTTTCGACCGGTTCGGAAAATGCGCCTTCTTCAAGGCCAAACGTCGCATCGCGCAGATCGGGAAGGATGTTGTCGGCGGTGAATTCACCAAGTTTGACAATCGACGGATCCATACCGGCATCGTCGGTTGCGACCTGCATGAAATCGGCACCACCCTGAAGCGCCTTATAGGCCTCCTGGGCACTTTCCTTTTCATTGGGGGCAAACAGGATCTGTTCGACAACGCGTTTTTCCGGAGTCTGGAATTCCGGCAGGCGATGGTTATATGCCTCGAGAATTTCTTCTTCGGTGACATCCATATTTGCCGCCAGATCCTTCGCCGAAAGGGTGACCAGGGTCACATCGCGGCTTTCGGGGGCGGTGAATTGCGGTGCGTTGTCTTCGTGATATTTACGAAGGGTCGCGTCATCGGGCGTTTCGATCGTGTCGAATTCCGAGGTATTCAGGGCAAATAAGCTGCCGCTGCGCTGTTCGTTGCGGTAGGCGGCAATCTGTTGTGCCATGACGTCAGGGACGCTGACGGCACCGGCGAGGCTGCCGACAACCTGCTGGCCCATCATGTCCCCACGAACACCTTCGATGAATTCCGGTTCGGTATATCCGCTGGAATACAGCGCCTGAAGGAAACGTTCTCGGTCGAACTGGCCGGTGGTTTCATTCTGGAAGCCCGGAGAGGCGAAAATCGTCTCGCGCACTTTTTCGTTGCTGATGCCGATGCCCATTTCCTTGGCGTTTTCACGCAGGATTTTCTGGGAAACCAGATTTTGAACCGTATTGTTCAAAAGGCCCATCTGGATGGCTTGCTGACGGTCGAAATTCGGACCGAAAACGCTGCGCATATTCTGGATGCTGCGCTGGAAGGCGCGATCCAGTTCGGCGGGGCTGATATTTTGGCTGCCGATTTCAGCAACCTGACGCGATGTTCCAAGATCGAGCATCGACGCATTCAGGCCCCATCCGACGAAGCTGATTGCAATCACGCCGAGGATGATCTTGGCAAAGATTGATTTCGAAAAAGAGCGAATGCCAGCAAGCATATGATAAGCCTAACAATTCGTGGTTGGTGCCGATGACAATGCAGATGACAATGTACCGGCAGCGTTTCTTTTATCTGCCGGAACATAACGAAAATCCCGGCGCAATTGCCGCGCATCTTAATGGCGAGAGGTAAGGGCGGCAACATCCGATTGCATTGACCGTGCCCGAAGTTCGGTTGACAGTGTTTTCCGGGGCTTGGCCGGGGCCTGAGCGCGTGCTAAAACCCGCATCGAACCGTGTTTGTAACAATACTTGTCGGATCGGTTCCTGCATGGCCCAGCCATTGCCTGATCCAAAACCTGTCGCAGCAAGAGGTAGATATACATATGTCACAGCGCCGTCCCCTGATCGCCGGAAACTGGAAAATGAATTGCCTGCGCACCGACGGGCTTGCACTTGCGCGCGGACTGTCTGACCGCGCAAAGGCAAAAGGTGATCTGGCATGTGATATTCTGGTCTGTCCGCCGGCAACCCTGATTTCCGATGTTGCCGGTGTTACGGCCAAGAGTGCCGTCAAGGTTGGCGGTCAGGATTGTCATGTTGCCGTTTCGGGTGCGCATACCGGGGATATTGCGGCCCCGATGCTGGCCGATATCGGCGCGACCCATGTTCTTGTCGGACATTCCGAACGTCGGGCCGACCACGGTGAAAGTTCGACCGTTATTCGCCAGAAAACAATGGCAGCCCATGATGCCGGTCTGATTGCGGTGGTCTGTGTTGGCGAGACCGAGCAGGAACGCGATCTTGGTGCGACGCTTGCGGTGGTTAATGGCCAGATTGCGGTTTCGGTTCCTGATGAGGCGACGGCGGAAAATACCGTCATTGCCTATGAGCCGGTCTGGGCGATTGGCACGGGGCGCACGGCAAGCGTTGATGAAGTTGCCGAAGTTCATGCTGCAATTCGTGCAGGGCTGACGGCACGATTTGATGATGGTGACAAATTCAGAATTCTGTATGGTGGTTCGGTAAAGCCGTCCAATGCGGCTGAATTGCTGTCTGTGCCCGATGTTGACGGTGCACTGGTTGGCGGGGCGAGCCTCAAGGTTGACGATTTTTGGAAAATTATTGAAAGTTGCGCCTAGCCAACTGTCATAAAACACGTTAAATACGCATCAAATTTTTGCCCGATCCGGCCATAATAATGTTCGGATCGGAAGTTTTAGGACAAGAGTTTCGAGACCATGCAAACTGTTATTCTGGTAATTCACCTTCTTCTTGCGCTTGGCATGATTGCCGTCATTCTCGTACAGCGCAGCGAGGGCGGTGGGCTTGGTATCGGCGGAAGCGGCGGCGGTGGCGGCGGCGGTAATTTCGGCGTCATGAGCTCGCGCAGCGCAGCAAACCTTCTGACACGTACGACCGCTATTCTTGCCGGGGCATTCATGATTACAAGCCTTGCCCTGGCATTGTTGTCCAACACTCATACCCAGCCGACATCCATACTGGATCAGGCTCCGGCCCCGGCAGCTGAACAACAGCCCGCCGAGGACACCGGACCGGCGGCTCCGACCCGCTAAAAAACAAACCGACGACCAGAGGCGGCAAAATTGCCGCCTCAATTTTTGATTGTTGTATTCCCCGGTTCGTGATGCACTGAGCGGCATCGAACTGCGGCGTTTTGCTTTGAGATGAGGCAAAGACATGACCCGTTATATCTTTATCACCGGTGGCGTTGTTTCTTCGCTGGGCAAGGGCCTGGCATCTGCTGCTTTGGGGGCCTCGCTTCAGGCACGTGGTTTCACTGTTCGCCTGCGTAAGCTTGATCCGTATATCAACGTTGATCCGGGCACCATGAGCCCGTATCAGCATGGCGAATGTTATGTGACCGAAGACGGGGCGGAGACCGACCTTGATCTTGGTCACTATGAACGTTTCACCGGTGTTTCGTCGCGTCGTTCCGACAACGTGACCACTGGTCGCATCTATTCCAACGTGATTGCGCGCGAACGTCGCGGCGATTATCTGGGCGGGACCGTTCAGGTGATCCCGCATATTACCGATGCGATCAAGGAATTCGTTCAGTCCGATGCGACCGAGGATTTTGTCCTTGTCGAGATCGGCGGTACGGTTGGCGATATCGAAAGTCTGCCGTTCCTTGAAGCGATCCGCCAGATGGGCAACGAGCTTGGCGATGGCCGCACGCTGTTCATGCATCTGACGCTGGTGCCTTATATTTCGTCGGCGGGCGAGCTTAAAACCAAACCGACACAGCATTCCGTCAAGGAACTGCAAAGCGTTGGTATTCAGCCCGATATCCTGCTGTGCCGTTGTGACCGTGAAATCCCGGTCAATGAACGCCGCAAGATCGCACGTTTCTGTAACGTGCGCGAAGCCGCTGTTATTCCGGCCTATGACGTCGACAATATCTATCAGGTGCCGATCAGCTATCACCAGTATGGTCTTGATAACGAAGTGCTTCATCACTTCGGCCTGCAGGCACAGGACCCGGATCTGGGGCCGTGGGAAGAAATCTGCAACATCATCCGTAATCCGGAAGGTGAGGTTACTATCGGGATCGTTGGCAAATATATTCAGTTGCCCGATGCCTATAAGTCGCTCACCGAAGCACTGACCCATGGCGGCATCGCCAACAAGGTCCGTGTCAAACTGGAATGGATTGCGTCTGACGCGCTTGAAAAAGAAGGCGATGTTAGCGAAATCCTGTCCAAACTGGACGCGATCATGGTGCCGGGCGGATTTGGCGAGCGTGGAACAGAGGGCAAGATTGCCGCTGCGCGCTATGCCCGTGAAAACAAGGTGCCGTATTTCGGTATCTGCTTTGGCATGCAGATGGCGGTTCTTGAAGCCGCACGCAATCTTGCGGGCCTTAAGGATGCGTCTTCATCGGAATTCGGTCCGACAAAGACCCCGCTTGTGGGCCTGATGACCGAATGGGCCAAAGATGGTGGCTCGGTTGAGCGTCGTAGCGGCGAAGATGATCTTGGTGGCACCATGCGCCTTGGCAACTACGAGTGCAAACTGGTCGACGGTACGCGTGCGCGTGATATCTATGGCAGTGAGACCGTTCTTGAGCGCCATCGCCATCGTTACGAAGTTAACGTAAACTTCATGGCGCAGCTTGAGGAAAAAGGGCTTAAATTCTCGGGTCTGTCGCCGGACGGGCGTTTGCCGGAAATCGTCGAATACCCTGATCACCCGTGGTTCATCGGCGTTCAGTTCCACCCGGAACTGCGTTCGCGTCCGCTTGATCCGCATCCGCTGTTTGTGTCCTATATCAAGGCCGCCAAAGAGCGCAGCCGTCTGGTTTGATCAAACAGCCTGAATGAAAGACTTCGAAATGACGGAAATCAAAACTGTCAAAGTCGGCAATATCGAATTCGCCAATGACAGGCCCTTTGCGCTTCTGGCGGGGCCGTGCGCGATCGAAAGCCGTCAGCACGCACTGGAAATGTCCGCAGCGCTTAAGGAATTGTCCGAGGGGCTCGGGATCGGGCTTGTTTACAAAAGCTCGTTTGACAAGGCAAACCGCACCAGCAGCACGTCGAGGCGCGGGGTTGGTCTGGTCGAGGGGCTCGACATTCTGGCCGAGGTCAAGGAAAAGACCGGCCTTCCGATTGTCACCGACGTTCATCTGCCAGATCAGTGTGCGTCGGTCGCGGAAGTTGCCGATATTCTGCAAATTCCGGCGTTCCTGTGCCGTCAGGCCGATCTTTTGCAGGCCGCGGGTAAAACCGGGCGCGCGGTGAATGTCAAAAAGGGCCAGTTCCTGGCGCCCTGGGACATGGCGAATGTTGCGAACAACATTGCGTCAACCGGCAACGAAAACATCATGCTTTGTGATCGCGGGACCAGCTTTGGCTATAACACGCTGGTAACCGATTTCCGTGGACTTCCCACCATGGCCCGTCAGGGCTATCCGGTCGTATTTGATGCGACCCATTCTGTTCAGCAGCCGGGTGGGCAGGGGACAACGTCGGGTGGACAGCGCGAATTTGCGCCGGTTTTGGCGCGTGCGGCTGTATCTGTCGGCATTGCTGCCCTGTTTATCGAAACCCACGATAACCCGGATGCGGCCATTAGCGATGGCCCGAACCAGATTCCCTTGAACAAGCTTCCGGAAGTTTTGTCGGTTCTGATGGAACTGGACAAAGTGGCAAAAGCCAATCCGGTTCGTCTGGACATGTTCAAGGATTGATATGCAAATGCCGCCATCAGACATGATGGCGGCATTTCTTTTATGCTGTAACCAAAGTACCCCGCAGGGGTGCAGATAATCTCAGTGAGGAGAATGTTTCCGTCATGACCGCTATTATCGATATCCGCGGCCGCGAAATTCTCGATAGCCGTGGCAACCCGACTGTCGAAGTTGATGTAACTCTGGAAAGTGGCGCCTTTGGTCGTGCAGCCGTTCCGTCGGGTGCATCCACCGGTGCGCATGAAGCCGTCGAGCTGCGTGACAAGGAAGACCGTTATCTTGGCAAGGGCGTGACCAAAGCGGTTGCCGCCGTCAATGGCGAGATTTTCGAAGCCCTGGCCGGTATGGATGCCGAAGACCAGGTCGAGGTCGATGGCATCATGATCGATCTTGACGGGACGCCGAACAAGAGCCGTCTTGGTGCGAACGCCATTCTGGGCGTATCGCTGGCGGTTGCCAAGGCCGCGGCTGAAGAAGCAGGCCTTCCGCTTTATCGTTATGTTGGTGGGGCTTTCGCCCGCACCCTGCCGGTGCCGATGATGAACATCATCAATGGCGGTGAACATGCCGACAACGCGATTGACGTTCAGGAATTCATGGTGATGCCGGTTTCGGCAGAAACCGGATCGGACGCAATCCGCATGGGTGCGGAAATCTTCCATAACCTGAAAAAGGCCCTGTCAGCAGATGGTCTGAGCACTTCTGTTGGTGACGAAGGTGGTTTTGCCCCGAATATCGGGTCGAGCGAAGAAGCCATCAGCTACATCATGAAGTCGATCGAAGCTGCCGGTTATCGTCCGGAAGAAGACGTTGTCCTTGCCCTTGATGCGGCATCGACCGAATTCTACAAAGGTGGCAAATACGTTCTGGCGGGCGAGAACAAGACCCTTGATGCAGACGGCATGGTCAAATACTGGGCCGATCTGGTCAGCAAGTATCCGATTTTCTCGATCGAAGACGGCATGTCTGAAGATGACTGGGACGGTTGGGCGGCATTGACGTCGGAAATCGGCAAAAAGGTTCAGCTGGTCGGGGACGATCTGTTCGTAACCAATCCGAAGCGCCTTGTCGATGGCATCAAGAAGGGCGTTGCCAACTCGATCCTCGTGAAGGTCAACCAGATCGGTTCGCTGACCGAAACGCTTGAGGCCGTCGAAATGGCCCATCGTGCGGGCTATACTGCGGTTATGTCACACCGTTCGGGCGAAACCGAAGATTCGACCATCGCCGATCTTGCGGTTGCCACCAATTGCGGACAGATCAAAACCGGTTCGCTGTCACGTTCCGACCGCCTGGCGAAATACAACCAGTTGATCCGCATCGAAGAGATGCTGGGGGCCGGTGCCTATTATCCGGGGCGTTCGATCCTGAAATAAGGTTCGATTGCAGGACTGAACCTGAAAAACCGTCCCGTCATTCCGGGGCGGTTTTTTGTTGTTCAGGATCAGCTAATTGAGCGTAACTGCCCTGTATTAGCATTGCTGTTTTAAGCTTATTTTTACCCTGTTGTGATTAGCTATGAGAGTATTTTTGCGAGAGTTCTGTCTGCTGCGAGATTTATACCTTTGCGTTCAAAGGGAAATAACGCACGCAGTTTTTCCGTTCCGGTTTCGGAATGGTGTTTTTTCTGTTTTTCGTCTCGTATCCGCAAAGGGCAGGGGTAAATGTCTTCAACGTCACCGGTTATTCGCCGACTAGGTCAGGCTATTGCACCGGTTATTGCATTTACCATTATGGTCTATTTCATCTTCCACAGTGTCGAAGGTAATCGTGGTTTGCTGGCTTATTGGTCGATGCAGGACCGCGTGGCCGATATCGCAAAAGTGCGTGACGAAATCATCGACAAGCGCAAGCATCTCGAGCAGCGCGTGATTGCGATGCGCCCGAAGCATCTTGATCCTGATCTGCTCGATGAACGTGCGCGCGCGATGCTGAATGCCGCGCACCCGGATGATCTGATTATCTTCCATCACAATGGCTATCCGGCCGACGAAACGGTTGCTGCCAGCCAGTAATCGGTCGCGGCAGATTTGTGCTTAGAATCCGGCAGGGTTTTTATGCGCGTGATCAACTTCCAAAATTGAAAATGCGCGCGTCCGGGGCTGTATTTCCCATGATTTTACAGCCCGGGCTGCTTGGCGGGAATTTGACATCCTCTCATACAGCGTTGTTTCAACTGTCTTTTGGTTGATTTGTGACCTGCAATAGTTTGTGATCAGGGCAACGCAACCTTTTGTTTCTTCTGGCAGTTGCGAAATAAACGTGTCGGATCTGTGATATTCTTTTCAGGAAAGCATAGCATTTGTGACCTGATGGAATGAACGGGAATGAAGCCGGTTCCTCAAGTCACTGGAAACGCTTGAATTATGTATATATGCAAAAAAACATGAATTAACCATTATTTGGTTTATTTGTGATTGTGCGTTGCAAAACAACAGTTTACGGGTGGTTAGATTGCTTGCTTCGACACGTAGTTTTGGGTAGTCATTTCGGTGGTCCAGTACCGAATTAAGCGCTCATACATGATGCTTAAGCGACAGCCATCCACCGGGAGGAAACATGGCGACCACAAAACGCAAACGCGCCACGACGCGCGCCGACAATCAGGCGAGCAGTGACGATCTCCTCAAATATTACCGTGAAATGCTGCTGATCCGTCGCTTTGAAGAAAAAGCCGGTCAGCTTTATGGCATGGGGCTTATTGGTGGCTTCTGCCATCTTTACATCGGGCAGGAAGCTGTCGTTGTCGGCATGCAGGCTGCCATTACCGGCGATGATGGTGTGATTACCAGTTACCGCGACCACGGCCATATGCTGGCCTGTGGCATGGACCCAGCAGGGGTCATGGCAGAGCTGACCGGCCGTGAAGGCGGTTATTCGCACGGCAAGGGCGGCTCGATGCACATGTTCTCCAAGGAAAAGAACTTCTATGGCGGGCATGGTATCGTCGGCGGGCAGGTTTCGCTCGGCACCGGTATTGCCTTCAATTACAAATATCGCGGTCAGGACCGTGTCTGCCTGACCTATCTTGGGGATGGTGCCGTCAACCAGGGGCAGGTATACGAATCCTTCAACATGGCAGCGCTCTGGAAGCTTCCGGTGATCTATTGCATCGAGAACAACCAGTATGCCATGGGAACGTCGGCACAGCGCCATTCGGCCAGCCCGGACCTTTACGAGCGCGGTTCTGCCTATGGTATCCCGGGTGAACAGGTTGATGGGATGGACGTTCTGGCGGTCAAGGATGCCGGTGAACGTGCCGTTGCGCATTGCCGCGAAGGCAAAGGGCCCTATATCCTTGAGCTCAAGACCTATCGCTATCGCGGGCATTCCATGTCCGACCCGGCGAAATATCGTACCAAGGACGAGCTCGACAAAATGCGTAAAGAGCACGATCCGATCGATATGGTCAAAAAGCTGCTGATCGATGGTGATATCATCGACGAGGCTGGCCTCAAGGACATCGACAAGGATGTGAAAGCGGAAGTCGCCAAAGCGGCCGAGTTTGCGCAAAACAGCCCGGAACCGGATGTTTCCGAACTGTTCACAGATATTCTGATCGACGCGTGATCGCGACACCCGCGAACCGCTTTTGACCGATATTTCCCGGGAGAGAGGGAACAATGCCGATTGAAGTTTTGATGCCGGCGCTGTCGCCGACCATGACAGAAGGCACTCTTGCCAAATGGACCGTCAAGGAAGGCGACACTGTTGCCTCCGGTGACGTGATTGCAGAAATTGAAACCGACAAGGCCACGATGGAAGTCGAGGCCGTTGACGAAGGGACCATCGGCAAGATCGTGATTGCCGAAGGGACTGAAAACGTCGCGGTGAATGCTGTGATCGCCTATATCCTCGAAGAAGACGAGGATGCTTCTGCCCTTGATAATGTTTCGGCGTCTTCTGCACCGAAAGCCGACGCCGCACCGGCCGAAGCCAAGGAAGAAGAAAAGGCACCGGCCAGTTCGTCCAATGCAGCACCCGTTGCTGCAAGCGGTGCGATTGAACGCGCCGAACAGGACCCGCGTGCCATGAGCGTCATGAACGCGACCAAGGACGAGAAAACCTATACCTCGTTCAAGACCCAGACCGTTCGTGAAGCCCTGCGCGATGCCATGGCCGAAGAAATGCGGGCCGATGAGAACGTTTATGTCATGGGGGAAGAAGTCGCGCAGTATCAGGGGGCTTATAAAGTCACCCAGGGCTTGCTTGATGAATTCGGTGACAAGCGTGTTGTCGATACCCCGATTACCGAGCATGGCTTTACCGGCCTTGCAACCGGTTCGGCATTCATGGGCCTGAAACCGGTTCTTGAGTTCATGACCTTTAACTTCGCCATGCAGGCGATTGACCAGATCATCAACTCTGCTGCGAAGACCCTGTATATGTCCGGTGGCCAGCTTGGCTGCCCGATCGTGTTCCGTGGCCCGAACGGTGCTGCGTCGCGTGTGGGCGCACAGCATTCGCAGTGCTATGCATCCTGGTATGCACATTGCCCGGGGCTTAAGGTTGTAGCACCTTGGTCGGCGGCCGATGCGAAGGGTCTGCTCAAGGCCGCTATTCGTGATCCGAACCCGATTGTCTTCCTTGAAAACGAAATCCTTTACGGACAAAGCTTCGAAGTGCCGGACGACGAAGATTTCGTTCTTCCGATTGGTCAGGCAAAGATCGAACGCGAAGGGACGGACGTTACCATCGTTGCGTTTTCAATTATGGTCGGCAAGGCGCTGAAAGCGGCAGAACAGCTTGCAGAGCAGGGCATTTCTGCCGAAGTCATCAACCTTCGGACCATCCGTCCGCTTGATGTGAACACCATCGTTCGCTCGGTCATGAAAACCAACCGTCTCGTGACCTGCGAAGAAGGCTGGCACTTTGCCGGTATCGGTGCCGAGATCGCATCGGTCATCATGGAACATGCGTTTGATTACCTTGATGCGCCGGTTGCGCGCGTTACCGGTGAAGATGTTCCGATGCCATATGCTGCCAACCTCGAAGTGCTTGCACTTCCGCAGGAGCAACACATCGTCGATGCGGCCAAGGCCGTTTGCTATCGCTAAGTAAAACGGACAGGGGCAGGGCGCGGCAAACCCGCGCCGCCCCGTTACCGGGAGATTGCGTTCATGCCTGTTAAGATATTGATGCCGGCCCTGTCGCCGACCATGACCGAAGGCACCTTGGCGAAATGGCTTGTCAAGGAAGGCGACACCGTTGAGTCAGGTGACGTCATTGCCGAAATCGAAACCGATAAAGCCACGATGGAAGTTGAAGCCGTCGACGAAGGCAAAATCGGTAAAATCCTTGTTTCCGAAGGCAGCGAAGGCGTTGCCGTGAACGAGGTTATCGCACTTCTTCTGGAAGAAGGCGAAGATGCCAGCGCCCTTGACGGGGCGGATACGTCTTCGGCGTCTGTTGGCGGCGGCGATGCCGAACCAGCAGCCGAGGCACCGAAACAGGAAGCGTCCAAGCCAGAAGCCGCCCCGGCAAAAGGCCTGGCACCTGCGGCACCTGTTTCCGGTGGGGATCGTATCAAGGCAAGCCCATTGGCGCGTCGTATTGCAGCCAATGAAGGCGTTGATCTTGGCAAGGTCGAAGGTTCGGGCCCGCGTGGTCGTGTTGTGAAACGCGATGTCGAAGCCGCGATGTCGTCCAAACCGGCCGATAAAGCTGCTTCTGCTGCTGCTTCTTCGGCTCCTGCTGGCGAGAAACCGGCGGCAGCCCCGCAGGCACCGGCGGCGTCTGGCTGGAACCCGGATCTGACCGGTTTGCCGGAATACGAAGAAATCCCGAACAGCTCGATGCGCAAGGTTATTGCCCGTCGTCTGACCCAGTCCAAACAGCAGGTTCCGCATTTCTACCTGACGGTCGATTGCGAACTCGACAATCTGCTTGCCACCCGCAAGCAGCTTAACGAGAAGGCCGACGAGGGTGTGAAGGTATCGGTCAATGATTTCGTCATTCGTGCCGCATCCATTGCGCTTAAACGCGTACCGGCAGCCAATGCGGTTTGGACCGATGCGGCCATCCTGCAGTGCAAGCAGCAGGATATTTCGGTTGCTGTTGCCATTGATGGCGGACTGATCACCCCGGTTATCCGCAATGCGGGTGGCAAGGGGCTTGCCGAAATCTCGACCGAGATGAAGGCACTGGCTGGCAAGGCACGCGAAGGCAAGCTGAAACCGGAAGAATTCCAGGGCGGGACTTTCTCTGTCTCTAACCTTGGCATGTTTGGCATCAAGGAATTCTCTGCCATCATCAACCCGCCGCAGGGCTGCATTCTGGCCGTTGGTGCCGGTGAACAGCGCGCGGTTGTCAAGGACGGCGCCTTGGCTATTGCCACCGTCATGAGCTGCACGCTTTCGGTCGACCATCGTGTGGTCGATGGTGCGGTCGGTGCTGAATTCATGGCTGAATTCAAAAAGCTGATCGAAGATCCGCTGAGCATGTTGCTCTGAGGTTCGGAAATTGCGCGGGGACTTTAAATAGTCCCCGCAAGCATTTGAATTTCAAGACCTGTGACCGGTGACGGGCAGGCGAAGGAGATCTTACGATGGCGGATAACAATTTCGACTTAATCGTTGTTGGCGCGGGCCCTGGTGGCTATGTCACGGCCATTCGTGCCGCACAGCTTGGCCTGAAAACCGCGGTTGTTGAACGCGAACATCTTGGCGGCATCTGCCTGAACTGGGGCTGTATTCCGACCAAGGCCCTGCTGCGTTCGGCAGAAGTCTATCGCAACATGCAGCATGCCAAGTCATTCGGTCTGTCATGCGAAAAGCCTTCCTTTGATCTGGATGCAGTCATTCAGCGTTCGCGCGGTGTTTCCAAGCAGCTTTCGGGTGGTGTTGGCCATCTTCTGAAGAAGAACAAGGTCACCGTGATCAACGGCGAAGCCAAATTCGACGGTCCGAAAAAGATCAAGGTCGAAGGCAAGGATGCCGGCACCTATACCGCGAAGAATTACATTATCGCGACCGGTGCACGGGCGCGGTCCCTGCCGGGGCTGGAAGCCGATGGCAAGGTGGTCTGGGACTATAAAAAGGCGATGACGCCTGACAAGATGCCCAAAAGCCTTGTGGTTGTCGGTTCAGGCGCGATTGGTATCGAATTTGCCAGCTTCTATCACACCATGGGTGCGGAAGTGACGGTGGTCGAAATCATGTCGCAGATCATGCCTGTCGAAGACAAGGAAGTGGCCGCCCTTGCACAGAAGATGATGACCAAGGACGGGATGAAAATCCTGACAGAAGCCAAGGTTGCGAACCTTAAGCGCAACGCCGACAATGTTGTCGTCACGATTGAAACCAAGGACGGCAAGAAACAGGAATTGACTGTTGATCGCGTGATTTCCGCGGTTGGTGTGATCGGCAATACCGAAAATCTCGGTCTGGAAACCACCAAGGTCAAGGTTGATCGCAACGTCATTGATACGAACGAGTATTCGGCAACGGCAGAACCGGGCATTTATGCCATTGGTGACGTCGCAGGCCCGCCGATGCTGGCGCACAAGGCCGAGCATGAAGGCGTGATCTGCGTTGAAAAGATTGCCGGGGTCAAAGGGGTTCACCCGCTTGATCCGCGCAAGATTCCGGGTTGCACCTATTGCCATCCGCAGGTGGCAAGTGTCGGTCTGACCGAAGCCAAAGCCAAGGAAGCCGGTTACGACGTCAAGGTCGGCAAATTCCCGTTCATCGGCAATGGCAAGGCGGTTGCACTGGGCGAGGCCGAAGGTCTGGTCAAGACGGTGTTTGATGCCAAGACCGGTGAATTGCTTGGTGCGCACATGGTTGGTGCCGAAGTGACCGAGCTGATCCAGGGCTTTGTCGTGGCCATGGGCCTCGAAACGACCGAAGAAGATCTGATGCATACGGTCTTCCCGCATCCGACCCTTTCGGAAATGATGCATGAGTCGGTCCTTGACGCCTATGGGCGTGCGATCCACTTCTAGAATATGGCGTTGTACCGGGCAAACATGCCCGGTATGACCGTTTTGGACGATTGTCGGTTTGACAAATGCGTGACGTGGCGGCACATTGCCGCCCGTCCAATCCTTCGGAGGTAACTCTATGTCGACGGCGCGCAACGAAGCACAGGCACTTCGTCACCCGGAAAAGCAGAAACGCCCGGATCGTCCGTCCGGACGCAAGCCCGAATGGATTCGTGTCAAGGCGCCAACCTCGAAGGGGTATCAGGAAACGCGCGAACTTGCGCGCGGCCTGAATTTGCATACCGTCTGCGAAGAAGCGGCGTGCCCGAACATTGGTGAATGCTGGCAGAAGAAACACGCATCCTTCATGATCATGGGGGATACCTGCACGCGTGCCTGTTCGTTCTGTAACGTCAAGACCGGCATGCCCGGTGCGCTTGACCCGTTCGAGCCGGAAAACCTTGCGATGGCGGTTGCCGACATGGCGCTTAAACATGTCGTGATCACCTCGGTCGACCGTGATGATCTGGCCGATGGTGGGGCCGCACATTTTGCCCGCGTGATCGAGGCGATCCGCCATAAATCGCCGGAAACCACGATTGAAATTCTGACCCCCGATTTCCGCGATAAGCCAGGTGCCGTTGAAATCGTTGCCCGTGCACGTCCGGACGTTTTCAACCATAACCTTGAAACCGTTCCCAGACTCTATACCTCGATCCGGCCGGGCGCGCGCTATTACCAGTCGCTGCGCATTCTTGATCGCGTCAAACAGATTGATCCGACGATCTTCACCAAATCGGGCCTGATGGTCGGGTTTGGTGAAGAACGCCATGAACTGGCACAGGTCATGGATGATCTGCGGGTTGCGGATGTCGACTTCCTGACGATTGGCCAGTATTTGCAGCCAACCCTTAAGCACGAGCCGGTGAACCGCTTTGTGACCCCGGACGAGTTCAAGGATTACGCCTCGATGGCGCGCGGCAAGGGCTTCCTGATGGTGTCGGCAACGCCGCTGACGCGTTCAAGCTATCATGCAGACCGTGACTTCGAGGAACTGCGCAAGGCACGCGAAAGAAAGCTTGCGGCTGCTGACGAAGCCAAAGCCAGAATGCAGGCAACAACAGCGGCGCAGTAAGTGCGCCGCATTTCAAACCGATAAACGCGACGACAAAGGAGATCAGGGTGCCGACGCATGCGGAGCGCAGGAAACTGCCCTATACGCCGGAACAGCTGTTTGACCTCGTCGCGGATATCGATTCCTATTCGGAATTTCTGCCATGGTGTGTGGCATCCCGTGTGCGCAAGCGCGATGGCGATGTTTTGCATGCCGATCTGGTGATCGGTTTCAAAATGTTTCGCGAAAAATACACATCAAAAGTCACGCTACAGCGCCCGGATCGGGTCGATGTCGAATATCTGCAGGGGCCGTTCAAGTACCTTAACAATCACTGGGTGTTTGAACCGGCGGAAGACGGTGGAACGTGGCTCGACTTCTTTGTCGATTTCGAATTCCGTTCTGCCCTGTTGCAGAAGATGATCGGGGTCGTTTTCAACGAGGCCGTCAAATTGATGGTTGGTGCATTTGAAACCCGCGCCCATCAGGTTTATGGCGAGCCGGACAAGGCCCTGTCAGATCAGTGAGTGCATGTTGCATTCACGCTGCAGGGGCGATGATGCGCCAATCTGATTAACCGGTTTTGCCGACCATTTCTGAAAGCATGTCATAGGCGTCGATGATGGTTGCCTTGCGTACCGCGTGGCGATCACCGTCATAGACCCGGCGACGGTGCAGGGTAGGCCGACCTTTTCCGGCGCACGCAAGATGGACAAGTCCAACCGGTTTTTCATCTGATCCGCCGCCCGGACCGGCGATGCCGGTAACCGCGACAGCCAGTGTTGCCAGTGGTGCGCGGATCAGTGCGCCTTCGGCCATTGCGCGCGCGACCGGTTCTGAGACGGCACCATAGGTATCAAGCAATTCCTGCGGTACGCCGATCAGGCCGTGTTTTGCTTCGTTGGAATAAGTCACAAAGCCGCAATCGACAACGGACGAACTGCCATCAACGGCCGTCAGCCCGCCAGCTATAAGCCCGCCGGTACAGGATTCTGCGGTTGCGATCATTTCGCCTTTGGATTTGCATAGGGCAATCAGGTTTTCTGCGCGCGCAAGAATATCCGGTTCGATGTTCATGGGCGGTCAAACTCCTGCAAAGTAGCGGGCGGCGATCAATACAAACATGCCAAATATGCCCGCAAGGATGTCATCAAGCATGATGCCAAAACCGCCGCTGATCCGGCGGTCGATCCAGCGGATCGGCCAGGGTTTCAGAATATCGAAAAACCGGAACATGACAAATGCCGCCGCCAGCCAGCCGAGATCGGCAAGCCCGTTGCCCAGCGGAACGACAAGTATGCAAAGCCATTGCCCTGCAACTTCGTCGATGACGATTTCACCGGGATCGTGAACCCCGATCATCTCGCTGTATTTATGGGAAATCGGAATTCCGACAAGGAACACGATGACAATTCCGGCCAACAGAGCCGGGTATCCCAGCAAAACGGCGATTGCCCAGCCCACAGGAACAGCGGCCAGCGATCCCATCGTGCCAGGTGCCTTGGTGGTTCGTCCGCTGTAAAACCATGTTGCAGCACAGGTCAGCATGAATTGGGATAAACGCATGTTTTGAACGCTGTTGAATTCATCGGGAGATCATTGAGTAACATATTGAAGTGCAAAGCAGATGATTTTTTTACCCTTAAGGATGTGTTAACGTGCTTGCCTGTCTTCGCGCTAACAGGTAGCGTAAAGAAAATAGATATTCAGCCGGGGTCTGAAAAAAAACGGTTGTGCGTCGATTTCGTATCGAACGGGCAATGTTGGGTAAATAGGGGTTAGACACTGAGTATGTCGGCGTTCGAACGTGGCCGTCGCCTGATTGAAAAATGGTTTCCGGACCGGCACATCCTTGTGCGGTCCAATGATTCCGTTTCTCAAGTGCGGATTGGCAAATACGCTCAACTGACATTGGCATCGGTCGGGGTCCTTGCGATCACCTGGACGGTCGGGGTATCGGGTTATTCCTGGTATCTTGATCAACGGCTTGCCGCGCGTGAAGAACAGCTGTTTCGCAGCGAGCTTTCCTACAATCAGTTGATCGCACGTGTCACCGAAAGCCAGCGCCGTTTTGGTGAAATCACCTCACAGATGGAAGATACCCACCGTAATCTTCTGTCGATGGCTGAAAAGAATTTGATGCTGCAGGCCCGTGTTCAGGATTACACCTCGAAACTGGCGGTCAGTGAAAAGGAAAAAGTCCAGATTTCCGCCTTGCGGACATCCATGGATAATCAGATGAACGCGCTACAGACCCAGATTGACGGGATTACCAACCGAAATCTTGCGTTGCGCGACGAACTGGAAACTGTCGAAACCGTCATGTCGCGGGTTATGCGTGAACGTGATCAGGCAATGCAGCGTTCGAAAAAACTGCAATCGGAACTTGGTGAAGCACGTCAGCGGATTGCCGATCTGCATACCATCCAGAAGCAGGCGATGCAGCGCGTGGCGGAAACCGCCGACAGCACCATTCTGGAGCTGGAATCGGTGCTGGAAATGACCGGTCTTACGATGGACGAGGTTATTACGCCGCCCATGAAGCCGCAGGCGTCTGGAAGCGGCGAAGTTGCCGGTGGTGTGGGGGGACCGTTTGTGGCGTTCGAGCCCGAGAACCCCGAGGACGAACAGTTTGTAAATGTGGCACTTGCCGTTGGTGATCGTATGGATCAGCTGGTAAGTCTGCATGAAAGAATAAAAAGAACCCCGTTGGGGGAGCCTGCGGATTCCTATTACCTGTCCAGTTCTTTCGGGAAGCGCAAGGATCCTATCAACGGCAAGTGGGCTTTTCATTCCGGCGTTGATCTTGCCGGGCCCATGAAAACACCAATCTATGCGACGGCCCCCGGAAAGGTGGTGTTCGCCGGATGGAGCGGAAAATACGGGAAGATGGTTGAAATTGACCATGGTAACGGCCTTCGAACCCGTTTCGGACATCTATACAAGGTCCTCGTCAAGAAGGGCGACGAAGTGAATTTAAAGGGCAAAATCGCATTGATGGGAAGTACCGGCCGTAGTACCGGCAGCCACGTGCACTATGAAGTTCTGGTTCACGATAAGCAGGTAGACCCCATCAAGTTTATTGAGGCGGGACATTATGTTTTCAAAAACGAGCAAGAGACAGCAGACAACGACTAATTCCCATAATTCGGCGACCGAAAAAAGAGGCGGTCTGTCGATTATCAATTCCGATCTTCGGGTTACCGGTGATCTGATCTCTGAATCAGATGTTCAGGTGGACGGTTTTGTGAATGGCGACATTCGCACGCGTACCCTGACAATTGGTCAGAACGGCGAAGTCCGCGGCGAGATTGTCGCCGAAAAGGTTCGCATTTGTGGTTCTGTCACCGGTCAGGTTCGCGCCCGGGACGTTTCACTGGCGGAAACGGCCCGTATGCTGGGCGATATCCTTCATGAAAGCCTGTCGATCGAACCGGGTGCCCATATCGAAGGCCATTGCCGTCGCATTGAAGGTGCCGTCGAAGAGGGTGGTCTTACCGTCATTCAGGCCGGCCAGATCGTTGCCGCGAACGTGAAGAAAGAACACAAACAATAAAAGGTTTGTGTTGGCAATCTTTCCCGCAGGCCAGCAAAGAATATAAAACCCGGAAAAGCTGCAAATCGCTTTTCCGGGTTTTCTTTATTCGGTCTGATCGGAATTGGCGTGCTTCGCGGGCCCGGTTTTCAGGCTTTTTCCGGCTGCGCGACCAGCGGCAGAAGCTCGTCCAGCCCTTTTAAAACCACGTCTGCGCTATGAGACAGGCGTTCTGTTGGCTGCTGTGTCCGGTTGATCCAGGCCGTGCGGAACCCGAAATGCCCGGCACCGGCAATATCCCATCCGTTAGACGACTGGAATGATATTTCGGCGGGCGTCAATTCTAGCTGGTCGACCGCAAGCTGATAGACATCGGGGTGCGGTTTATACGTTTTGATATCATCCACACAGATGATCTGGTCAAACAGTGATAGAATCCCGGATGCCTTTGCGGCTGAAATCAGCATATGTTTGGCGCCGTTCGACAGGATCGCCAGCCTGTGCCCCTGGGATTTAAGTGTTTTCAGGGTTTCAACAACTTCGGGGAAAGTATCAAGCGACAGGTAGGTTTCCATGAGTTTTGCGCGAAGGGCGGGGTCTTTTTTTCCGGTTGCTGCCATGGCGTAATCAAGAGCGTCACCGGTGACATTCCAGAAATCCGTGAAGTCGCCCATCAGACTGCGCAGCCATGTATATTCAAGCTGCTTTTGGCGCCAGATACTTGAAAGCCGGTCTGCTTCATCCCCGATGGTTTCCTTGAACCGGTCAACGGCCGATCCAACGTCGAACAGGGTACCATAGGCATCGAAAACGAATGCGCGGCAGGAAGTAAGTGCATTTTCTGACATTTGCTCTGGCCTCATCTGTCGGACTTGGTTTGATCGAATATGGTGTTCGCTTTGGCAAACCGCAAACGGTTCAACTGTCTCTAACGGATCGCTGTTGGTGGATCAAATCACTGGGAATTTGAGGGTGTTTCATCCTGCTGACCCATTGCGATTTCGTCGCGTGCGAAGCGTCGGCGATAGACATAGGTGCCTTCCATAACCCGCTGGACGTAATTGCGTGTCTCGCTATAGGGGATCATTTCGATCCAGTCGACCGGGTCAACATCGGCGTCTCGTGGATCACCATATTCTGCAATCCACTGTCTTACGCGGCTTGGACCGGCGTTATAGCTGGCGATGGTCAGTATTTCTTCACCATCCCAGCGATCCAGAAGTTTCGAAAGATATTCGCGCCCCAGCGAGATATTGAAGCCCGGATCGGCAGTCAGACGCGCGGTTTCGTATTCAAGATCAAGGTCCTTGGCCATGCGTTCGGCGGTTGCAGGCATCAACTGCATCAGGCCGCGTGCACCGGCCGACGAAACGGCTTCGGGGTTAAACAGGCTTTCCTGACGCATGATTGCGTGGACCAGTGCGGGGTCGGGATTGTGACCAAGCGGTACCTGTTCATGAATGGGATAGGCGGCATCCAAATACCCGCTACCGGTCCGGATGCTGCGTTTGGCGGCAATGATTGCAAGGTCGGCACGGCCATATTCGCGCGCAAGATCGGTTGCCATGGCGAGATATTCCGGCTCGTCATGCGCATAAACAAGCGCCATGACAAACGGACGAATGATGTTGCCAAGGCCCATCTCGCCAAGTTTGCGGGTAACCTGTGTCAGTTCCTGCGATTCGAAATCGGCGCGTTGCTGTTCCGTCGGGACGGGTTGTTCAACAGAGTAGGTGGGCTTGGCACCCAGTGCATCAATGGCAAGCTGGCCATAGAAGGTATGGGCATGATCGGCTGCCAGCCTGTACCATTCGCGCGCCTTTTCCTTGTCCCCAATCGCATCGTTGGCCCGGCCGGCCCAATAGGCCCCGCGTGCACGGCTAATCGGGTATTGCACGACGTCATACTGGTTCTGGAAATGGGTCAGCGCGATGCGGGCATCGCCCAGGAATTCAAGGGCGATCCATCCGGCAAACCATTCTGCCTCGGCGATATCGCCTGCATCACTTTGGCCATGATTGGCAACCAGACGATAGGCATCGGTAATATGCCCCTTCTGAAGGGCGCGGCGCGCAAGAATCGCCTTTTCAATCCACCAGTATTGCGGCCGGATTGAAATATAGGCGAGATCATTGGCCTGCGAGAGAAGCAGGTCACGCGCTTCCTGATCGCGGTCCTTTATCCGGCGCCAGCGAACGCGTTCATAGATAAGGCCCGGATCGTTCTGGTATTTTTTGGGGACACGGTTGATTGCGCCGTCAACACCGGGGTCGAGCGACCGTAAGGCTGCGCGTGCCTTGGCCAGCAAAAGATAATCTTTGCTGACATATTTTTCAGTGCGGCTTGCCGGTCCAAGACGACCTTCCCACAGAAGGCGGTCAAGGCGCTGTTGATGGGTTTCCTGATCGATATATTTGCCGTATCGATCCAGAAAACGCTTCTCCTGACCGGTGCCGAAGTTTTCATTCACCCAGCTGTTGCGTATGAGGGTGGTTGCGGCTTCAATTTCGCCGGTCACCAGAAGCGCCTTTATCTGGCGGGTGGCACCGTCTGCCGTAACCGGTGCGGACCGCTTGAACCATGCCAGAACGACATCGTCTGGAACGGCATCAGTCATGGCTTCTTCGGCGCGCTGACGCAGCAGTGACTGACTGGGCCATTTCGGATTGGCATCAATGAAATTTGTGATTTCTTCGAAACTGCGACCTGAATTCGGGCTGATCAGCCACATCCACTCGCTGGCTTTCTGAAGCAGCGGGTCGTCAAAGTTGGGAAGAAGTTTTTCGAATGTTTTTGTGCGGCCGTCTTCCAGCGCATCAAGAAAAACATTCAGCCGCGCACGGCTAACCGACGAAAACGCCGGTGATGGCGGCAGTTCGGTCAGGATATTTTTATCCTGACTTGCGGCCAATGCCTTATCGCCAATCGGCGTCAGCAAAGTGAACATACCGAGTGCCAATGCGCAGATCGAAACACCGCGGAAAGACGCATGCGCCATTTAAAATTCCCCTTTTGCCTTACGGCAGGTAATGCGCTCCAGACAACCTTATTATGGCAGTGAAACAGCCAATTGCCAATCGGTCGTAAGACGAAAGAGTAACCTTGATCAAACAAGGCGCGCTTTAATGTATACAGACGCTTGCCGGATGCCTTAACAGCCGCTATTTTCGCGTCGCTTTCAATCCACGATAAGATTTGGAGATATCGATGTTTAAGGGTTCGATTACCGCTTTGATTACACCGTTCACACAGGATGGTGCAATCGATGAGAAAGCGTTCCAGTCGTTTGTGGATTGGCAACTTAAACAGGGCACGACCGGTGTTGTGCCGGTCGGAACCACGGGTGAATCGCCGACTTTGAGCCATGCGGAACACCACCGCGTTGTCGAACTGGCACTTGAAGTTGCCAAGGGTCGCGGCCCGGTTATCGCCGGAACCGGTTCAAATTCGACCGCCGAAGCGATTTCGCTGACCCGTCATGCCCAGAATGCCGGTGCGGATGCGGCACTTGTTGTAACACCGTATTACAATAAACCCGGTCAGCGTGGCCTGTATGCGCATTACAAGGCTATTCATGACGCGACCGATATTCCGATCGTGATCTACAACATTCCAGGCCGGTCGGTCGTGGACATGTCGGTTGATACGATGGCACAGCTTTCGAAACTGCCGCGTATCGTCGGTGTGAAGGACGCGACCAGCGATCTGGAACGTCCGGCATTGACGCGTTTGGCGGCAGGGGCGGATTTCTGCCAGTTGTCGGGTGAAGACGGCACCATTGTTCCGTTCCTGGCGCAGGGCGGGCATGGCTGCATTTCGGTCACGTCCAACATCGCGCCGAAGCTTTGCGCGGAATTGCACGCTGCATGGGCGGCCGGGAACATTGCCAAGGTTCAGGAGTTGAATTATCGACTTCTGCCGGTTCACAAGGCGATGTTCTGCGAAACCAGCCCGGGACCGGTCAAATATGCAGCCGAGCTTCTTGGCCTTTGTGGCAGCCACATGCGTCTGCCGATGGTCGAGATTACCGAAGAATCCAAGCAGCGCGTTGAATCCGCGCTGCGCACTGCCGGAATTTTGTCCTAAGGGATTAATTTCGGCCTACAAGTTGTTGTAATGGCACCGAAAAAAGAAGACAGCAATAATAAGATCGTCGCGCAAAACAGGCGGGCCCGGTTTGATTTTTTCCTGACGGAAACTTTTGAAGCCGGGGTCGCCCTGCGCGGGACCGAGGTCAAGTCGCTTCGTGACGGCAAGGGGAACATTCAGGAATCCTATGCCGAAGAAAAGAACGGCGAGATCTGGCTGATTAATGCCTATATTCCGGAATATCAAAGCAAGATGCCGTTCGGCCACGAAGAACGCCGACCGCGCAAGTTGCTTCTGCATAAACGCGAAATCACGAAAATGAGTGACGCCCTGAACAAGAAGGGGTTCACCCTCGTTCCGGTGAAGCTTTATTTCAATGATCGCGGCATCGCCAAGCTTGAACTGGCGATAGCGGAAGGCAAGAAAAAGGCTGACAAGCGTGAAGCGGTCAAGGAACGTGACTGGCAGCGTGACAAGGCCCGGATCATGCGGGATTTCGGATAATAGTCCTGCCTCGCAAGCATGTGTATTGCTTGCCAATGGCGATAGAATGCATAAATGGCGCAGACATGGTGAACATGACTGCGCCATTTTTCGTATGATGTGGTCAGGGAGGATGATGAATGACTGATAGCTTCAGTGGCAAGATCAAGGAAAAGCTGATCGAAGCGAAACAGAAATGGGCAGAAAACGGCCGTCTTTTGACGGGGCAGGCCGATCATGCACATGAAAATCGCCTGCCACCCGGCCAGCGCGAGGTCAAGGACTGGCCGGTGCTTGATCTTGGCATCACGCCGCATGTCGGAACGGATGACTTTCGCCTGACGATTGATGGTGCGGTTGAAAACCCCGTCACGCTTGATTTCGGGCAGTTGCTTGATCTGCCGCCCTTTATGGCCAAAAACGATATTCATTGCGTGACCAGCTGGTCGCGCTACGACAATCACTGGCAGGGTGTGTCAGCCTTATCGCTTGCCGATCTGGTAAGGCCGACATCAGATGCCCGTCATGTGCTTTTCACCGCCCATGACGGCTATACGACCAATGTTCGGATTGATCAGTTTATCGATGATGACGTGTTGCTGGCCCATCATTGGGAAGACGCACCACTGACCGAGGAACATGGCGGCCCGGTTCGGGTGATCATCCCCAAGCTGTATTTCTGGAAAAGTGCAAAATGGGTGAAGCAGATAACATTTTCCAAAACCGACAAACCCGGATTTTGGGAAGTACGTGGCTATCACAATAATGCCGATCCATGGACGGAAGAGCGATATGGCTAGAAAAACCGGAACTTTCGGAAACCAAATGCGGATTTTGTTGAAGTCCGGTTTGTGCGGCTTCATTTGCCTGATGATTGGAAACTCTGCCATGGCCAGCGATAAAGCGACCAATGCCTATGATTTTTCATTCGCGTCGATTGACGGGGGCGTAATCGACCTTGCGGATTATCGCGGCAAGGCGGTTCTGGTCGTCAATACGGCGTCGATGTGTGGTTACACCCCGCAATATACCGGGCTTCAGGCGCTATGGTCGGACTATCGGGCCGACGGACTGGTTGTTCTGGGGGTTCCTTCGGGCGATTTCGGCGGGCAGGAATACGCCGATGACAGCGAAATCAAGGATTTCTGTACCGTCAATTTTGATGTCGATTTCCCGATGACCACCAAACAGTCGGTTCGCGGAGAAGATGCGCATCCGTTCTTTAAATGGGCGGAGGCCGAACTTGGCAGCGATCAGGCCCCGAAATGGAATTTCCACAAATATCTGGTCGATCCGAACGGCAATCTGGTTGCCAGTTTTGCCACCCGGATCAAGCCGGAAGATGATGTGGTTGTGAGTGCAATCAAGGAAGCACTGTCAGGGTCTTGATGCCGGTCCCGATCAGCGCCGACCATCCATGACATCAAGGAAAACAAGACCGTACTGGTCGAGTTTCTTGACGCCAACCCCGTTGATTGATGCCATATCCTGCAATGTCCGTGGTTTGAAGCGGACCATTTCCCAAAGCGTTCTGTCACTGAAAATGACATAAGGCGGAACATTCTGGCTGGTGGCAAGTTCGCGCCGCAGGGTGCGCAGGCGTTCCCACAGATCACGATCTTCCTCGTTCTCGAACTCGGTATCGAAATCACGCAGCCGCTTGGTCATGGTGCGTTTGCTTTCGCCGGGGTCCTTGCGCATTTCAACGACTTTTTCACCGCGCAGGACGGGGCGGGATTCTTCGGTCAGATAAACGCCACCGTGCCCCTCGACATCGACCTGAAGATATCCCATGGCTAGCAACTGGCGGAAAACCGACCGCCATTGCGGTTGGGAAACATCCTTGCCAATACCGTAAACCGAAAGGTCATCATGGTTGTTCTGACGGATTTTTTCGGTCTTGCGTCCCATCAGGACTTCGATGATGTGGGCCGGACCGAACCGCTGTCCGGTACGATAAACCGCCGAAAGTGCCTTACGCGATGCCTCGGTCGCATCCCAGGTATCGACCGGTTCAAGGCAGGTATCGCAATTGCCGCAGGGTTTTGTGTCTTCTTCGCCGAAATAGGACAAAATCACCTGTCGGCGGCATCTGGTGGTTTCGGCAAGGCCAACCAGCGCATCGAGTTTGCGGCTTTCGATGCGTTTCTGACTGTCGGGCGCATCGGATGATGCCAGCATGGAACGAATGGAAACGATATCGGACAGATCGTAATTCATCCATGCATTGGCTGGCAGACCATCGCGGCCCGCACGGCCGGTTTCCTGATAATAGGCTTCCATGCTCTTGGGCAGGTTCAGATGGGCGACAAAACGGACATTCGGCTTGTCGATCCCCATGCCAAAGGCGACCGTGGCGCAAATGATCAGACCGTCTTCGCGAAGGAACCTGTCCTGATGAAGCTGTCTTGTTTCCTGTGTCAGACCTGCGTGATAAGGCAAGGCCGGGCGACCGTTATCGGTAAGCCATTGCGCGACATCCTCGGTCTTGCGACGCGACAGGCAATAGACAATCCCGGCATCTTCGGGATGCTCACGGTTCAGAAACGACAGAAGGCGCTGCTTTGAATTGCCCTTTGTCTCGATCCGATAGGTAATGTTCGGGCGGTCAAAGCCGGTCAGGAAGCATTGCGCATTTGTCAGATGCAGGTTTTCGGCAATGTCCTTGCGGGTTGGCGTGTCCGCAGTTGCGGTCAAGGCAACCCGCGGCACATGCGGGAAACGCGTTGGCAGAAGGTCAAGCCGACGGTATTCCGGGCGGAAATCATGCCCCCATTGCGAAACACAGTGTGCTTCGTCAATGGCAAATAGCGATATGCTGATCCGGTCAAGCAGGTTCAGAAAACGATCCGTCGCAAACCGTTCCGGGGCGACATAAAGCAGATCGATATCGCCATCGATTGCGCGGGTTTCGATTTCGCGCGCCGCGTCCGGGGAAAGTGTTGAATTGATAAAGGCCGCCTTGACCCCAAGCTGGCTTAGTGCATCGACCTGATCCTTCATCAAGGCAATCAGGGGCGATACAACAATTGCCGTTCCCGAACGACAAAGGGCAGGGATCTGATAACACAAAGATTTGCCGCCACCGGTCGGCATCAGGACCAGTGCATCGTTTCCGGCAATCACATGATCGATGATTTCGGCCTGCTGACCGCGGAAGCTATCATAGCCGAAAACGTCCCGCAGGACGTCAATCGGCAGACGTTGCGCAGGTCGGTCGAGCAAGCCGGTTAGGGGTACTGTATCGGGCAATTTAACGGTCCAGATGTGCGCGGATATCGACAAAGACGTTTTCAAACATCTCTGGCGTCAGGCGATAGGTCTGGGTGTTGTAACGCGAACAGTGATAGCTATCAAACAGTGTAATCCCGTTTTCCATTTGATGGGATGCCCCATGACCGAATTTCAGGGATGAAAGCTTCAGGCCAAAGGTGCGCAACATTGCCTGATGGGCCACCTGTCCAAGGCACAGAATGGCCGAAAGGTTTTTCATCGCGGCAAATTCACTGATCAGGAAGGGGCGGCAGGTATTGGCTTCGGGGCCTGTCGGCTTGTTTTCAGGCGGTACGCATTTGACGGCATTGGTGATCCGGCAATCAACCAGTTCAAGCCCGTCGTCGGGGCGCTTTGCATAAGTGCCCGTGGCGAAGCCGAATTTCTTGAGCGTGCCGTAAAGCAGATCACCGGCATAATCACCGGTGAAAGGACGGCCGGTTGCATTCGCCCCCTTTAACCCCGGGGCAAGACCGACGACAAGCAGACGTGCGTCAAGGGGGCCGAACGGGCGGACGGGGCCGTTATAAAAATCGGGAAACTTTGCCTGATTGGCACGGCGGAACTCAACAAGGCGCGGGCAAAGTAGGCAGTCCCTGTCGGGTTGCAGATAGGTGGTCATGACGTGTCCGACAGTTTGCCGGGCGCAATGCGTGCTGCGCCCGGTCGTTTAGTTGAAAAAGGTGATTAATCGAAATCAATTTCATTCAGATCAGGATGTTCCGGGTGATCATCAAAATCCGGATGGTCGTCTTCGCGACGCTGCTGGATCTTGCGGGCGATTGTCCCTTCCAGTTCCGTCAGCTCGATAAAGTTGTCGGCCTGACGACGCAATTCATCGGCAACCATTGGCGGATTTGATTTCACGGTCGACACAACAGTGACACGAACGCCTTTGCGCTGAACAGCGTCAACAAGGCGGCGGAAATCGCCATCGCCGGAGAAAATGACAACATGATCAAGATGTTGTGCCATTTCCATCACGTCGATTGCCAGCTCGATATCCATGTTGCCTTTGATCTTGCGGCGACCTGCGGCATCGGTGAATTCCTTGGTCGGTTTGGTGACCATGGTATAGCCGTTATAGTCAAGCCAGTCGACGAGCGGACGGATGGGGGAATATTCCTGATCTTCGATCAGTGCAGTGTAATAAAAGGCCCGGATCAGTTGACCTTTTTGTGCAAAAAGATCAAGTAAGCGTTTGTAATCTATGTCGAAACCAAGGGCCCTGGCCGCGGCATAGAGGTTCGAGCCGTCAATGAACAGCCCGATGCGTTCCTGCGGGTAAAAAATCATCTGAAAATTCCTCAAACATAGCTTTTTAATAATGCCGTTTCCAAAATTCGGGAAACGCCGACTTTTTTACCGTGCAACTGCACACAAAGAAAGGGCGAAAATATCGTGGACACAACGGGATCGCTTCCGTAGTTATGCGCCAGCATCCCCGCAAATGATGTGCAACAGCCAGTTTCGTGAGCAAGTCGACCATGAACAACGATACTGCCCGTAATGACAGGGTGATTCTGATCGCCTTTGGAGCCAATCTTCCTACGGAGGAATATGGGGCACCAGCCGATACATTGAAAGCAGCCCTTAGACGATTGACCGAGGATGGCGACATTTCTGTGGCAAACGTATCCCCGTTCTACGAGACGGCACCGGTTCCGGTTTCGGATCAGCCTTGGTATGTCAACGGCGTTGCGCGGCTTGAAACCGCTTTGGGTGCGCATGATCTCCTGGCACGTCTTCATCATGTCGAGGCGGAATTTGGCCGCGTTCGGCGCGAAAGAAACGAAGCACGGGTGATTGATCTTGATCTGATTGCCTACGGGGATGATCTGCTGATCGAGGAGGGCGGCATTCAGGTGCCCCATCCCCGCATGCACCAACGGGCGTTCGTTCTGCTGCCGCTGCGCGATATCGTGCCCGAATGGCATCATCCGCAACTTCATCGGTCGATTAACGATCTGATATCGGACCTTCCGACGGATCAGGAAATCCGAAAACAATCCTGATATGCAAAAAATCCGCTAAAAACCTGTTCATCCCGATGGCTTCGCTGTTGCAACAAAGCAAATGCGACGCTATAAAGTCCGGTCTGGACACCCCAAAAGTATTTCTGGAGACATTTATGGCGCGCGTTACCGTCGAAGATTGCGTTGAAAAGATTCCGAACCGCTTCGAGCTCGTGATGCTGGCAGCTCAGCGTGCACGCAACATCTCGGCCGGTGCCGAACTGACCATTGATCGTGACAACGACAAGAACCCGGTTGTCGCTTTGCGTGAAATCGCAGAACAGACCGTTGATTATGACGATCTGCGCAATGGCATGGTTTCCGGCCTGCAGCGGCATGTTGAAGTCGATGAACCCGAAGAATCCGAAGACGATTTTGGTCCGAAACTGATGGCAGAAGCAATTCAGGATGCCTCGGTTGGTGTGACCATTCCGTCTGCTGACGAAGACGAATAAGGCCAAAGAAATCTTGTTCTGAGGCAAAGTTCAAAAGAAAAGCCACGGTGATTATCTTCCGTGGCTTTTTTTTATCCAAATCGTACTATCTTATGAAAGGGCCGGATTTCGGCCTTTGGATGAATACGGAGAAGCCACTGAATGATGCGCCAATACGAACTTGTGGAACGGGTTAAGGCCTATGATCCGGATGCATGCGAAACATCGCTGAACCGGGCATATGTCTATGCGACCCAGAAACATGGTTCGCAAAAGCGTGCCAATGGCGACCCGTACTTTTCCCATCCGATCGAAGTTGCAGGTATCCTGACGAACTACAAGCTGGATTGCGACACGATCATCACGGCGCTGCTGCACGACACCATCGAAGACACCGACGCAACGCCGCAGGAAATTACCAAGCTGTTTGGCAGCAACATCATGAAGCTGGTCGATGGTGTGACCAAGCTGACACAGATTGAACTGAAATCTGCCGATTCAAAGCAGGCGGAGAATTTCCGCAAGCTGTTGCTGGCGATGTCCGAGGACATCCGTGTTCTTCTGGTGAAGCTTGCCGACCGTCTGCATAACATGCGCACGCTGCATTACATCCCGAAACCCGAAAAACGGGTGCGGATTGCGGCAGAAACGCTTGAGATTTATGCCCCGCTTGCCGAACGCATCGGTATGCATGACATCAAGGAAGAACTTGAAGATCTCGCCTTTCAGCATATCAATCCCGAAGCACGTGATTCGATCCGCGCCCGGCTGGAATTCCTGCGCGAGAAGGACGACAATGTCGTCAACCGCATCGTTACCGAGCTAAAAGACGTCATCAGCCGCCAGGGGCTGTCGGTCGATATTTACGGGCGTGAAAAACGGCCATATTCGATCTGGCAGAAGATGCAGCGCAAGAACATCACATTTGGCGAGCTGTCAGACATCATGGCGTTCCGCGTTCTGGTCGATGACATGCCGCAATGCTATGAGGTTCTTGGCTATCTGCATGCCAATTACAAGGTCATTCCGGGCCGGTTCAAGGATTACATATCAACGCCCAAGCCCAACGGTTACCGGTCGATACATACCACCGTCCTTGGCCCTGAAAACCATCGCATCGAAGTGCAAATCCGCACGCGACAGATGCACGAGGTCAACGAGAACGGTGTTGCTGCGCACTGGGCCTACAAGCAGGGCAGTGGGGATGAAAACAAGGAAGGTGTTCAGTATCGCTGGCTGCGCGATCTGCTTGATATCCTTGAACACGCATCCGAGCCCGAAGAGTTTCTGGAACATACCAAGCTGGCGATGTTCCAGGATCAGGTATTCTGTTTCAGCCCCAAGGGCGATGTGATTGCCCTGCCTGCTGGTGCGACGCCGGTCGATTTCGCATACATGATCCACACCCATATCGGCGACACCTGTGTCGGGGCGAAGGTCAACGGCGCGATGGTGCCGTTGCGCACGACGCTGAACAATGGCGATCAGATCGAAATTGTCACCTCGAAGGCGCAGACCCCGAATCCGACATGGGAGCGCTTCGTTGTTACAGGCAAGGCGCGCGCGCGTATTCGCCGCTTTATCCGGCAACAACAGGATGAACAATACAAGGACCTTGGGAAAGCCATCCTGCAGAAGGCATTCCGCCAGGAAGGGTATGACTATTCCGACAAGGCCATTGATGGCGTATTGAAAATCTTCAAAATGCCGAGTGTTGATACGCTTCTGGCATCGGTTGGTGCGGGACATCATACCGGTCGGGAAGTCGTGCATGCGGTGTTCCCGGGCTCAAAGGACGTCGAAACCGCCCGGAAAGTGATCCCGCATGAGCGTGCGCGAAACCGCAAGCATGATCACGCCATACCGCTTAAGGGGCTGATACCGGGAATGGCCGTGCATTATGCCGGTTGCTGCCATCCGCTGCCGGGGGACCGCATTGTCGGGATCGTCACGACAGGCAAGGGCGTTACCATTCACACGATTGATTGCGATACGCTTGAAACCTTTACCGAACAGCCGGAACGCTGGCTTGATGTCGGCTGGGATAATGACGGTGAACCAGAACATTTCATCGGCCGCCTTGGCCTTACGGTTGGCCATGAACAGGGGGCACTAAGTTCCATTACCAGTGTGATTGCCAAGAACCACGGCAACATCACCAACCTTCGCTTCACCAACCGCACGCAGGATTTCTTTGAAATGCTGATCGATATTGATGTGGTTGACGTCAAACATCTGACCAACATTATCGCGGCATTGCGCGCGACACCTGTGGTCAACACCGTCGAGCGTGCACGCGGATGAAACAGGATTGTGAAGGAGTTCGCCTTTTGGTCAAATCGGGCGCAAAACCCTTGCCATTCGGGCGGCTAACACTTACGCATATGCCACACCTGTTTTATGCCTGTCCCGTTTGGCCTATGAATTGATCCTGCATGTTCCGGCGCCGTATCAAACCGACATCTTTTCAACGCATAAGAAATGTGCTTTGGCCGCGCGGCGGCTGGCGTAGGTCTTCGCGATATTTCGCCCATCGGGTCGCGCGACTTCCGGGGACGCCCTATAGCATTGCTTCGGGCTTTGCCATTGGGGCGGCAATATCCTTTACCCCGTTTATCGGCTTCCATTTTGTCCTTTCGGCATTGTTCAGCATGCTGACGCGCAGCAATCTGGTGGCGTCATTGCTTGGCACCATTGTCGGCAATCCCTGGACATTCCCCTTCATATGGCTGTGGTTATATACGTGCGGGAACTGGATCCTTGGCGTTGATCGTGCCGCGGATACCGTGCATTTCAACATGGCGGTCCTTTGGGATTTTGTGGTCATGGGATTAAGCTATATCGGTGGTGGCCTGATTTTCGGTCACTGGGATACGGTCGATCAGGCCCGGCTTGGCCAGTTGTGGGACAGTATCGTCGATATTATCTGGCCGATGATGGTCGGGTGTGTTCCCACTTCACTTGTCGTCTGGATGCTGTTTTACTTCCCGGTACGTCGGGCAGTGGTCATCTATCGTCACAATCGCATTCTGCGCCGGATGAAAACATCCGAACGCCACGGTCTTGGACCGATGCTTGAAAGTGCCAAAAAGAAAATCGGTTCGGCAGCGGCCAGTGCCACCAAAAAGCAGGACGAAACGCAATGAGTGCGAAATTAAGACTGGGTGTGAATATCGATCACGTTGCCACGATCCGTAACGCACGGGGTGGGGCGCATCCCGATCCGGTCCGGGCTGCCAAACTGGCCGCAAAGGCCGGCGCTGACGGTATTACGGCCCATTTGCGCGAAGATCGTCGCCATATTTCCGATAATGATATCAAGCGGTTGCGTGCGGAAATTGATCTTCCACTGAATTTTGAAATGGCGGCAACCGATGAAATGCTGGCCATTGCGATTGCGGCAAAACCCCATGCCGCCTGCATTGTTCCGGAGAAGCGTGAAGAACGCACGACGGAAGGCGGGCTGGATGCGGCGGGTGGTCACAATCACCTGAAAAGATATGTTGCCGAACTGGGGGCTGCCGGTATTCGGGTATCGCTGTTTATCGAAGCATCGAAGGCGCAGCTCGATGCGGCCAGACATCTTGGCGCGCCTGTTGTTGAAATCCATACGGGTGCCTATTGCGAAGCAACCGGTGCCGCACAGGCGCGCGAACTGGACCGCATTAGGGATGCCGTGCGTTATGGTGCAAGTATCGGCCTTGAAGTTCATGCCGGGCATGGGCTTGGCTTTGATACCGTTTCACCAATTGCGGCGATGCCCGAGATTGCCGAACTCAATATCGGGCATTTTCTGATCGGCGAGGCCGTCTTCGCCGGGCTTGAAAACAGTATCGCGGAAATGCGCCGGTTGATGGACGAGGCACGTCAGGAAAGTGGCGACCAATAATGATTATTGGCATTGGCACCGATCTGTGTGATATCCGGCGGATTGAAACCGCGCTGGAACGCCATGGCGAGCGTTTCATGAACCGTGTTTTCACCGACGTCGAGATTGCGCGTGCCAAACGTCGCCCGCACCGCACGGCGTCGTCACTGGCGATGTCCTTTGCGGCAAAGGAAGCCTGTTCCAAGGCGCTGGGTACGGGGTTTCGTCGTGGCGTGTATCACAGCACGATGGGTGTTGTGCACCAGCCGAGCGGCAAACCCGACATGGTCCTGATTGACGGGGCGCTGAAAAGACTTGAAGAATTGACGCCAGAGGGAAAAGTTGCATCAGTTTATGTAACGCTGACAGACGAATACCCGCTGGCGAATGCGGTCGTTGTAATTTCGGCCGATTGATTGGCAAAAAGTGATTGGTTTAAATACTGAATGGAAAAGCTAGTGCAAAAGAAGAAAACGGGTGGACTTCTGGACACCTTCAAAACCGTTTTCTGGGCCATTGTGATCGCGCTTCTGGTTCGGACATTCGCCTTCGAACCGTTTAATATTCCATCCGGTTCGATGATCCCGACCTTGCTGGTTGGTGACTATTTGTTTGTGTCGAAATTTTCCTATGGATATTCAAAGCACAGCCTGCCGTTCAGCGTGCCGCTGATTCCCGGTCGCATCATGTCGTCCGAACCGGAACGCGGCGATGTGGTGGTTTTCAAACTGCCTGCTGATCCGTCGCAGGATTATATCAAACGCGTGATCGGCCTGCCGGGCGATACGGTTCAGGTCACCAATGGCCGTTTGCTGATTAATGGCCAGACGGTAGAACGTGACCGGATCGAAGACTATATCCTGACCGATGGCAGCGGGCAGGCGATTGCCGTTCCGCAATATATCGAAACACTTCCGAATGGTAAGGTTCATCGCATCCTCGAGATCTTTGGCGATCAGGGGCCAAGCGATAACACCGAACCGTTTACCGTCCCCGAAGGGCATTTCTTCATGATGGGCGACAACCGCGACAATTCGGCCGATAGCCGGGCCTTCCCGTCGCGCTTCCGGTTTGTCCCGATCGAAAACCTCGTGGGGCGTGCTGAATTCCTGTTCTATTCCAAAGACAGTTCCCAGCCGATCTATGACTTGGGCAGCATCAGGTTTGACCGGCTGTTCCAGGGGGTCAACTGATGGCCGAAACGGTGCCATTGATTGCCGAGATTGATCACGAGTTTGCGCAACCCGATCTGCTTCGGGTTGCGTTGACGCATCGCAGTGCCGCAAAAGGCAAGGATGCGTTAAGCGGCGGCAATGAACGGCTGGAGTTTCTGGGCGACAGGGTTCTGGGGCTGGTGGTTGCCGAAATGCTTTATACGCGTTTCGGGCGCGAGCGCGAAGGCGCGATGGCCAAGCGTTTTGTCGCGCTGGTCCGTCGTGAAACGCTTGCCAGACTGGCACAGCAGATCGGCCTTGGCAGTCATATCCAGATGGCAAAAGGCGAACGTGCCGCCGGTGCGGATACCAATCCCGCCATTTTATCTGATTGCATGGAGGCGGTGATTGCCGCACTCTATCTTGACGGTGGTCTGGAACCGGCAAGAGAATTTATCGAACGGCTCTGGTTGCCGCTTCTCGATGAAGCGCCCAAGCCGCCGCAAGATGCAAAAACCCGATTGCAGGAACTTTTGCAGGGACGTGGCAAGCCATTGCCGAAATATGAAATGGTCGGTCGTCAGGGCCCCGCGCATGCACCTGTCTTTACCATTGAACTGAGCACCGGAGACGGTGAAAGTGTAAAGGCCGAGGGCAAATCGAAACGCGAGGCAGAACAACTGGCTGCCCAATTGATGTTGGATACACTGAACCATGAATGAGGTTCCCACTCCGGTGAACGAAGACAGATTACCTTATCAGCAGCGTTGCGGCTTTGTCGCACTTGTCGGGGCGCCAAACGCCGGAAAATCGACATTGCTCAATCAGCTTGTTGGCACAAAAGTATCCATCGTTTCGCCCAAGGTGCAGACAACACGCACGCGCGTGCGCGGCATTGTCATGACCGATGACGCGCAGCTGGTGTTTATCGACACGCCGGGCATCTTTGCGCCAAAGCGCCGTCTTGACCGTGCAATGGTCAAAGCCGCCTGGAACGGTGCGGATGATGCCGATCTTGTTGTTCTGGTGATTGATGCCGGGGCAGGGATCACCGACGAGGTGCGCGCGATCATTGATCAGCTTAAATCCCAGAACCGCAAAGCCATTCTGGCGATGAACAAAGTCGACAAGGTGGCCGACAAGGAAAAGCTGCTGCGTCTGTCGCAGGAATTCTTTGCCGAGGAAGTTTTCACCGATGTCTTCATGATTTCGGCCAAAAAGGGTTCTGGTACGCAGGATCTGGTGAATTTCCTTGCGGCCAAGATGCCCGATGGTCCGTGGATGTTCCCCGAAGATGACGTTTCGGATATGCCGTTGCGGTTGTTGGCCGCAGAAATAACACGCGAAAAACTTTACTATCAGCTGCAGCAGGAATTGCCGTATTCCGCAACGGTCGAAACCGAATTGTGGGAAGAACGCAAGGATGGTTCCGTCAAGCTGGAGCAGACGATTTTCGTCGAGCGCGAAGGCCAGAAAGCCATCATCCTTGGCAAGGGTGGTAAGCGTATCAAGGCTCTTGGCAGTGATGCCAGAAAGGAACTTGAAGCGATTTTCGAACGTCGGGTTCATCTGTTCCTGTTCGTCAAGGTGCGCGAAAATTGGGGCGATGATCCCAATCGCTTTGCGATGTGGGGACTTGATCCCAACGCTTGATATATGGCGCGTCAATTTCGCGCACATTTGCCCTGCCTGCAGGTTTGGATATGGAAAACGGATCTTTATGGGGAATAGTGTTGATCGTCGTTGGCGCCGTTGCCGCGATGATCGTTGCACGTGTCGCCCGGCGACCGTTTCGTTACCGGCATGATGGTAAAAATATCGAGCGCGACAAATCATTCCTTTCGCGCCCGGTTAATCTGCTGGCTTTGTTGGCGGCTATTGCCACCTTCGTTCTTGGGTTGCTTTGGCGTTTGAATGGAAATGGACCGTCGTAATGACCAGGCACGAAAATGACCCGATTGATGATGCAATTGATCACGTTGCAAGCAGCAACACATTGAAACGTATTGTTTTTATTGTTGCGTTCATCTGTCTTGCATCCAGCCTTGTCGGGCTTTTCTTCCTTGTTACCCGTCTGATCGTGCCGCGCGGTTTTTTCTAGAGGTGCAGGATGGACTGGCGTGATGATGCGATCGTCCTTTCCACGCGCAAGCTCGGTGAGAACTCGGTCCGTTTGTCGGTGCTGACGCGCGACTATGGTCGATATGCAGGCATGGTGCGTGGTGCCACCAGCAAATCAATGCGCGGTACGCTGGAGCCGGGGAATGAAGTTCGTGTCGGATGGTCTGCCAGATTATCAGAACATCTGGGGCAGTTCCGTTGCGAACTGACGGGCGCGCATGTTGCCGATTTGCTGCTATCCCCCGGGCCCTTGATGGCGTTGAGTTCTGCCTGTGCGATGCTGGAAGTCACATTGCCCGAACGCGAAGCGCACACCACATTGTATCAGGGGACGGTTGCACTGCTTTCCGCCCTTAAGACGGAACAATGGCTGGCGTCTTACATCCGATGGGAAGTCGGGTTGCTTGACGAGCTTGGCTATGGGCTTAGCCTTGATCGTTGTGCGGCAACCGATGTTGCCGATGGCCTCTGCTTTGTATCCCCCAAAAGCGGCCGGGCCGTTTCCGAGGCCGCAGGAACGGCATATCGTGATCGCCTGTTGCCGTTACCGGCATTCCTTGCCGCAGGCAGGGCCGCACAAAGCAGCCGCGATCAGGGATTGAATGAACAGTTTCGCCAAGGGATCAAACTGACCGGATTTTTCATTCATCGCGATATTTTTGAGGCAAAGGGTGTGAAGCCCGTTGCCGCCCGCGACCGGCTGGTAAGCCATATCTGGCGCGCAGTAGACGCCGATGAAAAATAAATACCGTACTTTGATGCGGACTTGTGTTGACCATAACCGTACCCACCGTAGTATGTTGCCAAAATGGTGATTGAGCACCGGACACCGGACTGAATTGCCGAATTGATTGCAACCTGCCAAACAACAAGAAAAATCGTTCATGAGCACCAAGACTTCCGATCCGGCCAATGCCGGCCAAATCAGGGAAACGCGCCTTGCCGACGCGTTGAGCGAACGTTATCTCGCTTATGCCATGTCGACGATCATGTCGCGTTCTCTTCCCGATGTACGCGATGGTCTGAAACCCGTGCATCGGCGTCTGCTGTATGCCATGCGCCAGCTAAAACTTGATCCGGCGCAGGGGTTCAAGAAATGCGCCCGTGTTGTCGGTGACGTGATCGGTAAATATCACCCGCATGGTGATCAGTCTGTCTATGACGCGCTTGTGCGTTTGGCACAGGATTTTGCCGTCCGTTATCCGTTGGTCGACGGGCAGGGGAACTTTGGCAACATTGACGGCGATAACGCAGCGGCAATGCGTTATACCGAGGCCCGCATGACAGCCGTTGCCGCGGCACTGATGAATGGCCTTGACGAAGATGCGGTTGATTTCCGCCCGACATATGACGGCGAGGATCACGAACCGATTGTCATGCCGGCAGCGTTTCCGAACCTGCTGGCCAATGGTGCGGCCGGTATTGCGGTTGGTATGGCCACCAACATTCCGCCGCACAATGCTGGCGAACTATGTGCCGGCCTGATCAAGCTGATCGATAATCCTGATACCTCGATTGCGGAACTCGTCCGCTGTGTGCCGGGTCCGGACTTCCCGACCGGTGGGGTTCTGGTTGAGCCGCGCGAAAACATTCTTGAGGCCTATGCCACCGGGCGCGGTTCATTTCGTCTGCGCGCCAGATGGGAAGTCGAGAAGCTCAGTCATGGACTGTTCCAGGTCGTTGTGACCGAAATTCCCTATCAGGTTCAGAAAGCCAAACTGGTCGAGCGTATTGCCGATCTGATGGTTCTGAAAAAGCTTCCGCTTCTGGCTGATGTGCGCGATGAGTCGACCGACCTGATCCGTCTGGTGTTTGAGCCGCGGACCCGTGCGGTCGAGCCGGAACATTTGATGGAGATGCTGTTCAAGAATACCGAACTGGAAATCCGGTTTGGTCTGAACATGAACGTTCTGGACGGGGACAATACGCCGCGCGTCATGAATCTGCGCGAAGTACTGCGTGCGTTCCTGGCCCATCGTCAGGACGTTCTGATCCGTCGTTCCAACCATCGACTGGCCAAGATCAATCATCGCCTTGAAGTGCTTGATGGTTATCTTGTTGCCTATCTGAACCTTGACGAGGTCATCCGGATCATTCGTTTCGAGGATGAGCCGAAGGTGTCGTTGATGTCGACTTTCGACCTGACGGAAGTTCAGGCGGATGCGATCCTCAACATGCGTCTGCGGTCCTTGCGCAAACTCGAAGAAATGGAAATCAAGAACGAGCATGCGAAACTGACCGAAGAAAAAGAAGGTCTCGAAGCGCTTCTTGCCAGTGAAAGCTTGCGCTGGGAGAAAATCCGCGACGAAGTCGAGGAAATGCGCGAGAAATTCGGCAAGAAGACAGCCCTTGGCAAGCGCCGTACCGAAATCGGTGATGCACCGGAAGAAATCGAAGTTCCGCTGGAAGCCCTGATTGAACGTGAACCCATTATGGTGATCTGTTCGAAAATGGGTTGGATCAGAGCCCTTAAGGGGCATACGTCAGACATCAGCGACCTGAAATTCAAGGACGGTGACGAAGGGCGTTTTGCGCTGAAGGCGTTCACGACGGACAAGCTTCTGATCATGAGCACCGAAGGCCGCTGTTACACGATGTCGTGCGACAAGCTGCCGGGCGGACGTGGTCATGGTGAGCCGATCCGTTTGACGATTGATCTGCCCCAGGAACATGACATCGTTGCGATGGTCATCCATAAGCCGGGCCGGAACCTGCTTGTTGCAAGTTCTGCCGGTCGCGGTTTCCAGGTGGCCGAAGCCGATGTGGTGGCCCAGACCAAGAACGGCAAACAGATTTTGAACCTTGGCAAGGATGAAGAGGCAAAAATCTGCCTTCCGGTCGACAAGGATCATGTTGCTGTTCTGGGCGAAAACCGTAAACTTCTGATCTATCCGGTTTCCGAAGTCCCTGAAATGACCCGTGGGCGCGGTGTTATCCTGCAGAAATACCGTCAGGGTGGCATGGCTGATTTGGTCCTGTTCAATCTTGAAGAAGGACTGAGCTGGACCATGGGCGGCAGCGAGGGCCGTACACGTACCGTTACCGAGCTTGCAGAATGGATTGGCAAGCGTGCCGGTGCCGGGCGCATGCCGCCAACCGGGTTCCCGCGGTCAAACAGGTTCGAATAACGCATCCTTCGCAGAATGGATGAGATTCCAAAGGGATATGGGCAGGGATGTTCTTATCCCTTTTCTCGTTTCCGGGCGAAATTTGTCAATCACGGGTGAAAACGCGGTTTGATTTTATCCAGGATGCTGAACAAGGCGGGAAACGGGCAAAATATATAGCGTTTTAAGGCGTAAATATGTAACTTCGCATCCTGATTGGCAGGGAGCCCGCAATTTCCCTGTGAGTTCCAAAAGGGCGTGGGAGTGAAAACGTGAATTTTCTAGGGAGTTTCGTCCGTTTCGTTGACGGTCTGAATGACTGGATCGGACGTGGCGTGGCCTGGCTGGTAATCCCGATGGTCGTGATCACATTCCTGGTCGCGACATTACGGTACGGTTTTTCCATTGGCTGGGTTTCGATGCAGGAAAGCTATATGTGGCTGCATGGTATCGTCTTTATGGTCGGTGCCGGTTACACGCTGCTACATGGCGGTCATGTGCGAGTGGACGTCTTCTATCGTCCGGCTTCGGCGCGCTACAAGGCATGGGTTGATCTTTTTGGTTCCCTGCTGCTGCTGCTGCCGGTGATCATTATGGTCTATATCTATAGTTACCCCTATGTGATGACCAGCTGGCTTCGTCTTGAAGGGTCACATGAAACCGGCGGCTTGCCGGGGCTGTTCCTTTATAAATCGGTTATTCTCGTTTTCTGCGTGTTGATTGCTTTGCAGGGGCTGTCACTCGCCGCGCGTAGCATTCTCGTGCTGACCGGGCATAAAGAATTTGAAATCAAAGAAGAAGAGCACGAGGGCGTCTGATGTCGGGGGAAATTCTTAGCCTTGTAATGTTCGCAGTAGCCTGCGGCGTTCTTCTTCTCGGTTTTCCGGTTGCGTTTTCCCTGGCAGGAACGGGGCTTGCCTTTGCGCTGATCGGCAACTCGATGGGCGTGTTTGACATGCCGCTTCTGGGGTCGTTGCCGTCACGCTATTTCGGTGTGATGACCAACGAGCTTTATGTCGCGATCCCGCTTTTCGTTTTCATGGGCGTCATGCTCGAACGTGCCCGGATTGCCGAAAAGCTGCTGACGACCATGGGGCTTCTGTTTGGCACCATGCGGGCGGGGCTTGGCATTTCGGTTGTGCTGGTCGGGATGCTGCTGGCGGCTTCGACCGGTATCGTTGGGGCAACCGTTGTAACCATGGGGCTTCTCAGCCTTCCGGCGATGCAAAAGGCCGGATACAGTCCGCGTCTTTCGACCGGGGTAATCTGTGCATCCGGTACATTGGGGCAGATCATACCGCCGTCGATCGTGCTGGTTTTGCTCGGTGATATCCTGCAAGGCGCTTACGCCGAAGCACAACGTTCGCTGGGCAATTGGGCCCCGGAGCCGGTTTCGGTTATCGACCTGTTTGCCGGTGCATTCATTCCCGGCATGCTTCTGGTCGGGCTTTATATCTGCTGGATCATCATTCAGGCCTTTATTGACCCCAAATCGGCACCGCCGCTGGTGACCGACAAACGGCCGGATGGCCTTTGGGGTGAAGTTCTGCGCGCGCTGATGCCTCCGGGGTTGCTGATCGTTGCCGTGCTGGGCTCGATCCTTACAGGTATTGCAACACCGACTGAGTCCGCCGCATTTGGCGGTGTTGGTGCGGTCATTCTGGCGGCGTTCTATAAACGCCTGTCATGGGACGTTTTACGCCATGTGACACGCCAGACGGTTCAGATCAGTGCAATGGTCTTCGTCATCCTGCTGGGCGCATCGGTGTTCTCGCTGGTCTTCCGTGGCCTTGGCGGGGATCATCTGGTCGAAGAACTGCTGCATAACCTTCCTGGCGGTGTTTTCAGCGCCATGCTGGTCGTCATGCTGCTGATGTTTGTCATGGGTTTCTTCCTTGATTTCATTGAAATCGTGTTTGTGGTTGTGCCAATCGTTGGCCCGATCCTGCTCAAGATGGATATCGATCCGGTCTGGCTTGGCGTGATGATTGCCATCAACCTGCAGACCAGCTTCCTGACGCCGCCGTTCGGCTTTGCGCTGTTCTATCTGCGCGGGGTGGCTCCGGCGGCAATCAAGACCTGGGACATTTATCGGGGGATTGTCCCGTTTGTCCTGATCCAGGTTCTGGGCTTGGGGCTTGTGGCGGCGTTCCCGGCACTGGCGACATGGCTTCCGGATTTGCTGTTCAAGTAACCGCAGGCCTGCCAAAACCTGTCATGCAAAAAGGGTCGGCAAATGCCGACCCTTTTCGGTTTCGATATCTGAAAACTTAGTATTTGAACGGCAGGATACGTGCCTGGGCAAAAGCCGATTCCGAGAATTTCGACCAGCCAATCGACTGGGTACGGAACGCGATCAGGCTTTCGAAAACTTCCTGCGACAGCGGATTTGAAGCAACAAGGTCACGCAGAACCGTGCCCGACAATGCGCCAAGGTTTGTCAGAATGTCGTCCGAGAACGGGCGAACATCGACATTGTGCTTGTCGCGCAGGGTCTGGAGCGCCTGATTGTTCCGTGCGGTGAATTCCGACAGAACCATCTGGTTCACAGCACGGTTGGCCTGCTCGACAATTGCCTTGAGATCGTCGGGAAGGGCATTCCACGCATCAAGGTTGATGAAGTTGTCCAGAACGGTCGCCGGTTCATGCCAGCCCGGATAGTAATAAAACTTGGCTGATTTATAGAGACCAAACGCCAGGTCGTTATACGGACCAACCCATTCGGTCGCATCAATTGCACCGGATTGAAGGGCAGGCGGAATTTCGCCACCCGGAAGGTTCACAACGTTACCACCCGCAGCTTTGACGACTTCGCCGCCAAGGCCCGGAATACGCATTTTCAGACCTTTATAGTCATCAATCGTATTCATTTCCTTGTTGAACCAGCCGCCCATCTGGGTGCCGGTGTTGCCGGACGGGAAGAATTTGCAGTTCAGTTCGGAATAGACTTTGTCAGCAAGTTCCTGACCGCCGCCCCACTGGAACCATGCGTTCTGTTCCTGAGCGTTCAGTCCGAATGGCATCGCTGCGATATACTGGGTGGCATCGACTTTACCCTTCCAGTAATAAGGCGCGCCATGGCCCATTTCGACGGTACCATTACCGACAGCATCAATGGCTTCAAAGGCGGGAACGATTTCGCCCGCGCCAAAAACGGTCACCTTCATGCGGCCGTTTGATGCCTTGTTTATATATTCAGCCAAAAGGTTCGCCCCGGTCCCCAAACCCGGGAAGTTTTTTGGCCAGGTCGTGACCATGCGCCACTCACGGACTTCCTGTGCGATTGCCGGTTTGGCAAAGGTAGACGCGACCGCCGCGGTCGCACCGGCTACCGCAGCGCCGGAAAGAAATTGGCGACGTTTCATAGATTACAGCCTCCCAAAGATGCAAGCTCATGATTTATTGCCTCAAAGCCGTCATGCGGCTTTGGAGCAAAGCTTATATGCGTCTGTAGAATGTGGCAACCGGGGATCGATGGGGGAGCTACTACTTTGGTCTAGTAGTTGCGGCGGGGTATCGCGAGCCAAAGATCAACCGTCAATACCGTCACTGGCCGGAAGGCTAACCCAGTTTCCGCCCCGAAAACCTTCCAGAGGCTGAAAGCGCATCTTGTAGGACATCTTTCGGCACTCTCCGATCCAGTAACCAAGATAAACATGGGGTAAACCAAGGGTTTGGGACTCTTTTATCAGATCAAGAATGATAAAGGTTCCAAGTCCGCGGCGCTGTTCGGAGGGATCAAAGAAGCTGTATACGGCAGACAGGCCATCAGAGAGGTTATCGACCAGTGCAACCGCGATCAGGCTGCCATTCTGGCGCCGATATTCAAAAATGGAGGTGTCGACAGTGCTGTCTTCGATCATGGCCCGATAGTCGCGGGCATCCATCCGCGCCATATCGCCATTGCCGTGACGGGCGTCCTGATACTGACTGAAAAGCTGAAACTGTTCCTGTGTGGCGACGGATGGCGAGACGGCCCGGATCAGATCATTGTTTTTTGCCGCGATACGACGAAACGATTTGGTCGTGCGGAAATCTTCGGAACGTACCCGGACGGGAACACACGCGTCACATTCGCTGCAGGCCGGCAGATAGGCAATAGAATGGCTGCGGCGGAAACCGGCGCGAGACAGCAGATCATGAACGTTATTTGCTTCGGGACCGCGCAGTTCTGTCACCAGCTTGCGCTCGAACCTGCCAGGCAGATAGGGGCATGGCATGGGAGCGGTCATGAAGTAATGCTGTGTCAGTCGCCTTTGATTGACTGTCATTTACCGTTTTGCCCCGGCTTCAGAGGTTCTTCTGATAATATGAGATTAGGTATGAATCATGACGGTTTAAAGGGCGAACCCGACGATTGTCTGAGCTCGCCATAAAATTCCCTAGCGGTTTGAAGGGACAGAGAAGCTGGGGCGCCGGTTTGAAGGCGCTGAATTGCCCGATTCTTGTCCTGATCCCTGTTCGGTGGATGGGGTGCCAGACTGCGCAGGGGCGGAGGTTTCGCCATCAACGGCCGGGCGTTCACCGGTTCCGCGCAGAAGCGTGATGCTGATGCGTCTGTTGCGTTCGTTTTCCGGCGTTTCGGGAAGCAGCGGGTCCGTATCGGCAAGGCCGGCAACTTTGGCGAAGCGGCCGGATGCAAGGCCCTGGGTTTCAAGTTCCCGGCGGGTTGCCAGGGCGCGGTCCGAGGATAGTTCCCAGTTGCTGTAACCAGTGACTGTCGAGAAGGGCACGGCATCGGTATGGCCTTCAATCGAAATATCCTGCGGCATACCCTGGATAGCTTCGACAACCTTTGACAGCAGAAGTTTGGTGTGGTCGGCCATGACGGCACTACCGCTTGGGAACATTGCGGTGCCGTCTTCATCCAAAATCTGAATGCGAAGACCTTCGTCGGTTTCTTCGATCCGGATATTCTTGGCAAGTTCCTGCAAATCAGGGGAACTTTCAAGCGCCTTGCGAAGTTCTTCTTCCGCTTCCTTGAATTCCTTGTCTTCCTGTTCGGCAAGACGTTGCTCGGCCATTTCTTCCGGTGTTTTCACCGGGGGAATGTCAATGCTGACCGTCGGTGCCCCCATCTCGGAGCGTAAGGCACCTTGTTCTGCAAGGCTTTGGCCACCCAGAATGCCGCCAGAACCGGACTCGCTTTGAGAAATCGTTTCCGGGGTGAAATAGTTCGACACACCCTGTAGCTGTTCTTCAGTGGCACTGCTAAGCAGCCAAAGCAGCAGGAAGAACGCCATCATTGCTGTCACAAAGTCGGCATACGCAACCTTCCATGCACCACCATGGTGGCCGTGACCGCCTTTCTTGATTTTCTTTATAACGATATCGGGCATGCGTCGCGTTTTTCTCTAAACCGGAAATGGATTATTCAAAAATCAAGCGGTTGGTGCATTTTGCAAAGCTTCGTCAAGTTCCTTGAAGCTTGGCCGAAGATCATGTGGCAGGGTTTTTCGTGCAAATTCTACCGAAACCTGCGGCGCATAACCCTGCATGTGTCCGATGAGTGCCGCCTTTATACAGCTGTAGTATTTCGCGTCGGCATCAACGGTTTTCTTGATGATGGATGCCGTCGGCGCGACAAAACCATAAGCGCCAAGAATACCAAGGAATGTCCCGACCAGTGCTGCCGCAATCAGGCCGCCCAGAATTTCAGGCGGTTCCGTCACGGAGCTCATGGTGACAATAACCCCCAGAACGGCCGCGACAATACCCAGCGCGGGAAGACCGTCGCCAACTGTTTGAACCGCATCGGAAACCGCGTGTTCTTCCTCGTGATGGGTTTCCAGTTCCTGATCTATCACGGCTTCGAGTTCGTACGCATTGGTGGTGCCAAGGGTCAGCAACCGAAGATAATCACACATGAATTCAAGGGCGTGATGGTCTTTGGTGACGCCCGGAAAGTTTGCGAAAAGGCTTGAGCTTTCGGGGTTTTCCACATGGCTTTCAAGCGCCAGATCGCCCTTTGATTTGGCGAGACGAAAAACCGCATAAAGGCAGGTCAAAAGCTCAAGATAGGAAGCTTTCTTCTTGGGGCCTTTCATGGCACGCAGGGTATAGCTGAAGGACCGTTTGACAACGCTTAGCGGATTTGCTGTCAGAAAGGCACCAAACGCAGCCCCGAAAATAATCAGAACTTCAAGCGGTTGAACGAGAATGCTAAATGACCCGTGTGGTAAATATCCGCCAAGTACCGAGCCGAGTACTATGACGTAACCGATAATCAGAAACATTATGCAGTCCCCATTAACCCCAAAATACGCCGCAACCGTAAATTCCTTATTATGGACAGCCTTCCGGGAAGCCGGAGTTTCAGGGTCGCAGCGCTTGTATTTATATGATTCATATTAACTTTTAATCTTATTAATATAGCGTTTAAAACGCTGACGCGTGGGGTTTGACAGCACAAGTTTTTCCCGCCATTTTCCCTGATCCTGTACGCAGGGCATGTCCAATAGGTTTTATCAGCAAGAGCATTCTTCAATATGTCATTTTCATCGCGCGATTTTCGGGACTGTCTGGGACAATTCGCAACCGGTGTTGCGGTTGTTACGGCACGGGCGAATAATGGCGCAAAAGCAGGCATTACGATCAATTCGTTTGCGTCGGTGTCGCTCGATCCGGCTCTGGTACTTTTTTCAGTAGACCAGCGCGCGACCACACATTCATTGTTTGCAGGTGAGTGTGACCGTTTTTGCATCAATATCCTTAATCGCGATCAACGCGACCTGTCTGACCTGTTTTCATCACCGGTTCACGACCGTTGGGAAGACCTTGTTTTCGAAGATGATTGCCATGGTGTGCCAAAGCTGATCGGTAATCTTGCGACATTTTCCTGCAAACGACATGCAATTCACGATGGCGGAGATCACAGCATCATTGTGGGGCATGTGCAGGATATCTCACTGGGGAATACCGGTGATCCTCTGCTTTACTATGGTGGCCGTTATCGCTCCCTTGGCAAATGAGCAAAGGGCCAACGGCATTGTCGCTGGCCCTTGTAATTTCAGTCGAGCGATGTGTTGCCCAGAAGGCGGCTGCCAAATCCGGCACCGGTCAGTTTTGTAATCACCTGTTCCGCGTGCGAGGTGTCTCTGACTTCCAGCACCATGTCGACGTCGGTCTGCTTTGCCGGCACATCATAGAAGTGACGCTGGTGATACACTTCAATGATGTTGGCTTCGGCGTCGCCGATCAGCGCGCTGATGGTTGCAAGTGCGCCCGGAACATCGGGAATTTCGATACGCACACGCACAAGGCGGCCTTCGCGCGCCATACCACGCATCAGAACCTGCGCCAGAAGACGGGTATCGATGTTGCCGCCACTGACAATCATGCAGACCTTCTTGCCTTTGAAACGGTCATGATGGTCAAGTAGAGCCGCAAGAGGGGCCGCACCAGCACCCTCGACAACCGTCTTCTCGATCTCGATCAGCATCTGGATGGCGCGCTCGATAGAGCTTTCCTCGACCAGCAGAACATCATCAAGCTTTTCCTTGCAGATTTCGAGGGTCAGGCCGCCCGGCTGCTTGACCGCAATGCCTTCGGCAATCGTCACACCACCGCCCGAAAGCGGCAGGCCCTTGATGCCTTCATACATGGAAGGATAAAGCTTGGTTTCGACGCCGATCACTTCAATGTCGGGGCGTCGGGCCTTGATGGCCGTAACAATACCGGCCGCAAGACCGCCGCCGCCAATGGGGACGATAATGGTGTCGATGTCCGCCCCATCATTAAGGATTTCAAGCCCAACAGTCCCCTGACCGGCAATGATGTGCGGATCATCGAACGGGTGAACAAAGGTCAGGCCGCGTTCTTCCTGAATTTTCGATGCGGCTTCAAGGCTTTCGGCGAAAACACTGCCTTTAAGGACAACTTCCGCCCCGTGTGAACGGGTGTGACGGACTTTGGTAAAGGGTGTGTTTTTCGGCATGACAATGGTTGCCGGAATGCCAAGTCGTTTGGCGTTATAGGCCACACCTTGCGCATGGTTGCCGGCCGATACGGCGATGACACCCTTCGCGCGTTCCTCGGGGGTGAGGCTGGCAAGTTTGATATAAGCGCCGCGTTCCTTGAAGGAGGCCGTATATTGCAGGTTTTCAAGTTTCAGGTGAACTTCGGCCTCGCAAATATTTGAAAGTGTTTGCGATTTTACCAATGGCGTTTTGCTGACGATGCCTTCAAGCAAGCCGGATGCGCGTACGATGTCGTGATAGGAAACGGTCATTTCCATACTCCTGCGGCCAGCCGCACCTTACGTGATGTGCTGGCATTTTATCATGTGTGGGCAAAATTCGGATGTTTAACCAAGCCTGTCATCCGCGGATGACAGGGATCACATTCGCAGGGCGGAAATCCCGATAATCATGGCCATCGCACCGGCACGAAGCGTCGGACGGGGATGCGATGCGAGGATGTCAAGGCAAGCAGACATAGCCATGTTCTTTCCGGGTTATGGGTCGGTAATCGTGATGCAGCTTTGCGGATTAGGCGCGCAAGGTCAAGTTTGCAAACAAAAAGGCCGGGTTGCAACATTTGCAACCCGGCCGGTTTGGGAACGCAGGCAGGGTTATTCCATATTCATGATGATGGTTTTCTTGTGCGTGAAATGTTCAAGCATGCTTTCAAGCGATGCCTCCTTGCCAAGACCCGAAAGCTTGACGCCGCCATATGACAGGTTTGGCTGCACGACAAGGTTCTGGTTGACCTGAACAAAGCCCGCTTCAAGCCGTTTGGTGGCCGTCAGTGCGGTTTTAAGGTCCTTGGTCCAGACAGTTGCGGCAAGGCCAAAGTCACTGTCATTGGCAAGCTCGATCGCCTCGTCAAAGGTTTTGAACCTGAACACACACGCAACAGGGCCAAAGATTTCTTCGCGGGCAATCCGCGCATCAGGCTTGACGTTGGTAAAGACGACCGGACGGACAAACATGCCGTCCGTAAGTGCCGGATCGGTCGGAAGGGCGCTGAGTTCATTTTTGGTCGCACCTTCCTGTTCGCCGATCTCGATATAACCGCACACCTTGTCGCGCTGTTTGCGATTGATGATGGTGCCGATATCGGTTTCCTCGTCCAGCGGATCACCCATTTTAAGGGTGTTTACCTTGGCCAGAAGGCGGCTGACAAACTCGTCATGCAGGCTTTCATGAACCAGAATGCGCGACGATGCCGTGCAGCTCTGGCCCTGACGGGTAAAGCGCATGCCGCCAATTGCTCCGGCAATTGCCTTGTCCAGATCGGCGTCACCCATCACGATCATCGGCGATTTGCCACCCAGTTCCAGCGTGACCGGGATCAGTTTTTCCGCCGCTGCGCGGTAGACCGTGCGACCGGTTTCGACCGATCCGGTAAAGGATACCTTTTTGACATCCTTGTGCGCCACCAGCGGGCCGCCACATCCCGGGCCAAAACCGGAAAGGATGTTCAAAACACCCTTTGGCAATACCTGCTGCATGATCTGGCAGACGCGAAGAACGGTAAAGGGTGTGTCTTCTGCCGATTTAACGACAACCGTATTGCCCGCCACCAAGGCCGGGGCAACCTTGATCGCCATCAGAAGCAGCGGCACGTTCCACGGAATGATCGCACCGACAACGCCAACCGGTTCACGTGTTGTCAGGGTCATCATGTTCGGGTTGAACGGAATGGTTTCACCCTTCAGTTCCGAGGCAAGGCCGCCAAAGAAGGTGAACATGTCGGCCAGGACCGATGCCTCGACCCGGCTTTCCGTCCGCAACGCCTTGCCGGACTCAAGGGCCACCATCCGGCCGAGTTCCTCGACATGCTGGGTCAGGATACGCCCGCATTCCGCCACCAGCTTACCGCGTTCGCGGGCAGGGCGGTTTGCCCAATCCTTTTGGGCCTTCTTTGCCACCGAAACCGCGAAATCGACGTCATCGGCGTCACCTTCGGCAGCCTGCGCAATAACCTTGCCGGTTGCCGGGTTCAGCACGTCAAAATTTCTGCCATTTCTGGCCGGTACAAGTTCCCCGTCGATCAGGTGACGGCCATCAAGTTCCTTGACCAGTTTGTGGGGATCAAGCACGGGTTCGATAGACATTTCAGGCTCCCTGTCATATAGCTGCGCGCCCGTTTTCCGGCTGCGTCGCAAAATAAACGGTTATTCGGTATTGGTTTACCAATTTATCGATCCGATACCGGAAAGGCAAGGTCCTTTCACCATGTTAGGCATGACAGTCAGGGGCAGGGTTGATAGGGTTACTTAAACGCGGGCTGCATTTCGAATTGTGAATGCGCCACAGATACAATTCCGTAAGGACAAGGGGATACCCATGCCGCGCCATTTCGATACGACGTTTGATGTTGTTCGTGAACTTAAGCCTTCTTACCCGGTTTATTGCCTGCGCCCTGACATCCTGCGTGAATCGGCCAAACGGTTTGTCGATATGTTTCCCGGCAATGTCCTTTATGCGGTCAAATGCAATCCGCATCCGGAAATCATGCGCTACCTTCATGAAGGCGGTGTTCGTCATTTCGATACCGCATCGCCCGAGGAAATTGCCCTTGTCCGCCGCCAGTTTCCCGGCATGAACGTCTATTTCATGCATCCTGTCAAAAGCCGGGATGCCATTCGCAGCGCGCACCGTGTTTTCGGCGTAAAGCATTACGTGATCGATACCGAGGATGAACTTGAAAAAGTCCGCGCCGAAACCGACGGCGAGACCGATCTGGTCATTCATGTCCGCCTGGCAACCCCGCCGGCAGGCGCGGCCTATAACCTTTCGGCAAAGTTCGGTGCCCGTCCGATGACGGCATCGGAACTTTTGAAAAAGGTTGATGGCTATGGCTATACCGCCGGGCTTTGCTTCCATGTCGGGTCGCAATGCACAACGCCGAACGGGTATCGCATTGCCGTCGAACTGATCCGGCAGGTTGTCGATTTTTCCGGGGTCAAAGTCCGGTATATCGATGTTGGCGGCGGGTTCCCCGGCCAATATATGAACCAGCGCGCACCGGGGCTTGAGGTCTTCATGGAGGAAATCAAGGACTGCATTCGCTGGCTTGGCCTGCCTGATACCACCTTTATGTGCGAGCCGGGCCGCGCACTGGTGTCGAGTGGCGTGTCGCTGATCACGCAGGTGCATCTGCGTAAAGAGGACCAGCTCTTCATCAATGACGGAGTCTATGGCAGCCTTTCCGAGGCGGTCACCGGGCAGTTGCGTTTCCCGGTACGACCGATGCGGATCGGCGGTGATTTCAACGACACCGATACCCTTGATTTTACGATCTATGGCCCGACCTGCGACAATATGGATGTGCTTCCGGCAACGGTAACCTTGCCCGCCGACATCCGCGAAGGGGACTGGATCGAGTTTGGTCATATCGGTGCCTACAGCAACGCGCTGGCCACCCATTTCAACGGTTTTTACCCGGAATTACTGGTGACGGTTGGCGAAACATTCCCGTTCATTGATGGCGAATTTCCGCAGGTCGGCTGACCACAATCGGTCATAGCGGTAAAACAGTACTTGTTTGCGGATATCCTTGTGTGCACTATGCTGCCCGGTATGACATCGGGCAGCATGAATGCCCGGCACAAGATCTGAAACAGGGAAGATACGCCGTGACCAACAGCCTTTTCATGCGCATACGAAGCCGATTTCCATCCGACCTGTCCAAGGTCCTGATCGAAACGGCAGAGGGCACAACATACAGCTACGGTGATGCCGATGCTGCGTCCGCACGTATTGCCGGGCTTTTGACAGCCCTTGGTGCCAAAAAAGGTGATCGCGTCGCGGTTCAGGTCGATAAATCCCCCGAAGCCCTGTTCCTTTATCTGGGCTGTATCCGCGCAGGTCTGGTCTATCTGCCGCTGAATACCGCGTATCAGGCAGGTGAACTTGCCTATTTCATGGGGAATGCGGCACCTATTATTTTTGTCTGCCAGCCACACCGCGAAGATGAAGTAACGGCAATTGCCGATGCGCAGGGCGTTGAAAAGGTTCTAACACTTGGCACATCGGGCGAGGGGACGTTGATCCATCAGGCGGCGGATTTCCCCGCCGAATTTACCCCGGTTGCCTGTGCAGATGATGAACTTGCAGCCATTCTTTACACCTCTGGAACGACGGGCAAGCCAAAGGGTGCCATGATGACCCAGACCAATTTATGGTCAAATGCCGCGACCCTGGAAAAGCTGTGGGGCTTTGGTCCGGACGATGTTCTTTTACATGCGCTTCCGATTTTCCATACGCACGGGCTTTTCATTGCGTGTCATTGCGTGATGCTGTCGGGATCGAAAATGTTCTTCCTGCCGAAATTTGATCGCGATCAGGTCATGGCGCTGTTGCCGCGCAGTACCGTCATGATGGGGGTACCGACATTCTATGTCCGCCTGCTGTCTGGTGATGATTTCAATGCCGATGTGACCTCGGGCATGCGGCTGTTCATTTCAGGATCGGCACCCTTGTTGCCCGAAACATTTGTCGCCTTCAGGGAACGGACCGGCAAGGCGTTGCTGGAACGTTACGGCATGACTGAAATGGGAATGGCTACGTCCAATCCGCTCAATGGGGAACGGATCGTGCATACGGTCGGCCCGGCTCTGCCGGATGTGGAAGTCCGGGTCTGTGACGATAAAGGGAATGTGCTTGGAACCGACGAGATCGGCGTTCTGGAAGCACGCGGGCCGAACGTTTTTGCCGGATACTGGCAAATGCCGGAAAAAACGGCCGAGGAATTCCGCGAAGACGGGTTCTTCATTACCGGTGACATCGCGAAAATCGATGCCAAGGGATATGTCCATATCGTTGGTCGCGCCAAGGATCTTGTGATTTCCGGCGGGTTTAACGTTTATCCCAAAGAAATCGAAACGGTCATCGACAAGATGGATGGTGTTGTCGAAAGTGCCGTGATCGGCGTTGCGCATCCGGATTTTGGCGAGGCCGTCGTGGCCGTGATCGTCCGCAGCAGCGATAAACTGTCCGAAGATGACGTGGTCAATGCGATCAAGGGGCAGCTTGCCAATTTCAAAGTACCCAAGCGCGTTTTCTTCGTGTCCGAACTTCCGCGTAATGCGATGGGAAAAGTACAGAAGAATATCCTGCGAGAGGATTATAGCGCGGTATTTGCCAACTAGAACGGGGCGCTACAACGGGGCGAGGGACAGCTTGCCCCGTCAGCACATTATCCCGAAAACAAGAAAAGCCCCGGCAATCAATGCCGGGGCTTTTCTTTTGGACGGCTACGGTCTGGCTTAGCGACCGAAAGCAACGCGATGTGCGACATCGTCAATCATGTCACGGTTCAGGCCGATATCTGCCAGCTCACGTGCATCAAGTTTACGGAGCGCAGTCTGGGTCTGGTACTGAACACGAAGGGCGCGCAGGAAAGCAAAAATCTTGGTTACGATCATTTCATCACCTATTTCAAACCGGCCAATTTCAAATTGGCACTGTCATTCAGATAACCGGCATGTGCTCACCGAAGATATTCCATGAAGGAATAGTTAACTGGTTTGACGTGTCGGTCTGCTTGATATGTACCGAATGATCATCTGCATTTTTCGCATCAGCCAGTCGATACATCGTTTTTATTTCGTGAGTGCAAACTACGCCCGGTTGATTGTGAAATCCAATGCGTTTTTTGCATGGCTGGAGGCTGGAAAGCGCAGAAAGTCATGTTTTTGCAACGAAAACGCTTAAATAACGTCATAATACAGATTTGCTTCGTTGTTTATTGCTATGTTTTCAGCGCATAGCTAATTAAATTACCAATCGCTTTCCAATTGAAAGCGGAACCGCTACAACAGCAATCGCGATTTTCATACGAACATATCCGGATTGATGCCTTCAGGCGAATTCACGGATGGCTTTCTATCGGACAGGAGACACGGACAGATGAGTATCAACCGCCCGAAGCTCAGCTTTGAGCAGGCAATCGCCGCTTATCTGCAATATGCGCCGCGTTTGCCGCAGGTTGATCCGGCATCTGTTCCTGCAAAAACACAGTATGTTGGAAACCTTCTGGAAATCGCGGACCAATTTGATCTGATCGTGTTCGATGCTTTTGGTGTGCTCAACAGCGGGGCGCAAGCCATTCCCGGCGCGGTCGAAACCGTGGCTGCCCTTCAGAAATCGGGAAAGAAACTTGCCGTTGTCACCAATGATGCATCGAGTTCGGCCGAGGCAATCCTTGCACGGCATCGCGGGCGCGGGTTCGATTTCAACACGACAAACCTGATCAGCAGCCAGCAATTCGTGGCCCCGATGATGGAAACCTACAGGGATCTGTCCCATTGGGGAGCCATGGCACCGGCTCACTGGCCATTTGATATCCTGCCGGGCAGGGTGGAACCGCTTGGTGCGGATCGCGCGCTTTATGATGCGGTTGACGGTTTTGTTCTTATTGATTCTGAAAACTGGTCCGATATCCAGCAGAATCATCTGGAAGAAAGCCTTGCCGCCAATCCGCGCCCCATTCTGGTTGGCAATCCCGATATCTGCGCGCCGATGGGGGCATTCCTGTCCGTTGAGTCCGGATATTTCGCCCATAAGGCAGCGGATCGTTGCAACGTGATACCGGATTGCGTTGGCAAGCCCTACGGTCACGTGTTTGATGAAGTCCTGCACCGTCATCCCGATATCAGCCGGGATCGGGTCCTGATGGTGGGCGATACAATCCATACCGATGTGCTGGGCGGGCTGGCAGCCGGCATCAAGACACTTCTGGTGCATCAGGGGGGATTCCTCGATGGTCAGGACGATATCGAAAGCCTGTTTGAAAAGTCGGGTCTGCGTCCGCATTTTTGTGCGCGCGCCATCGGTCATGGTCTTGCCGTGCCTGGTGCCAAAAGTGAAGCCTGTTGCGCCTGATGATGGATCAAACGGCCCGGTAAGAAGGGCCGCAGACAAGGTACTCCCGACCTGATCGTCATTCCCGTAACGGCGGGAATCCAGCCTCTTCCAACAGGGCATGGATTCCGGGTCTGCGCTGCGCCCGGAATGACGATTTTGATCAATCGCCAAGCCAATCCAGCCAAGCCAACCCCGCTGCCCTTTGCATCGCCAAACGCCACCGACCGGAAGACCGGACAAACGCCCGTCGCTCTCGGTTGCGCCAAAACGCACCTCACTCCACGGGCAACAGCGTTGTCGCACGGCAGGCACACCTCCCGCCATCGATGACCAGCCTTTCGGCATCTTCGAACGCTCCTTCGGCCCACTGGCAATCGATCCCGCTACCCCTCGGCATAGCCAAACGCTACCGACCGGGTAGGCTGGACAGAACTGGATTGCACCAGACCGACCACGCCCAGTCCCTGCTGCCCCGAACAAACGCCTCGGGCTTTCGATGGACACTACAAGCGCACCTCGCCCCAAGGACGAAGGCGTTGTCGCAGGGCAGGCACAAATCCCGCCATTGGTGACCAGCCTTTCGGCATCTCCGAATGATCCATCGACCCCATCGCCAAGCCTACCAATTCAGCCAGCCGATCCAATGCAGACGCAATTCGGGCCTGCTGATCCTCGGCATTGCCAGACTTCACCGACCTGTTGGGGAGCGGCGGGATGGGCTGACCTCAGCCCGGCTCTCGCTGCCCCGAACAAACACCCTTGCCCCAAGGGCACATCTCTCCCGTCATGATAAACACCCGTTTCCGTAAATCTCGCATGC